>JBGSXN010000122.1:0-14357 GCA_041751355.1 Pyrinomonadaceae bacterium
GTTCCGTAGTCGCGGTTTTCGAAAAGCATTAAATTTTCGTACGCAAATGAAGAAAACGTCGTGAATCCACCGCAGAATCCAGTCGCCAGAAAGAACCGCCATTCAGGGGTCAGCCATTCAAAACGATTTGAAAGCCCAAAGATGACGCCCACGGCAAAACATCCGGCTACGTTAACTGCAAACGTGCCGTATGGAAATCCCCCGACAGAGGCCCTCGCAAAAAGATACGCGACAAGATACCGCGCCATGCTGCCGAGCATGCCGCCCAGTCCTACAAATAAAATATTCCTGTCCATAAAGGATTAATGAACAGGCGTCATCAGCTCTTTAGCGGTTTGTTAAGGGAAGACACCATTTCCCTGAAGTGTAGTCGAAGAGTGTCCCAAAAATAGGAGGGCATTGCAAGTTTCCCATGGGAGTTGTCAGAACTATGAGAATAAGATTCATTTTATATTCCCGGTTCTATTTTTCGAGGTATTGCTTATACTTAGTAGGTTAACGCCCCAACCTTATGGAAATTTTCGTTTATAGATATGGCTCGGATCGCGTGGAGGATGGTTTCACGCGGGAGGAACTTCCTACGCTGCTCGCCGACCGGTCGAATGTCGTTTGGGTTGACCTATCGGGCGAAACTGACGAGCGGGTTGCGGAGGCCAAGAGTGTACTGATCGATGTCTTTGGCTTTCACCCACTTACGATCGAAGATTGTGTAGAGGTACGGAACCAGCCAAAGGTTGAGGCGTTTCCGGATTATCTTTTCTTTATCGTCCACGGAATCAAACCGGGCGAGACCGGCCCGACCAATTTCGCGACAAAAGAACTGGACGGATATCTCGGCCCGAATTTCGTGGTCACGTTTCACGTAGAGCGATTTCTCAGCATTAAGAACGTGAAACAGAAGATCCGCAGCAGCACCTTTGTCTGCGAACGTGGGGCCGCTTACCTGCTTCATTCGATTCTCGACGAGCTGATCGATCACTATATGCCGATCGTTGATGACTTTGACCGGTCGATAAATGATTTTGAGGATCGAGTATTTATAATGGGGCGCTCGAGCAATTCGGTACTCGGTGAGTTAATGGATCTCAGGCGGAGTGTCGCCCGCCTAAGGCGCATCTCAGCCCGTCAGCGTGAAGCTCTCTATCGCTTATCGCACGGCGAGTTTCCCCAGATTCCGCCGCCAGTGTTACCTTTTTATCGCGATGTTCACGACCATCTGGTAAGGATCACCGATGTATCCGAATCGTACCGCGATCTGGTCAGCAGCCTCTTCGACATTCACTTCTCTGTTATCGCGAATAAGACTAACGAGGTAATGAAAACATTGGCTGTGATCTCAGCTATTATTTTGCCGCTCTCACTGATCGCAGGTATTTACGGGATGAATTTCGAATATATGCCCGAGCTAAAGAGCCCCATCGGTTACTACCTGACGCTCTTATTTATGGCGGCCCTAACAGCGGTGCTGCTATGGTACTTCTGGCGGCGGGGCTGGATATTTCAAGGGGATGAAGACATTGCGGCTGAAGAACCGGATGCCAACGGGCAACCCAGGGATCAGAGTTGATCCAATAGACGGCTGACTTGCAGATCACCGAAGCCGTAAACGCCGGCACGGCGCTTGAATTCTGGAAAGACCTCATCGAGATCGGTTTTGCCTTCAAACTGGATCTCGGCAATTATTTCGGCGGGCCGGGTATCGCGTTCGATCGCGGCTTCACAGACCTCGGCGAGATACGGAAAGCAATCTTGGTCGGCCTTTGAAAGCTCGATAAGTTTTTCGTGATCGTTTTTTCGAAATGCATTCCATAGCTCAGCACCTAGTTCGATCTCTCTTGTAGTAAATTTGCTGCGTTGCTCGTAGCACTTTTGCAGCTCAGCAAAACCGAGATAGCCAAATCCTTCCCAGCGTTCTTCATCTTTTAGTACAGCAGGTTCGACGCGAAACACGGCCGCTCCGGTTTCGCGCAAGAGCCACAGACAAAACCACATATTGACCGAGCAGAACAGTTCGTATTCGAACCAGAGATTGACTTCGTCGGTCTCGCCGAGATCGACCAGCCGCGAGAGTTCGTCGGCTACAGTTTCATGATAAACGATCTCGTCCTCGCCGTATTCGGACAGTATAAAACGGGCCCGCTGATCCCAAAGATCGGGCAAGATGTCGGCATCGACATCGCCGACGATAAGGCATTCGCGACATATCACCGTTTCGCCTTCAATTCCTGTTCTTGAAAACTCTTCAACGATCGAATCGCCGGGCAGCACATGGTAGATCATAAGGCCAGATATATCGCATAAAGTATGGCAAGGCAAATACCGGCATAGACGCCGGCAACGATGTCATCGGCGCAGATTCCTAGCCCGCCGGGCAATATTTGCAGATCGTCGATGGGGTAAGGCTTCCAGATGTCAAAAAGTCGAAATAGGAGAAACCCGGCGAGGATGAAGGGCCAGCTCAAACCAAACGGAACAAAAAGGAAAGTGATGAATTGACCCATCAGTTCGTCCACCACGGCCTCCGACGGGTCAGAATTGCCAAGCAAAGGTACCGCTTTTGTCGATGCCAATATGCCGGCCAGACAAAAAGCTCCCAGGGAAAAGGCGATTACGGCAGTGATTACGCCTCCGGCTGCGCTCGTCGGTAAAAGGGCCGTGCAATAAGCAACGCAGCTGCTGATCCCAAGATAGATAGCGACTGCTATCGCCGAACCATAAGTTCCCGGTGCACCAGGAATGTAACCAACGCCCCACGTAGTCATGGCGAGCGCGGCGTAGTCGCCTATTCCAGAGGGGTTTCGTTTTTCGACGGCTTGTTTCATCGAAATAACTGCTAACTGATAATTGAAAACTGATAACTCAAAACTCGATTCCCTGCTGAGCGTAGATCCCAGCGTGGAAAGGATGCTTTATCTCACGCATTTCTGTGACGAGCTCTGCCTCGTCGATGATTTTCTGCAAAGCGTCATCAACATTTCTACCGGTCAGTATCAGGTGCAGGTGAGGCTGGCTCGCTCGCACTTCGCGGATCTCTGCGATCACCGCATCAATGTCGAGAAAACCATAGCTGAGAACATATAGCAGCTCGTCAAAAACCAACAGGTCGTATTCCCCGCTCCGCATCTTGTCAACGCAAAGGGCCCATGTTTCTTCTGACGTTTTGATATCGGTTGATTTATCGTTCGTGTCCCACGTAAATCCCGCCCCCATCGTATGGATCTCAATCCCGAGTTTTTCAAAGGATTCGTGTTCGCCGTAACGGTCGGTTTTCGATTTCATGAATTGGACCATGCAGCATTCCATGCCCCGGCCGGCGGCCCGCACCATAACACCGATCGCGGCCGTGGTTTTGCCCTTACCGTCGCCCGTATTCAGCATTAAGAGTCCCTTGGTCTTCTCGCGATAATCGCCGCGGCGCCACTTATATCTTTTTTCCTTTGTTTCAACCATTATGTATCGAGAAATTTGCTTATGGCTTCGTGCTTGTCGTCCCGGGCGGCCGCCGGAATACAAAAAACATTTGCACCTATATCCTCAGGGTCAAATGCCGTGATCTGCCGCACGCGCCCGCGCGTTTCGTCTACCGAGTAAAAATAATATTCAGCTTCGCGGTTAAGAAATGCAAGCAGATCGTTAGGAAGGTAGCCAAAATGCTGACCCAGTTCGCGCGACATTTCCATTAGGAAAATAGGAGGAACACCCTGTGCAAAGAGCCGGCGGGCACCTTCGAGAAACATCAATTCGCCGCCCTCAATATCGACTTTTACGAAATCTACGTTCGGGATATTTTTTTCCAACAGATATGAATCGAGAGTGATCAGCTGACATTCAACCCCCTCAATGTTCTTTTGACCCTGATCTGATATCGACGCGTGGCCCGTGGACTTACCGTCGAATAGATTAACTGTCACCAGGCCGCATTTATTTCCCAACGCGGCCTTATTTATAAAAACGTGGTCCGGTTTTTCGAGCAGTTGGTAATTGTCCGTAAGCTGGCCGAACATCCGTGGTACAGGTTCAAATGCGTGGACCGAGCCTTTGTCCCCAACCAGCGTCGCGAACAAGGTCGTGTACCACCCAAAGTTGGCCCCGACATCCAGGCACACATCCCCTCGGCCGATCAATCGGGCCGCGATGAGCGTCAACACCGGCTCATACTCACCGTGAAAAAAAACCGGCTCTTCCATGCCGGACGTCAGGTCTACGGACAGCGAACGCCCGTCCGTAGTCCGGGCCGGCAATCCAACATGCGGATACCTGCACAGCTTTAACGCCATCATAAACAGACGGTATGTGCCCTTTTTTATCGGAGTATTGTAGGTGTATGCCCGAACGGCCTGTAAGCCGAGTCTTTCGAGCTTTTGTCTATGCGGCTGCGCTTCAATTGAGGGGCTGGTCTTTTTCATCAGATGTGCGGCGATCTGAAGAATTAACCCTGAAGCTGTTGGTTCTCGTCGATAGCCTCGTTCAGGGCTTTGATCAATTCGCTTTCGCTGCGTTCCCAGTCGCCCTCAACGCTCAATCCGGCGGCATTCTTGTGACCACCGCCGCCAAACTTCTCGGCAACTTTCGCGACGTTGATATCACCTTTAGACCGCAGGCTGGCACGATATCTTCCGGGGCCGACCTCTCGCATGTAAACCACTGCGAGAACATCACGGGCCGCAAGTGGGATGTTGACAAAGCCATTATTGTCGCCATCTACCGCACCGGCGATCTGCCTCATTTCCAGTGACTGCCTGAGTGAGGCAACCCGACCGGTCTCGTCACGTTTTACTGTGTCGAGCACCTGTCTCATCAGTTCGATCCGCGACCAGGGATAATTATTGTAAACTGCCTCTCCGATCTTCGACGGCTTTGCGCCCGCTTTCACAAGTTCAGAGGCCACTTTTAGGGTACGCTCAGATGTATTTGAAAAATGGAATGACCCGGTGTCGGTGACCAACGCCATATAAACGCATTCGGCAATGTCTTTGGTTATCCGTCCGCCGATCGCTTTGCAAAGATTGTAGATCATCTCGCCAACGGCCGAGGCGGTAGAATCGATCCAGTTAATGGTTCCAAAATGCTCGCTGGTGGAATGGTGATCGATGTTCACCGTGAACTGATCTTCAAGACCGGCGATCCCCGGTCTTGTGACGTCCGAGCATTCGATCACAAAAACCGCGTCGTAAGTTTCGTCCAGACTTGTCGTATCGCGAATCTGATCCGCCCCGGGCAGGCTGCAATAGGCGGGCGGAACGGTCCCGTGAACAATGACCTCGGCTTCCTTTCCGAGCGATCTCAAGAGCCAAAAAAGTCCGAGAGACGAGCCCACGCCATCCCCGTCAGGCTTGATATGCGTGGTGATCGCAAACTTATTCTTATTTTCAATTAACTCTACTACTTGGCTTAACACTTATTAGCAGGACCGCGAAAAATCACAGTTGAGGCACGGCCTCACGCGTTTGTCCTTCATCCTTCATTAATTTCCCCCTTGATCTCGAGATCCTGAAGGATCTCTGACACACGCGAAGCATTTTCCTCGGCGGTGTCACGCACAAAATGAATGTGCGGGGCATGGCGAAGATCCAAATTCATCGCCACTTGCTGCCTCACGTATGTAGCAGCGTGCCTCAAGGTTTTCAAGGCTTTATCGACCTCTTGCTGTGTACCTCGGATCAGCACGTAGACCTTAGCGTCACGCAAATCGCTTGCCACTTCAACATCGGTCACGGTAACCATCTCGAGCCGCGGATCGTCGAGTTCGAATCCGACCACCTCAGAGATCTCAATTTTTAACGCTTCGCCTAAGCGCTCCGGCCGTCTCATTTGTCGTAATGAAAGCGGCACGAAACAACAGAAATATTCTCATCAGTCACCGAATACACCAGCCGGTGTTCCTGTGTAATTCGCCTCGACCACAGTCCGCGATATTTGTGTCGCATCGGTTCTGGTTTGCCCAATCCGCGAAACGGATCTCGCTGAATATCTCTGATAAGGCTGAAAATCTTCAGAACCATTCCCGGATCCGCCTGGGCCCAATAATCAAGTTCCTGCTGAGCCCTAGGACTCAGTAAGACGTCTTTCATAATCCTCCATATCAAGAGGAATAAAGTTTTCCGGATGTTTCAGCTCTTCCAGAGCCTCATCCATTCGTTTTCGGTTTGCTTCGGTAGAGAGTAAATACTCGGTCGCGTCCATTTCTTCGGCAGCTGGGTTACGACGGATTATAACGTCTACTTCGATGCCCTCATCGAACGGGGACGTTGGGATTTCAATGCGCCCGCCTGGCAGAACAGTGATTCTCTCTCGTATTTCTGTGATCATGTTGGCACCTTCGAAAAGTAAATTATAGCTCTGTAGCCGCGATCCTCTCGATAACATAAGCCTCGATCTCATCTCCGACCTTGATGTCATTGAAATTTACGAGACTGATACCGCATTCGAACCCGTTCTTAACCTCATTAGTGTCTTCCTTGAACCGCTTGAGCGAGGCTATATCGCCTTCCCATGCGACGACGCCGTCTCGGATAAGCCTCGCTTTTGCCTGACGCCTGATAAGACCGTCCGTTACGCGACATCCGGCGATGGTGCCGATTTTGGATACCTTGAAGATCTCCTGGACCAGTGCCTTTCCAAGGATCGTTTCTTTTTCTATGGCATCGAGCATTCCGATCATCGCGGCCTTGATCTCTTCCTCGACCTTATAGATGATCGAATGCAGGCGAATGTCCACATCTTCGTGCTTTGCAATATCGGAGACGCGCGCCTCGGGCCTGACGTTAAATCCAATAATAACTACAGCAGTCGACACATCGTCTGCCTGCGTTGCCGATGCGAGCAGAACGTCTGATTCCGCGATCGCTCCGACACCGGCGCGTATGACACGGACCTTGACCTTTTCGGTCGATAGTTTCTCGAGCGTTCCCTTCAATACCTCGACCGAACCTTGTACATCTGCCTTAAGAATTACCAACAATTCCTTGATCTCAGCCATGCCGAGCGACTCGATACCCCGTTTGGTCGTTTTGAGCATCGCCGCCTGACGAGCATGCATCTGACGCTGACCGGCTATGGTCTGTGCACGATCGACGTCGGAAACAACCTGGAATGTATCGCCTGCCTGGGGCACGCCCTGGAGCCCCAATATCTCTACCGGGGTAGCGGGTTCGGCAGCCACGACGGCTTCGCCGCGGTCCGAGAACATTGCCCGAATTTTGCCTGAGAACTGGCCGACGATAAACGGATCGCCTACGCGAAGAGTTCCCTGTTGTACAAGTGCAGTCGCCACGGCACCGCGTCCCTTGTCCAATTTGGCTTCGAGGACGACGCCCGAGGCACGCCGCGTCGGGCTCGCCTTGAGGTCGAGAATATCTGCTTGCAGCAGAATGGTCTCAAGCAGGGTTGGGATACCTTCATGATTGATCGCGGATACGTTGACCATTTCAGTCTCGCCGCCCCAATCCGATGGCTGAAGGCCTAAACCCGCAAGGCCCTGCTTGACCTTCTCGGGATTTGCGCCGGGCCTGTCGATCTTGTTGATAGCAACGATCATCGGGACGCCGGCTGCCTTTGAGTGCTCAACCGCTTCGATAGTCTGCGGCATTACGCCGTCATCAGCAGCGACGACCAGCACAACTATGTCAGTTGCCTTGGCTCCGCGTGCTCGCATCATTGTAAAAGCTTCGTGTCCCGGTGTGTCGAGGAATACGACCCGCCGCTGTTCATCCGGTGTGTCCGGGTTTGGCACCATAACACTGTAGGCACCTATATGCTGTGTTATGCCGCCTGCTTCGCCCTCGGCGACATTGGCCGAACGGATCGCGTCGAGCAGCGAGGTCTTACCGTGATCGACGTGTCCCATAACCGTTATGACGGGTGCACGGGGCAGTTCCACATCATCCGCGTCGGCGGCAATTAACTCTTCAAATTCCTGTTCGATAACCATTTCCTCGAACGGAACGAAGCTGACGTCGAATCCAAAGTTACGGCCCATCTCGGCTGCCATGATCTCGCCAATCGGTTGATTCAGAGTGGCAAAAACGCCCCGCTTTATAAGAAGCTGGACGATGTCTCGCGGCGTTATGCCGAGTGCCTCAGCAAACTCACGGATGGTAGCACCCTCAATCAGTCGAACGGGCTTTAGATGTTCCGAATCGACCTGACCGACCTGATCGAGTACACGATCTTCGATAGATCTTTTCTGTGGAGTATCGAGATCGCGTTCGGCGAACCTGCCCCCCTTATCATCCCTTCCCTTTCGACCGCCAGAACGACCGGGCCGGCGGCGATTGTCCGCGGGCGGCGTATAGGTCATCTGAGGAGCCGCGGTCTCGCCGGGGGTCCCACGAAATTCCGGACGTCGCGGGTCGCCTGATCTTGGCCTTTCTGAAACCAGGCTTCCTGTCTTAGTTGGAGCTTCGCTAACTACTCTTTCGCCCGGCTTGATGCCCTTTTTGAGGGCGTCGGGTGTTAGGATCATCCTCTTGATCCTTGTGCCTGAGGGGCTTACCGCAGGTGCATCGGCGGCCGGAGCTGCCGATTCTTCTTCGAGCGGAGCGGCCTCAACCTCGGCAGGCGCAGGTTCGACCTCGACGACTTCTTCAACTTCGGGCTCAGGGGTTACAAGACGAGGCTTGGTAACCCGCTTAACTTCTTTGGCCGGCGGAGCAGCTTCGGGCTCCGGCTCCGGCAGAGCTACACGCTTTTTCGTGAGTTTTTTAACGTGCGACGGAGTAGCAGGTTCGTCCGCGACTGGAGTTTCCCGAGCAGGAGCTTCGACAGCGTCAGGCTGAACATCTTCTTTTACTTCCGACTCAGCTGGCTTCGGCGCTTCTTCGGCCTCGGCCGGAGCCTTTTCGATCTTAGCCGCTTTGATGACTTTGATGGCACGTTTCGGGGCGACCTCAGTCTTTGGAAAATACTTGTTTCGGACCTTTTCAGCGATTTCATGGCTAACGGAATTGGACGCGACACTTACATCCGCCCCCTCACGCCTGAGATCTTCCATCACGCGCTTTGTATCTTGTTTTACCTCGCGTGCGAGATCGTAAATTCTAATGCTCTTCCCAATCGCCATATTTAATTAACCCAGTCGTACCGCGGTACTAAAGAACCCTGCCCACATCAGATCGACATGACGTCAGCCCGGTTATTTTTCTTCGTCCTCAGCCGCGGATTCCTCTGTTTCGGCTAACAGCCCGTCGTCGGCAGTTTCTTTAGAAGGTCCCGACAGAGGGTCGCTTTCTTCATCGGCCGCATCGGACTCTGAAGCAGCCGCAGAGTCTTCAACGCCCGTATCCACCTCAACTGTGACAGCTTCCTCAACTTGCGTTTCGGCGTCCACTACTGTTTCCGATTCGACTTCGGGCTCGACCGCTTCCGATTCTTCTGTCGACGACTCGACTGCCTCGCCGCCCTCAGCGTCTTCGGCTGGGGCTTCGCCGTCTATCTCGGCGTTTCTTGCCTCTACGATATTGGTGGCCGCCGCCTTGATCGACTCGGCCTCATCCATACTGATGTCAAGGAATTCAACAAGGTCGTCGACAGATGCCGCGGCAAGTGATTCTACGTCCTTAATCCCCTTCTCGGCGAGACTTTCCGCCTGGCCGGTCGTGACTCCCTCAAGCGCAGTGATCGGAACCGCCTCGCCGGAGGCCATCATTTTGCCCATCTGCTTGGCGATTTCCTTCTTCAACAATTCTTCGCTGACGATCTTGATCTCCCAACCGACAAGCCGTGTCGCAAGGCGGACATTCTGTCCCTTCTTGCCGATCGCCAGACTAAGTTGGTCTTCGCCGACAATTACTTCCATCAGGCGATTGTTAATGTCGGTAATTCGAACTTGCGAGACTTTGGCGGGTGATAGTGCATTGGCAGCGAATACGGATGGTTCGTCGGACCATTCGATAATGTCGATCTTCTCGCCGCGAAGCTCTTTGATGATAGCCTGAACCCGCGAACCTTTCATTCCAACACAGGCTCCGACTGGGTCAACGTCCTTTTCGTTCGATGTGACGGCGATCTTCGCCCGATCGCCGGGTTCACGAACTGCCGATTTGATCACCACGGTCTCGTCGTAGATCTCAGGCACCTCCATTTCGAATAACCGTTTGAGAAGTTCGGACGAAGCCCGCGAGCACTTGATCTGCTGTCCTTTCTGCTCCTTAGATACATCGACGATGACCACACGAATACGTTCGCCCTGGTTCCACATCTCGCCGCGCGATTGCTCGTATTTAGGAACGACGGCCTCGAGATTGTTTCCGAGATCAACGATCATATCGCCGCGCTCGAATCGTTTAACCGTGCCGTTTATTAACTCGCCCTTGCGGTCAATGTATTCGTCGTACACCTTTTCTCGAATCGCCTCGCGGACCTTTTGGACAAGAATCTGTTTAGCCGTCTGGGCGGCTATACGGCCCAGCTCTTCTGTCGGAAGGGGCAAAAGGAGCATATCGCCGATCTCGATCTCGTCGCCGGCTAATTCCTGAGCTTCCTTTAATGACAACTCGCTTAGTGGGTCCTCTACGTCCTGGACCACAACTTTCTGAGCCGAGATTTCGATCATTCCTTCTTCTGTGTTCCAATCGACCTGAACGCTATCACCCGTTTTGTCCTTAAACTGCTTGCGCGCAGCGGCGCGAACCGCGTCCTTCATGGCTTCGATAACCATATCGCGGTCCAGGCCCTGCTCGTTGCACAATATCTCGATACTCTGTCCGATGGATGATGTCATATCTTCATTACGCCCATTTGCGTTTTCCCTGGCCGGTCACCGGCCTTTAAATTCTTTCGATAGGTCGATCTTTAGATTTGCTTTGTCGATATCGGCATATTCAAAGTTCACGACGCCTTTTACCCGGTCGTCCACAGTTACGGTGTTTCCTGCGACGCCAACCAGATTCCCAACAAATGTCTTTTGTCCGTCGACCGCCTGCTTGGTCTTTACCTTGATCATCTGACCAGAGAATTTTTCAAAATCTCCCAGATTATATAGTTCCCTCTCGATTCCGGGTGACGACACCTCGAGAACATATCGGGCCGGAATTAGATCCTCTTCGTCAAGCACCGCTTCGACCTCGCGTGAAACGGTCGAACAATCATCGAGTGTTACGCCACCTTCTTTGTCAATATAGATCCGGACCACCGAGTCACGTTTAGTCCCTGCAATATCGACATGAACCAACTCGATCTCATTCGCCTCGGACACTCGTTCGGCAATCGCCCGAACTCGTTTAATTATCGACACCTTGTCCATTTCCACCGCTGCCAAAACAAAAAGTGGGCACGAAACCCACTCGACACGTACATCCCGCGCATCTGTAGCAAACGATTATACTAGTGGAAAGTGCCTATTAATGCAAGCTGATTAGGAAGGGCATGGTAACTCGGGTCGCCGAGGACGAGAACTATTTCAGAGCGAACACGTTAAGACGCGGCGAAGGCACAAACTACACCGACTTTCTGATTAGATCAAATGCTGAGTGTGCTGCTCCGATCAGCCCCGCATCATCACCCAGCATGCTTTGCTCGAGTTTTACGCGATAAGCCGGCACCTCAAATGCCCGTGCGCGGATCTCAGCTTCAACGGTGTCTATTATCAGGTCCCAGCTTCCGGCCATGCCGCCGCCTAACACGATCAATTCGGGATTAAGGGTATTGACCAGACCCGCAAGGGCGATGCCGAGATGCCGGCCGGCATTGAAAAATAGAGTCTGAGCTGTGTCATTACCGTTAGTCGCAGCATCGTAGATCTCGAGTGAGGTCTTGAACGGCAGGCCCGATTCGCGTCCCATCCGCACCATTGCCGTTGCCGAAACACATTGTTCGAGACATCCACGGCTTCCGCATCCGCAGGGATGACCGTCAGGCTCGACACAAATATGACCAATCTCACCGGCAGTCCCATCAATGCCTCTGTAGGCGTCGCCATTAATGATAAGTCCGCCGCCGACGCCCGTTCCAAGGGTTACTTGAATGACATGCTTGAAACCTTTAGAGACTCCGAGCCAGTGTTCGCCGATGGCTGCCGCAGTCGCGTCGTTTTCGAGTACGACCGGATAAGGCAAGTGTTCGGTTAATGCGGCTCTTAAATTAAAGCCATTCAGGCCGGGGAGATTGGGCAGTTTTCCAAGGATGCCGTCGGCATCAAGGGCGGCGGGAGCAGGTGAAGCAAAGCCTAACGCTTTCACCTTGACTGTATCCATGAGCGAACTCTGACATTCGGTTACCAGACCAAGTGTTAATCTTGTCAATTCTGACGGGGAAACATTCTGGGGCGTTGCGGCGCGTGCTCGCGACCGGATCGCCCCCGTTGAAGAAACAGCGGCCATCCTGATATTGGTACCGCCAAGATCGACGGCCAGCACAACCTCATCCATCACTATTAAGAAAAATCACCGTTTGGGACGGTCGGCCTCCGGGACATTTTTATACACATCTTCAAAGCTTGCGTAACCATCCTTAATCACAGTGTCCATCAGGTTAGACCTATCAACGGCCGTGACCTCAAGCAGGATCGCACCGATCTCCTTTTTTATCGCGTCGTTCATAAAGGGCTGGGTTTCGAGCTTTTCCTTATTCGCAAGTTTGATCGCCGCCTCTACCGCTTGGCTCGCAAGTGGGATGATCGGCTTATAGACGGTCATCGTCTGCTTACCCTCGGCGATCCTTTGCAGGGCGTCGAGTGCGGCATCCTGGCCGGTGACGACCACTTTGCCGGCGAGCCCCTTTTTTTCCAACGCCGAAGCTACCCCGCCCGCCATACCATCATTTGAAACCACAAACGCCTGGATATTGTCATTGTTCTGGGTTAGTGCGTTCTCAGCCATTTTTAGAGCCTCGTCGGGCTTCCAGTCGGGAATGAAATTGTCAGCAACTATATTTATATCCTTTCGATCTATCGCAGCTTGAAGCACCGCGAGCTGCTCCTTCTTCATTATCACTGCATTGTTATCGGTAGAGGCTCCGTACACCATTACATAGTTTCCTTTAGGAACCTGTTTGATGGCATATTCAGCGATGACACGGCCAATGACAGGCACCTGATGCGAAATGTAAACATCGATCTTGTCCGAGTTGATCAGTCTGTCGTAACTGATAACTGGTACGCCCTGGGCTTTAGCTTTGTCGACCATCGACGCAGCCTGCGTCGCATCATGCGGAGCTATCACAAGAACATCGATCCCCTTTGTGAGCAGATTGTCGACGTCGTTCGCCTGCTTGTCGGCCCTGTTATCAGCGACAGTCACCTCACAGTCGACATTCATCTTTTCACAATGAGCTTTAAAAGCGTCGTGATCCCTCTGCCAACGCTCCTCTTTAAGTGTATCCATCGCAAACCCGATCTTTATGCGCTTTTCCTTCGGGCCGCTTGCACAGGCTGTGCCCAGAGCGAACGTTAAAATAACCAATCCAAACTTCACTATCATCTGATCTATCTCCCTGTATTGTGTTATCGACAGAGCAAATTAGAACAAAAAAGCGATATTTCGGCAAAGCGCACAAGAATTTCGTTTGATTCGTGCTACGAATGTGATATAAATGCTAATTAAACCTAAGGTTTGAATATAGGGTTCGCTCTCACAAACAATCTTATTTTTTTGATCAGAGCTTGCACTGAAATTATTGACATTGCGGAATGATTCGTGTAAAAGATTGATAGGTTTGCATTTGGAACCTTTATAGTTGGCGGTAAAGCATGAAATCTATGAGGATCAGACAGTTGGCCCAAAAGGTCGCGTCTTTGTGTTTAACATTGGTGGTTCTTTCCACTTATTCGATGGTGTCGCTAGCCGCTTCGATCAAACCGGTGGGCGAGTTATTGGTTTCGGGAACTTCTGCTGACGGAAATACCGTTACAGTAAACGGGGAACCCGCAAAAAGTGGCCGGACTCTTTTCGCTAACAGTATTATCTCAACGCCGGACGGCGTAGAGGCTGTTATTAGCCTCGGCAAGTCGGGCAAATTCCGGTTAGCACCCGGATCGACATTTACGGTTTCAGATGATTCGGTCTCGGTGGCAGGCAGCCTGACGTCAGGACAATTGACACTTCTAAACGGCTATGATGGCGTTAGCATCAATAATTCGGCCGGGGAATCTGTAAAATTAAACTCGGGTGAGACCGCTTCCGCTACTTCTGCTGCAGCGCAGCAGGGTAGAGGCCCTGGCGGACTGGAGTGGTGGAAGTGGGCGCTGATCGCAGGCGGCGTGATTACGGTAATAATTATCGCGGTTGCTGCGTCTGGCGATGACGACTCAAGTCCTATAAGCCCAATACGATAGTTGTATTAAGGCTCTTGGAAAGGTATTATAAATTTTGATTTTGTTAAGGATTGATTTCAGGAGGAGATTAAACTAAATGGTCGGCAAA
>JBGSXN010000123.1:0-6964 GCA_041751355.1 Pyrinomonadaceae bacterium
AAAACTGAGCCCCGAAAAAGAGGCTGAGGTGCTGGCTAAACTTGCGAGTTAGCTTCAACTAAAATTTTTGACTGATCTCCAATTCCCAGCTTGAGAAGACACTCTCCGTCATATCGCACCAAATCGCAAGGCCGAGCCATTTGCCATATTTAGAATAATGGCGTTCGATCTTTTTGTCGGGACACAACTTGTCGCTGTTGTGGTTCTTATAGAACTGCGATCGGAGCCACGAATCAAGGGCGAGTCCGTCATAGCGGCCCACGAGCTTTAGCAGGTTCTCGGCGGCATAATCGCCGACGCCTTTTACTTTCTTCATTTCTTTCTTGAGTTCGGGCGTAGCCAGATCGGAAATCAGCCAGCTCTCCGGATCGAGCCGGCTCGAGGCAACCGATTCCGCCAGCTCGACAAAATACTGCGAGCGATAGCCCGCTCGTATTTCATTGCGGTAAAAATCGGCATCGACCGAGGCCATTGCTGCTGGGGTCGGAAAGGCATGCTTGTCGGTACCGCCTACGTGAGCGGGCGCATTAACCACCGTCGCATTCGATCCGCCCCCTAACGGAGGCGGTACTGACTTCACGGGAGTGCCGAGCTTATCCACCAGGTTCGACACCATACTTTTTGTCAGTCCCCACGAGCAATTTGTTGTGCAGATAGTTTTTACAAGGTCTTCGAATACGGTCGGTGACCGCAGCAGCCGGCCGGCACGCCGCTGGCTAACCCATCGCAGTCTTTCTGTTCCACTGATCGCGGAGTAAAATTCCGATAGATCCTCATCGAGCCGCAGGATGTGACGGGTTTGGGCGATGACCGGTCCGGCATCAGCAGTCGATGTCTCGAGCTCGATCCGGAGCCCGCCTGGTTCCCCCGAGATGACTGTCGGGACCGGAGCCCCGCTGTCCGACGAAAAGACGTAATGTAATCGCCAATTTTGCTCGTCAAGCACGAACGGTTTGAGTTCGCTCCAGCCGTGGCTATATATTGTAGCCCTGAAGCTGAAACTGTCCGGGGTGTCGATAAATACTGTCTTTTTCATCGAGGGTTGGCGTCACCGTGGGTGACAGCGGTCAAACTTTTTCGACCGATTGGCGGCGTATAACGTCTAAGAGCAATAGTATCAGGAACAGGGCCTCAGGCATCGCGGAATAATGCTTGTTTTTTTTCTGATATTGCTGTAATTTCAAGGGTGTATAACATTCTTTAAACCGGCAGTCCTTCCTCCGTACCGGTTTCTTGATCTAAGGTTTATTACTCATACCCGCCCAGAGGTTTTTATGGTCAACAAGTTTTCGCGGTCGGTCATTTTAACATTGCTGATGGCCGTTGGATCCTCAGTTTCGCACGGTCGTGTTCCGATACAGGAGGATGTCGATCCTAACTCGCCCGCTCCGGTATTGCTCAGCGAAACCGGCTCGACACGTGCCCTCGCGGTCACCGAAAAATCTCTAGGGCGGCTCGATCCATCACGCGTTGAGAGCAGGCCATTCCCCTATGAAAGCACGATCGTGATTTTCGCCACCAACATCTCATTGATGAAAGGCGAGGCGGCCAACGCCTTTCGCGTATATGTCGAGGATGCCGCCGGCCGCAAATATCGATTTCCAGTGGTCGCGATCGAGGCTTTCGAGGGTGACGGTACGAGTGCAAGCACGATCTATGCCCTGAAAGTAAGACTAAAGGACGCAGCGGGGTTTTGGCATCCACCTGTTGACGCGGGCGACGTCATGATCGGCCTCGCCTGGCGAGGAATGGCGAGCAATCGCGTACTCGTCGGCCTTGGACACATGGACAGCGGTGTCAAGGGCGATCCTGGGGCGGTTCCGACGCCGTGGGGTTTGACGTCAGGCGAAAAAGCCACGGGGCGTGTTCGATCGCAGAATTACGTTGGATACAGATGGTCAGGCGACCGGATGCGATTTCTTGAACAGGCCACGTTCGGTCCGACAGTCGCGATGGACGCCCGACTCAGGCGGATAGGAATACGGACATGGCTCGCCGAGCAATTCGACGCTCAATATCCGTCATTATCTAATCCGTATCCTGGCCAGCCGCTTAAACCCAACAATGCCCCATCGGACTGCGATAATAACCAGACGATCCCGGATGTTCCCGTAACGTGTTTTCGCGATACTTACACGATGTATCAGCCGCAGACCTGGTTTATGCGCGAGGCCCTATACGGCGATACTCAGCTTCGCCACCGGGTTGCATGGGCACTGGCACAGGTATGGGTCACCTCGGGAACCGATGTCCAGCAGGGCCGGCATATCGTTGAATATCATAAGGTCCTTTCGAAGAACGCTTTCGGAAACTATCGAACGCTGATGAAGGAAATGACCCTTAATGCGACGATGGGCAGCTATCTCGACATGGCTCGCAGCACCAGAAACAATCCGAATGAGAATTACGCCCGCGAGCTAATGCAGTTGTTCACGATCGGCCTCTATATGCTGAATCCCGACGGGACCTATCAGCTGGACGGAACCGGCAACCTGATTCCGACTTATGATCAGGAGACGGTCAACGACCTGACCAAGGTCCTGACCGGCTGGACCTTTTGCGAGAATACAGCCCTATGTCCGAACCGCGTCATCGGCGCTCAAAATTTCATTGACCCGCTGCTTCTCATTAACAATAATCACAGCCTGACGGCCAAGAGCCTGCTGAACTATCCGGGCGTTACAAATCAGAATATCGCCGCCTGCACGGGATGTACCGGCACAGCCATCGCAACATATGCCAACAATTCGATGGACCAGGCCCTTGATAATATCTTTTTCCATCCGAATGTTGGCCCATTTGTCAGCAAGATACTGATCCAGCACTTAGTCACGAGTGACCCGACGCCGGCCTATGTAGAGCGCGTCGCATCTGTCTTTAATGACAACGGAATCGGGCAGCGAGGCGATCTTAAGGCGGTTGTCAAAGCCATCTTGCTAGATCCTGAGGCCCGCGGTGACGTCAAGACCGATCCGAATTTCGGCAAGCTGCGCGAGCCTGTGCTGCTGGCAACGAATATCCTCAGGCATTTTAACGTTCGTTCAGCCGACGGTTCGGGCGCGAGCGACGGATATATCACCGGACGCGGCGAATTTACCGGAATGGGGCAGATTCCGTTTCAATCGCCGACGGTATTTAACTTTTATCCCCCCGGCTATGTCGTGCCCGGGACATCCATGCTCGGGCCGGAATTTGCGATTATGACGACCGGTACCGCCATTCAGCGGACCAATTTTGTAAACAGGTTTGTGTTTACCGCGATACCGGTCCCGGTGGCGGTAAATTCACCGACCGGGACGGCGCTTGACCTGAGCGATCTGCAGGCGATCGCGGCAGCGGACCCGACCGGTAACCAGCTAGTCGACGAACTCGACCGCCGGATGCTTCACAGCACGATGTCGCCGGCAATGAAGGCGGCCATTCTTCCGGTTGTCACGAGCGTTGCCGCCAATAACCCGCTCAGCCGCGTCAGACAAGCGATCTACCTGATCGCAACATCGTCGCAATATCAGGTGCAGAGGTAAATAAGATGAAAGAATCACGACGCGATTTTCTGAAAAAAACCGGCGGCTGTGCACTGGGTATGGCATCACTCGCGACCCAGATGCATCATCTCGGTGCGATGAGCACGATGACCCAAAAAGTGCTCGACAGTCAGACAGAGGCTTCCGACGGATATAAGGCCCTCGTGCTTTTGTTCTGGGCGGGCGGCAACGATGGCAACAATATGGTGATCCCGAATCACAACGATGCCACGATCAGCAATTATGCTGCATATAGTGCCTCGCGTAATACTCAGGGATTGGCCATTTCGCAGGCTTCGCTTTTGCCGATCTCGGTGCCGCGTTTGGGCGGATTGAGTTACGGTTTTCACCCAAGTCTCGGTCCCGCGGCGACCGGTGCCATTAACAACGGTATCCATGAGTTGTACGGCCAGGGTAAGCTGGCGGTGGTCACAAACGTCGGCACGCTGATCAGCCCGCTGACCAGGACCCAATATCAGACCTCTGCGGTCAAGAAACCGCTGCAGCTTTTTTCTCATTCTGACCAGGTCGCTCAGAACCAGACCAGTGTTTCGAATACCGAATCGTTTACCGGTTGGGGCGGCCGTGTCTCGGACCGAATGTCAGCCGCACAAAATCCCGGCGGACTGGTCCCGATGGTGACGTCTATCGCCGGTGCTCAGCTATTTACAGCCGGGCAGACGACGCTGCCGCTTGCGATCGCGGATGCTAACACTTCGCTCGCCAGTGTATTGAGCCCGGCTGGTTTCGGGACACCGCCAACAGGCACCAACCTTGCCCGCTTGAATGCATTTAACGCACTGCGGGCGGAGGACCTTTCTTCTAACTACGTAGCCGCCGCAAGCCACGTTACTGACTTGGCAATGGAGGCTAACAACGCGCTTCAGACCTTTCAGGAAACGACAGTGCCATTCCCCAACACCGGCATCGGCCGTCAGCTAAGGCAGGTCGCACGGCTGATCAAAAAACGCACGGATCTCGCCGTAACTCGTCAGGTATTTTACGTGCAGATCGGCGGGTTTGATACGCACAGCAATCAGGTCGCCCAACACGTAAATATCTTTAGCCAGTTTAGCCAGGCGATGCGATCGTTCTACGATGAGATGATCACCCAGGGCGTCAGCAACGACGTAACGACATTTACGCTGTCGGATTTTGGCCGGACGATGAATCCGGCGGGCTCGGGGGCTGGCGTAGGATCCGACCATGGTTGGGGCAATCATATGTTCGTCATGGGCGGATCGGTCAGCGGCGGTGATTTTTACGGCAGCCTCAGGCCGGACGGAACGGGAAATTACTTTCCCACTCTTGTTCTCGGAGGTCCAGACGATACCGACGGCGGTTCCTCGCCGCGGGGGCGATGGATACCGACCACCTCTGTCGACCAATACGCCGCAACACTTGCTCGCTGGTATGGACTTTCGCCGGCGGACGAGCTGGCTGTTTTTCCGAATCTGGGTGCCTTTCCCGGCTCTCATTCCCAACTGGGATTTTTGCAGTAACTGTTTAACAAGAGTGCCGCAAAAGGGCGGCTTCTTGAACTTTGCAGGCCGCGAACATACACTTGACGGTAACGCGGTGAACCTTCCTAATTACATTACTATCGGCAGGATAGTCGTCGTTCCGCTGCTCGTTGTCGTGCTGCTGACGCCAGTGGCTGAGCGGTGGTTCGGCATGAGCGGGTATGTGCTGGCGATCATTATCTTTTTGATCGCGGCGTTGTCTGACATAGTCGACGGGCGCCTTGCTCGTCATCGCAACCAGGTCTCGACGCTGGGCAAGTTTCTGGATCCGATAGCGGATAAGCTGCTGATCTCGGCAGCATTGATCGTTTTGGTAGAAAAGCACCTCGCTCCGTCCTGGGCGGTGGTTGTTATCATCGGGCGCGAATTCATCATCACAGGTCTTCGTTCGGTCGCCGCCAGCGAAGGGATAATCATGCAGGCCCAGCGCCTCGGCAAGCTGAAAATGTGGGCTCAATGTGTGGCGATCGTTTCCCTGCTGATCGCGGCCGCTAACGGCACGCCGCCCGTATCGAACTTCGGCCTCGATTATCCAGCCGCGTTCTGGGAGGTGCCGGAGGTCCGCGCAGCATTTTCGAACCTTACGCAGCTCATCATAACGTCAAACGACTGGAAGGTCTACGGCTATCTCGTCGGCCGCGGCGCTCTCTGGGCGGCTGTGATAATCGCGGTTTGGTCAATGTATGGATATTTTAGCTATTTTCTTTCCGAAAAAAGGAGAATAGCTACGGAATTCCTGGCGGACAGCAGCGACCATTAAAAAAGCGGATAGCCCGTGCCATCCGCCTTCTGTCTGGATCAATTAGGAAAACTTACTGGATCTCGACCCAGTCACCCGTGTGAATCTCCTGGCCAGTTCGTGTAATGACGATGGTCGCAGTTTTTTCCTTTACATTTAAGACGACGGCCTCGCCGACGACTTTTCTCAGATAAGCTGGGCGTCCCGCCTTGGCCCGGGCGGTCGTGACCTCTTTGCCCTCGGCTCGTTCACCTTCTTTTCTCGGCGCCTGGTTTGAGAATCGTCCGCCTTTGTAGACCTCGCTTTCAAATCCATAATCACGGGCCGAGACTGACTCGTGCTCGTTCTTATTAAACAGGTTCCCTTTATTAAGCGGCCGGAATACCGTCAATCGGTCACCCACACGAACGTTATCCTCGGCTCCGAGATCGACGTAAGCGATAAAATTCTTAGTTAATGTCTCGGCCCCATCGCGGGCCATCAATATACGCCCGGTTGCCTTGCCCGACGGACCGCCAAACCTGTTAAAGGGCGGCCGGATCTCAAATGGGGGACTGACTCGATTTGGGACCAGATGGACAAGATCGCCCAGCAATATCAGATCGCATGATGTTTTGACACGCACGACCGAAACCTCGCCCTTCACATCGACCACCTCAAGGGCTCCGAGCTCCTGGACGTAAAAGCCAAGTCCGCTCTTGTTTGACCATTTACTCTTAACTTGAGCACGTGGACGAACGACCGAAAAAGTATCGCCTACGCTGACCCCTTTGTTATGGCCCATGTTGATATAAAGGAAATCGTTTTGTGCGTAAGTAAATTTGTCGGCCTCGTCCTGTCCGCCGATTATTTTATTGGCCGTACTGATCGGACCGGACTGAATAAATCCCGCGCAGTACAGATTATTGCCTGACACCAGTTCTGACATTTGTCGGGGCGTCTGCATAATTGGGGCCGGCTGGGCGACCTGTGACAAACCAATGCCCGCGCAGCCCAGGGTCACGATATTCAACAACGCGATTCGCGTTAATTTTTGAAAACTCACGATTATCTCCTTTCGGTTTCGATATTATTTGCCGTCGGATCGGGAACGGTTCACGGCTGGAAATGTAAGCCCAATACAGGCGTCTACTAATTGTAAGGCTTTTAGACGAGTATGGTCAACAAGTTTTTACACG
>JBGSXN010000124.1:0-14988 GCA_041751355.1 Pyrinomonadaceae bacterium
CGGGCAGCAGTGCGATATCGATACTCTACGGAACATCCGATGCCGGTGGCCATCAGCTATCAAATCTCTCGAAACCGCGGCGGAACTGACAAATAATCCTATCGATTATGTAAATCTCGGGTGGGCATATTTTCGTTTAGCTCATCCCGACGCCGAACTAAAGAATATGTCGGCAGCAATGCCGAATCTCATACTTGCAAAGGCGGCCTTAGACAAGGCAATGGCGGGCCCGCCTCAGGTTGCCGAATATGCATTACAAAACCTGGCCGCGGTACAGATCGATATGGGCGACCAGCCTGGTGCTATTTCAACTCTGGGATCTCTTATTGAAAAAAGGCCGCAGGAGACTTATCTCAGATACCAACTCGGGGTCGCCCATTTCAAGAACAATGATTATCCTAAGTCCGAGAAAGCATTCCGTGACGCTCTGGATATCGACCCAAACTATGTCTTTGCCTTATCGGGATTAGGCGATGCGCTGATCGCCCGTAAGAATGGAAAAGAGGTCAAAAAGGTCCTCGAACGACTGAAGCCTCTCGATGCCGATGCCGCCGGGCGTTTAGAAGAGAAAATCAAGCGCGCAAGGCTATAGCCTGAAGTTTTAATTGACATTGGGTATCGATTTAGGCGCCGTCAGCGTTCGATAATCGAGATAGTGAACGAGATCGAAGAGAACGTATCGATTGGACCGATGACAACCCTGGGCATCGGCGGACCTGCTCGTTATTATTTGAATGCTCGGTCTGAAGACGATGTCATCCGGGGGTTGTCCTTCGCCGCCTCACGCGGGATCGGGGTTTTTATTCTCGGCGGCGGCAGTAATCTTCTGGTCTCAGACCGCGGCATAAACGATTTGGTTATCCGGATCGATCTCAAAGGGCTCCGGTTTGAAGATGGCCTCGGCAATACTCAGGTGGTAATAGCCGGTGCGGGCGAGGTTTGGGACAGCGTGGTCCATGAATGTATCGGCCGAGATCTTGCTGGGCTTGAGTGCATGAGCGGGATACCGGGGATGGTGGGCGGTACACCTGTTCAGAACGTTGGAGCGTATGGACAGGAAGTCTCCGAAACGATCATCTCTGTTCGATGTTTAGATCGTTCGACTGGGTCGATAGTTGAATTAACGAACGAAGAGTGTGTTTTTTCCTATCGCTCTAGCATATTCAATACAACAAAACGGGAAAGATATATAGTCTTCGGAGTGAAGTATTCTCTAAAGCCCGGAGGCAAGCCGAAGATTGTTTACAAGGATCTTATCGACCTTTTCCGTGACCGATCGCCATCCCTGCACGAGGTGCGTGAAGGCGTATTGAAGGTTCGACGGGCGAAGTCCATGGTTATCGACCCGGCGGATCCGAATTGTAGAACGGCGGGCTCGTTCTTTAAGAATCCTGTGATCGAGGTTGCGGCCTTTACCCAGCTTCGGTCAGATTTCCCGGAAATGCCGTCGTTCCCTTTCGGTGAGTTGGTAAAGGTACCCGCAGCGTGGCTTATCGAAAATGCGGGATTCTATAAAGGATTTGTCCTTGGGCGGGCCGGGCTCTCGACCAGACACTCACTTGCACTGATCAACCTGGGCGGAGCGACCGCAGCTGAATTGATCGCACTTAAAGAGATGATTCAACATGCTGTACGAAAAAAATTCGGCATTCTCCTAGTGCCGGAGCCAGTATTCGCCGGTTTTTGATGCCAAGAAAATCGTGCGGTGGTGAATCCGCTTGATGTATAATGGCGAAACAATTCGGGGTTCAATATGAGCAAATTCCATCGCACTTTTAGTTTTATTCTCTCTGCCGGGCTTCTGTTTTCAACCATTCCTTTTCCAAAAGCCGTTTCGGCACAAGATCTTGTGGCGACCGAGGATCTGGCTGGGGGATCGAGCGTGTTCGTTTTTCGCGAGTCCCGCCGGCGTCCGCAAACAAAGCTGGCGAGCGGACGGGTTTCGATCGGGTCGTCCAAAAGCCGAGTGAGTAGCAATGCCCAGATCGCTGCTTTAGCTAAAAAGCGCCGTGCGGCTGCGATCGCTGCTCGTAAACAGGCGGCCATTGCCGCGGCGAATCGCCGCATCGCTCTTTCGAATACCTTGACAGTTAAAGCTGAGGGCTTCCTCGATAACGATCAAACCGATCTCGCAATCACGAATTACAGGGCTGCATTAGTCCAAAATCCAAAAAATACCCGTGCCTCCGAGGGGCTGAGCAATGCTCTAACCGGAAAAGGGATCGATATGGCGGGCCAGAACAATAATGACGCCGCCCTTGTGTTTTTTGAGGAGGCAGTTAAGGCCGATCCGCAGAATGATGCGGCGTACGCACAAATGGGCGCGATCTATGATACAAAAGGAATAAATGATAAAGCGATCATTAATTATGAAAAGGCGATCTCGATAAATTCGGAATATTCAACGATCTATGCACCTCTCGCGATGGCATATTACGAAAAGGGTGAGATCGCGAAGGCCGATGGATATCTGGCCCAGTCCGAACGCGCCGGAATCGATAACGCCGAGTCCAAGTTCCTGCGTGGCCTGTTGCTTTCCAAGCAGAATAAAGATGAAGAGGCCATCGCGGCATTTGACCGGACCGTAGCATTCGATAGCCGTTTTGCCCCTGCATATTATTACAAAGGGCAGGCCCTCGATCGGTTAGGCCGTCAGGACCAGTCAGTTGCGGCGTATAAGAGCTCGCTGGAGATCGACCCTTCGTTCACGCCTGCAATGTTTGATCTTGGGGTGGCCCACTATAATACCGGCGACTATACTAACGCAGCGATCGCATACGAATCGGTTGTCAAAAAAGAGCCCAAGAATTTTCAGGCACACTATAATTTGGCTAGCACCTATCGCCAGTTAGAGCGGTTTGCGGATGCAAATGCTGAATACTTGCTCGCGTCAGAGGGGATAAAAACCGCTGATCTTTATAGCGAATGGGGTTATTGCCTCGGCAAACAAAAGGACTGGGAAAACTCGGTTGCCCGGCTTGAGACCGCTCGTGAGATCAGCCCGTCCGCGATCGATAATTCAAATCTAGGATGGGCACATTACAACGCTGGTAATTCTTTGGCTGAGGCAAAGGACGAAGAAGCCTCAAAAAGGAATTTCGCCGCCGCCAAAACGGTTCTCGAAACTGCGGTTCAGCAGGACCCGCGGCTCGATGCGGCTTATCTGAATCTGGGTTCGACGCATAACAAACTGGGCGAGTTTCAGCTCGCGGTCAATGTCCTGAAGACTGTACTCGGCATGCGGAGCGATTGGTCGCTGGCCTCGAATCAGTTAGGAGTCGGATACCGTGGATTGAACGATTTGGTCAACGCCGTGGCCGCCTTTAAACGCGTAGTCGATCTCGACGGGTCTAATGTCATTGGACTCTTTAATCTTGGCGAAGCCTATCACGCGAGCGGGAATAAAAAAGAAGCTAAGAAGATAAATGACCGGCTCAAGAAAATAGACCCGCAGATGGCAGCTCAGTTGAATGACGTGCTTTCCGGTAAAGTGGTGGTGGACGCTGCTCGCCGGAAGATCGATTCAAAGGTGCCCAGGATACCGCGTCTTCCGCGTTTTCCTTAAGATATCTACCGGTTCTGAGTTTCGGGAAAGTGCGGTTAGTTAGGCCGCACTTTTTTTGTATAATCAGACGTTTGAACCATGCCCAGACGCGACGACATCCATAAGATACTTATCATCGGCTCTGGCCCGATCGTGATCGGTCAGGCGTGCGAATTTGATTATTCCGGAACGCAGGCATGTCGTGCTCTGAAACAAGAGGGATATGCGGTTGTACTGGTAAATTCCAATCCGGCCACGATCATGACGGATCCCGAGATCGCCGACCGAACATATGTAGAACCTCTAACACTCGAATCTGTCACCGCCATCATCGAAAAGGAACGGCCAGACGCCCTCTTACCAACAGTTGGGGGCCAAACCGGACTCAACCTGTCGGTGGAATTGTATGAAAAGGGCGTTTTGGAGAAGTTTGGTGTAAAGCTGATCGGGGCGAATATTAACGCTATCAGGGTTGGCGAGGATCGCGAATTATTCAAGGCTGCGATGGATGAGATCGGGATCCAGAGCCCGAGGGGTGGATTTGCCCATAACTGGGATGAGGCCCTCAAGATCGTAGAAGATATAGGCTATCCGGCAATAGTTCGGCCGTCTTACACGCTTGGCGGTACGGGCGGCGGAACGGCATTTAACCCCGACGAATTTGAAGAGATCGCCCGCAACGGACTGGCCGCATCGCCAGTTTCACAAATACTTATCGAGGAATCGATACTGGGGTGGAAAGAATACGAGCTTGAGGTGATGCGGGACCTCAATGACAACGTCGTCATCATCTGCTCTATCGAGAATTTTGACCCGATGGGCGTTCACACTGGCGATTCTATAACGGTGGCTCCGGCCCAGACTTTGACTGATCGCGAATATCAGAACCTTCGAGACATGTCTAAAGCATGTATTCGAAAGGTTGGCGTCGAGACAGGCGGATCGAACATTCAATTTGCGATCAATCCGGCCAACGGCGATGTGCGGATCATCGAGATGAATCCCCGTGTTTCTCGCTCAAGTGCCTTGGCCTCAAAGGCGACCGGTTTCCCGATCGCCAAGATCGCCGCCAAACTTGCCGTCGGCTACACGCTCGATGAGATCCCCAATGACATAACCAAAAAGACGCCGGCATCATTTGAACCGACGATCGATTACGTTGTTACAAAGATACCGAAGTGGGCTTTTGAGAAGTTTCCCGGAGCCGAAGATGTGTTGGGCACTCAGATGAAATCGGTCGGGGAGGTGATGGCGATCGGACGAACTTTTAAGGAATCGCTATTTAAGGGGTTACGTTCACTTGAAGCAGTTAAGCCATTGCGTTTACAGGACGTGCCGGATTCAGAATTGCAGAGAAAGCTGGCCCGCCCAAACTCGCAGCGGTTCTCTTATATCACCTATGCTCTTCAAATAGGATACTCGATCGACGAGATCCACCGGCTTTCCGGCATCGATCCGTGGTTCCTCGATCAACTAGCTCAGGTAATGGAACTGCAGGCAGAGATAGATTCTCAGCCGCTCGACGACATCTCGTCGGATGTATTGCGTAAAGCTAAAGAATTCGGGCTGTCAGACCGGCGGCTATATTACCTGACCGGATCTAGCGAACAGGATGTGCGGGAGCGTCGAAAGTCACTTGGGATCACACCCGTTTACAAGAGGGTCGACACCTGCGGGGCCGAGTTTGAATCTTACACGCCCTATCTCTACTCCACCTACGAGGAAGAGTGCGAGGCCGAACCGACTTCCCGCCGAAAGATAATGATACTCGGCTCGGGGCCGAACCGGATCGGGCAAGGAATTGAGTTTGACTATTGCTGCTGTCACGCGAGTTTCGCACTTCGTGACGCGGAATTTGAAACGATAATGGTCAATTGCAACCCGGAAACAGTGTCGACGGACTATGACACGTCGGATCGGCTGTATTTCGAACCGCTAACGTTTGAGGACGTGATGAATATTGTCGATGTCGAGAAGCCGGACGGAGTTATCGTCCAGTTTGGCGGTCAAACGCCTCTTAATTTGGCTGACCGGCTTCATGCCGCCGGCGTTCCGATAATTGGAACGTCGCCTGATTCGATCGACCTTGCGGAAGACAGAAAACGTTTTGGAGCATTGCTGGCGAAGCTGAATATACCTTGTCCGGAAAATTCTACCGTTACATCAGCGGACGAAGCTAAAGCTGTTGCAAACAAAATAGGTTACCCGATCATCGTGCGGCCAAGTTTTGTACTTGGCGGGCGTGCGATGGCAATTGTATACGACGATCAAACGCTGGATGAATATATGCGTTCGGCGGTCGATGCCTCGCCTGAAAAACCTATACTGATCGATAAGTTTTTGGAGCGTGCGTCAGAGATCGACGTTGACGCCCTGGCGGATGATACCGCGGTTGTGATCGCGGGAATTCAGGAGCATATCGAAGAGGCGGGCATACACTCGGGCGATTCATCGAGCGTTCTGCCGACGCAGAAGATCGCCGCTGAGCATTTGGAAACGATCGAGCATTACACGCGGCTATTGGCCAAAGCTCTTTCGGTCAAAGGGTTGATGAACATACAGTTTGCGATTCAGGACGATCGGGTCTACGTCCTTGAGGTAAATCCGCGGGCGTCACGCACCGTACCTTTTGTCGCCAAAGCAACCGGTGTTCCTATCGCCAAGATCGCGTCACTGGTAATGGCGGGTCACAAATCGCTGGCGGAATTCAATTTACCCAACGTGCTTCCGGTACCGGAAGTTTTTGTGAAATCGCCTGTTTTTCCGTTTAAGAAATTTGCCGGTGTCGATCCGATGCTCGGGCCGGAAATGCATTCGACCGGGGAAGTGATGGGCGTCGGATCGACATTCGGCGAGGCCTACGGCAAGGCGATGGAAGGTGCCGGCCTGAAGCTGCCTATGAAGGGGCGTGCCTTTATTTCTGTAAACAATACGGGCAAAGGTCAGGCGGTACTGCTTGCCCGAAGGCTGGTGAAACTGGGTTTTGAACTGGTTGCAACCTACGGCACCGCAATACGGCTAAGGGAAGTAGGCCTTGTATGCGAAACGGTTTTCAAAGTAAATGAGGGCCGGCCAAACATTGCCGACCTGATTATGCAGGGTGAAATCGCGCTGATCATCAACACTCCTTTGGGTAAGACGTCATTCTATGACGAAAAAGCCATAAGAAAGGCGGCACTTCAGTATAACGTGCCTTGCGTTACTACAATTACAGGGGCTGAGGCGCTGATCGAAGCGATCGGATCGAAAATGACGGAGAACCGCGTCGTTGTGCGAAGCCTTCAGGAAATACATGCTGCTAAGACCATAGCCGTTGAAGAGGCCGCCTAAATGTTGTCGCCGAAAAAATAAAAATGAAAGAAACTCACGACCGCGAGATCATTGGCGGACATTTGCTCGTAATCGGCGGAGCCGAAGACAAATATAACGAACGCCGAATACTCAAGAAATTTCTCCAGTTAGCTGGTGAAGACAAAGCTGAGGTCCTTATCGTGCCCGTGGCGTCGGATTTCCCTGAGTTTGCCGCGGATGTTTATACACAGGCTTTCAGAAATTTGGGGGTCGCGAACCCGCGGGTTCTAAGAGCAACATCTCGGCAAGACGTTGTCCAGGCAGATCACGAAGCCCTGTTGGACGGCGTCACCGGTGTGTTTATGACCGGCGGCGACCAGATGCGCTTGGTATCGATCCTGGGCGGGACGAAGTTTGCGGATAAGCTGCGGTCGTTGGTGCGTGAAACGAATATCGTTTTGGCCGGCACCAGCGCGGGAGCCGCAGGCATGAGTACCTCGATGATCGTTCGCGGTGAATCTACCTCGCATCCTCACCGCAACAGCGTAAGCCTCAGTCCCGGGCTCGGCTTTCTTAAGAATATAATCATCGATCAGCATTTTACCGAGCGGGGCAGGATAAGCCGTCTGATCACTGCGGTGTCGTATAATCCGTACAATCTCGGCATCGGTATCGATGAAAACACGGCAATCATTCTGAACGGTAAGGGTATACTTGAGGTATTTGGCCAGGGGTCTTCAACGATCGTCGATGGCTCACAGATCACCTTTAATGAGATAGCGGAAGTTGCTGATCATGAAAGCTTTAGCGTTTGCGGCGTACAACTTCATATTTTGCGTGATGGACTAGTTTACGATTACCGAGAACGTCACCCATTACAGCCGCCGACCGAGTTTTTATTGCCAGATTTAGGCTGATGCGATTCCATATTCCAGATTTCAAATTCCAGATTCCAGATACCAGATCGGTTCCGGCAGATTATTGAGTTCCATGACAAGCATAAATAGATTTGAAGATCTGGAAGTGTGGAAACTAGCAATAGAGTGCGCGGATATTGCCTATGACCTGACATCCTCCGGCGAATTTAGCCGAGATTATGCGTTACGCGACCAGCTTCGCCGGGCATGCATTTCGATTTTCTCAAATATTGCCGAAGGGTTTGAGCGTGACGGTAACCGAGAGTTTGCTAACTTCTTAAGTATCGCAAAAGGCTCATGCGGCGAAGCGAGGTCTCAAGTGCTATTTGCTTTCAAACGTGGCTATATTTCCGAAACTCAATTCAACGAATTAACGGATAGGCTTTTGCAAACAAATAACCAGATCTCGGGGTTTCGAGCTTATCTTTTGCAGTCGGACCTTAAGGGCCGCAAGTTCTCATAATCTGGAATCTGGAATCTGGAATTTGAATTACTGATATGGAAATTCTTGAGTTACGCACACTTCGCGGCCCTAATTATTGGAGCGGTTACTGGAAGAAGCTGATCATAATGCGCCTCGATATTGGGGATTATGAGCAGCGGCCGACAGACAAGATCGAGGGATTTCTCGATCGGATGAATGATGTGCTTCCCGGACTTGTATCGCACGGCTGCAGTTATCAGGAAGAAGGTGGTTTCAATCGTCGGGTCGAAGAAGGTACGTGGGCTGGTCACGCGATCGAACATTTTTCCCTCGAGCTGCAGACGCTTGCGGGGATGGATACAGGGTATGGACGCACCCGCGAAACGAGCGAGGCGGGTATCTATAACGTTGTATTCAGCTATCTGGAAGGAGAAGTCGGGCAGTTTGCCGCACGTGCCGCAGTCAGGCTGTTTCTCGACCTTGCCGAAGGCAAACCTGTCGACGAGATAAAAGAGGATATTGCGCGGGACATACAGAAAATGCGTGAGATCCGCGAAGTGGTGCGTTTTGGCCCTTCGACCGGATCGCTGGTTGAGGAAGCCGAAAGCCGAAATATTCCTTTTATTCGCCTTAACGATCAGTCCCTCGTGCAGCTTGGCTACGGTGTTCACCAAAAGCGTATTCAGGCTACGGTTACGGCGAATACGAACATGATCGCCGTAGATATTGCGGCTAATAAGCATGCGACCAAAACGCTGCTGGGCGATATGGGTGTGCCTGTGCCCAAAGGATACAAAATACGCGATGTAGAGGAACTGGAGAGTACGTTAAACAGCATCGGCTATCCGGCGGTGATCAAACCGCTGGACGGAAATCATGGTAAGGGAGCGACTGTAGGGATCACCACGCTTGAAGATGCAGTCGTCGCATTTGAGAAGGCCAAAGAGTATTCCCGACAGATAATTGTCGAAAAGCAGCTAATCGGCTCGGATTTCCGGGCCCTGGTGGTTAACAATCAACTTATCGCGGTGGCAAAGCGCATCCCCGCCCACGTCATCGGCGATGGAAAAAGCACTGTCCAGGAATTGATCGATAAGACCAATGCAGATCCTCGACGAGGTTATGGGCATGAGAATGTTCTGACTCACATTGACGTTGATGGCCAGACACTGCGCTGTATTCGCAGTTCGGGATATGCGATCGACAGCGTTTTGCCGGCTGGTGAAGAGCTTCACCTGAAGACTACAGCCAACATTTCGACTGGCGGCACGGCGATCGATTGTACAGATGAGGTCCATGCGGAAAACGTCTTCCTTTTCGAACGTATTGCGAGGATCATTGGGCTCGACGTGGCCGGCGTCGACGTTATCGCCCCCAATGTCAGCGAGCCTTTAAGCGAGAACGGCGGTGGGATCATCGAGGTCAATGCAGCTCCCGGATTCCGTATGCACCTTTCCCCAAGCGATGGCATCGGCCGGAATGTCGCCGAGCACGTGATCGATATGCTCTTTCCTACGGGAACTCCGGCCCTGATCCCGATCGTTGCGATCACCGGTACCAACGGTAAGACGACCACAACACGGCTGATCGCCCACATTCTCAAGAACAGCGGGAAGACGGTCGGATTTACCACCACTGACGGAACGTATATCGGCAACCAGCAGATCGTTGAGGGCGATAATACGGGGCCGGTGTCGGCACAGCTTGTTTTGAAAGACCCGACCGTCGAGGTCGCGGTCCTCGAGACTGCCCGCGGCGGTATTATCCGCTCAGGCCTGGGGTTTGACCACTGCGATATTGGGGTAGTCCTGAACGTCGCCGCGGATCATCTTGGCCTCAAAGATGTAAACACCCTCGAAGACCTGGCGCGGGTGAAATCGGTGATTCCGCGTGCGGTCTCAAAGAAAGGCTACGCGGTCCTAAATGCCGAGGACGATCTGGTCTACAAGATGAAGGACATAACCGACGGCCATGTTGTACTTTTCTCGATGGACGAAACCAACAAGAACATCGATCGCCAGGCCCGCCGCGGACGTGTTTCATGCGTATATGAAAATGGCTATGTGACTATACTCAAAGGAAAGTGGAAGGTGCGGATCGAAAAGGCGCAGAATATCCCCCTGACTTACGGCGGGCGTGCCGAGTTTATGATCCAGAACGTGCTCGCGGCGACGCTGGCGTGTTTTATTCACGGAGTTTCACTCGAGGACCTTCGCACCGGGCTGACCACCTTTAATGCAGGTACGGCACAGACGCCGGGCCGGCTAAACTTTGTCGAGATCGGCGACGTGACCGTCCTGATGGATTACGCTCATAACCCAGCCGGTCTGAATGGCTTGGTGAACTTTATTTCAAAACTGCCTAATAAATATCGAACGGTTGTCCTGAACGGTACCGGCGACCGCCGCGACGATGACATACGCGAATTTGGCAAGATCGCAGGCGATGCATTTGACCGCGTCGTGATCAGGACTGGCAACTATTTGCGCGGACGAACCCCTGACGAACTGCACAATCTGCTTCAAGAAGGAATCGCGCAGAGCGAGAACACGCCCCAGGTGAGGCTTATTCCAGAGGGCCGTGATGCCATCCATCACGCGATCAAGAACGCCCGCAAAGGTGAGCTAGTGGTTACGCTTGCTGACAGGGTTCCCGACGATATCAAATACGTTCAGGAATACCGAGATATGGTCATTGCGAAGAAAGAAGCCGAAGAAAATCAGTCGTGATCGAGTCAATCACCGTAGATCTCGACCGTCATTTTTCCGCCCTCAGTCGCATATCCTCGGTACATTCCATCCGAGTTAAAGGGCAGGGTGACATTCCCTGAGGCGTCGACGGCGATCAGCCCGCCTTCGCCATGGATCGTCGAAAGGTGGTCTATCGCGGCCTTCGCGGAATCGGACAAACTCATCGCGGCATATTTCATCCGAGCTGCAACATCGTAGGCCGTGACGCCGAGCATGAAAAACTCACCGTGGCCCGTACACGAAACGGCGCAAATATCATCCGCGTAGGTGCCGGCACCTATTAATGCGGAATCGCCGACTCGCCCAAACTTCTTATTGGTCATTCCACCGGTCGAGGTCCCGGCGGCCAGGTTCCCGTTAACGTCGCAAGCGACAGCTCCGACGGTTCCCATCTGTGGCTGGTTCGATTCCGTATGGTCGAGTTGTACTCGGCCGGCCGCTAAAGCCTCCTGGAATTGAAGCCAGCGGTGCTCGGTAAAGAAGTACTCGTCGGGGGCTGTGTCAACACCCATTTGTTCGGCGAACTGGTTAGCACCTTCGCCGGCAAGCAGGGCGTGCTCAGTTCGCTCCATAACCAGCCGGGCAAGGCTGATCGGATTACGGATATTCTTTACAAAGGTGACACCACCCGCCCGCGGGCCCGTGCCGTCCATGATCGCGGCATCGAGTTCGACCTCACCCTCGTGAGTGAAAACTGCGCCTCGGCCCGAGTTAAAAAGCGGAAAATCCTCTAATGATCGGACCGCCGTCTCAACCGCGTCAATAGAACTGCCGCCATTTTCTAATACCGCCCAACCGGTTCGAAGGGCCGTCTCAAGTCCGCCGCGGTACTCGGCTTCGAGAGCGGGAGTCATCTGCGACCTGAGGATCGTTCCGGCACCGCCGTGAATCGCAATTGCTAACTTTGCCATAAAGAAATATTACCGAAATTAGAACATTAAAAAACAGGATAGACAGGATCGACACGATAAAAGTTCGGTTTATTTAACTCCTGCTTGTCCTGTTCATCCTGTTTATCCTGTTCGAATCACAACCGCGAGTTTCGCAGTCTGAGGGCGTTCGCGATCACCGAGACCGAGCTGAAGGTCATTGCCGCGCTCGCGATCATCGGCGAGAGAAGTATCCCGAGCACCGGGAACAGTACGCCGGCAGCTATCGGCACTCCGACGATGTTGTAGATGAACGCAAAGAATAGATTCTGTCGTATATTCGTCATAGTCAAGCGACTCAGGTTTCGGGCTTTCAGGATCCCTGAGAGATCAGACCGGAGCAGAGTGATATCCGCTGACTCGATGGCGACATCGGTGCCGCTGGCGAATGCAATGCCGACATCAGCTTGTGCGAGGGCTGGCGCGTCGTTAACCCCGTCGCCGGCCATCGCGACGATCTTTCCCTTTGATTGGAGTTCTTTTACCTTTGCCGCCTTGTCCTCGGGCATCACTTCGGCGAAAACCTGATCGATGCCAAGCTGCTTTGCTACAGTCTCGGCCGTCACACGGTTGTCTCCGGTCATCATAATGACCTCCAGGCCTTGACGGTGGAGTTCATCAATGGCGGTTTTCGCGGACGGCTTGATGGCATCAGCAACGCCGATAAGGCCGGCAAGATCTCCATCGATCGTGACGAACATAACGGTCTGGCCCAAAGATCGCAGTTCCTCGGCAGATGTTTTCAAAGCGCCGCCGGTTGCGTCGCCCTTGCCAACCTGAATGACCTTACCGGCAATTTTCCCTTTTATTCCGACGCCTGTAATAGATTCAAAATCATTAACAGCTTCTGGTTTGAGCCCGCGTGCGTCCGCTTCGGCAACGATCGCTGTCGCAAGCGGGTGCTCGCTATTTCTCTCAAGGCTGGCGGCTAATTGCAATATCTCGTTTTCGTCGAATCCATCGCCTGGAACCACGCTCTGCAGCTTTGGTTTGCCCTCCGTCAGTGTCCCGGTCTTATCGACGACAATTGCGTTTATCTTTTCGAGAGTTTCAAGGGCCTCGGCTTTTTTGATCAAAACGCCGTTCTTAGCGCCGTGGCCGGTGCCGACCATGATCGACATCGGTGTCGCGAGTCCGAGGGCACACGGGCAGGCGATGATCAAAACCGAAACCGCAGCGACCATTGCGTACGACAGGCTGCCAAATATAAACCAAACTATGAACGCCACAATTGCCACAACGATCACGGTCGGGACAAAGTAGGCCGAGACTACATCGGCCATTCGCTGTATCGGTGCCCGGCTCCGTTGTGCCTCGCCGACCATTTTGACGATTTGTGCCAGAAGCGTTTCGCTGCCTACCTTCAGGGCACGCATGGTGAACGTACGATTTCCGTTGATCGTGCCGCCGATCACCTTGTCGCCTGAGTGTTTTTCGACCGGCATCGATTCGCCGGTGACCATCGATTCGTCGATTGACGTGTCGCCTGCGATGATCTCTCCGTCAGTCGGAACCTTTTCGTTCGCCTTAACGCGGAGCGTCTGGCCTGCCTGAACGTGCCGAAGATCGACGATCTCTTCGGTGCCATCATCGTTTACTACTGTGGCGTTTTCCGGAGCCAATCGCAGAAGTTCTTTGATTGCCGATGACGTCTGCGAACGTGCTCGCAGTTCAAGCACTTGGCCGAGCAATACAAGCGTAACGATCACGGCGGCCGCCTCAAAATAAAACGGGATCAACCCAGTATGAGCATCGAGCATTGTCGCCGGAAAAATTTGAGGTGCAAAGAGTGCCGCAAAGCTGTAAATCAATGCAGCTCCCGTGCCGATCGCGATGTGAGTGAACATATTCGGGCTGACGTTTTTCACCGACGCCCATCCACGCTCAAAGAAAGGCCAACCGCCCCATAGTACAACCGGAGTCCCGAGAACAAACTGTATCCAGATCGAGATCCGCGGCGACACGACCGAGTGAAAAGCAGGAAACATCTCGCCCATCGCCAGAACCAGAACCGGCAGTGTCAGCAAAGCCGATATCCCGAACCGCCGCTTCATGTCGATATATTCCGGATCGGGGCCGTCGTTCAGGCTGATCTCTTTAGGTTCGAGAGCCATTCCACACATCGGACAGCTCCCAGGGCCGATCTGCACGATCTCAGGGTGCATCGGGCATGTGTATTCGACGTCGAGGGGCTGGTCCTGCGGCTCTTGAGGGTTGAGATACTTTTCAGGGTCTGATTTGAACTTCGTCTCACATCCGGCGGAGCAAAAGTAATATGTCTCACTTTTATATTCATGGCTCCCCGCGGCGTTCGAGGGGTGAACGGTCATGTTGCAGACTGGATCGACTTCGGAGTCGGACTCGGACTCGGACTCGCGGGGTGGGGCAAGGTTAGAATCCCCGGTTGCTACCGCTCCCGGTACGGACAGGAGGTTCCCGGTAGTTGATTCTCCGGCTACTGACAGGAAACTTTCGGGGTCGGCGACAAAACGGTCGCGGCAGCTATTGTTGCAGAAGTAGTATTTGCTCCCTTTATGCTCGTGTTCGGCGGCGGCAGTTTCGGGGCTCACGCGCATTTTACAGACCGGGTCGATGTGGGTACCTCCGGTGTCCATCATCATTACGTCCGTCGATGCCTTTCGGCGTCCAAGGTGTACCATCCCGGACGGGGCAGTCGACGCGGGACCGTTTTGGGCAACAAACTTGTCGCGGCACCCCACGGCGCAAAAGTGGTAAAGGATGCCGTCCTGCTCATAGGTCGCGGCCGCGGTTTCTGATGTAACGGTCATTCCGCATATCGGGTCTTTGAATTCGTTCTTCATTTCTAAATGTTCCCTCCGAAAACTAGTCTACAACCTGTGAGCTGGTGTCAGGTCAAGCGCCATTTTCGTTTTCGGCAAAAGATTCGATCAGGCGGCATACCGAATGGCCGTCGGGCTCGGAATTCCCCATCGTTTTCCACATATCAGCCGCCGATTCCAGCCTTTTCTGCAGCCGCTTCATTTCGCGGATCTTCTTCCGGTTCTCATCGATCCGCTTTTCGACTACTTCGCGGACCATAGGACAGGGCGAGTCACCATGAACGGCATGGTCCAGTATCTCCTCGATCTCTGCAAGGGTGAAGCCCAGTTCC
>JBGSXN010000125.1:0-3828 GCA_041751355.1 Pyrinomonadaceae bacterium
TTCCTGAGCGGACTCCAGTACAACGTCAGTTTTACAAAATATCGGCACACCGAGATCGAGATCGAGGACGGGATCGAGGAGATCGGGACGATATTCGACAACAAGACATTTTCCTACAGAATGCTTTTCGAACAGCAGCGAAAAGGAAGGCTCACTGGCCGGTTCGGATTCGAAGGACTTAACCGCGATTATGAAGTGGTGGGCGAAGAACAGCTCATTACGGGAGCGGTCAAGCACAATTCATTTTCGTTCTTCGCTCTCGAAGAACTGAATTACGAACGCGTAAAGTTCCAGTTCGGCGGACGGATCGAAAACAACCGATATAATCCGGTCAATCCGGACCTGAGAGACCGCGGATTTACGGGCTTCTCAGGCGGAGCGGGAATAAATGTCGGATTGTGGCGTGGCGGTGCATTTATTGCAAATTACACGCATTCCAATCGAGCGCCGGCTCTTGAAGAGCTCTACAACAACGGTCCGCATGTCGGAAACGTCACCTTTGAGATCGGGAACGAGAACCTCATGAGAGAAACGGCAAACGGCATCGACCTGTCTCTCAGGCATCAGTCGGACCGATTTAGAATGCGCGGGAATATCTATTATTACGGTATTAGAAACTTCGTGTTTCTGGCACCGCAGGACGAGGACGGCGATGGCGACGTTGATATCGAGGACGGATTGCCCGTTGCTGCCTTCGAACAGGCAGATGCACGATATTATGGTGCGGAGCTAAACCTGAATTACGATTTCACTCGCCACGTCGGGGGCTTTTTCAGTGTGGATATGGTCCGGGCGAGATTGACCGACAGTAATATAGATCTTCCGCGTATACCACCCGCAAGGGCCCGATTCGGCCTCGACCTCAGATATGGCGGGTTGAGCGTCAGGCCAGAAATTGTCGTCGCGGCCTCCCAGGAGCGGATCTTCCCCTTAGAGACCCGGACCGATGGTTATGGCCTCTTTAACATAGGCGGCTCATACACGATCGGAAGGCAGCATGTGGCCCATATATTCACATTCAACGCCCATAACCTGACAAATAAGCTGTATAGAAATCATCTATCCTTCATCAAGGAACTCGCACCTGAGATCGGCCGGGGGATCCGCGTGGGATACACTGTCCGATTTTTCTAGGCGGCAGACTTCAATTCACAGTCCCCCGAAGTTTCGTTTATAATGTCCAAAATAAACCAACTTCGGGGGATTCTTTATGTCCGAGACTTTAAGTTTTGAAACAGCCAATGGGCCGACAACTGCGTACGTTGCCGGTTCTGATGTTGATAGCGGCAAAGGCGTAATCGTCATGCAGGAATGGTGGGGCCTCAACGATCATATAAAGGACATCGCTGACCGGTATGCCGCTGAGGGATTTGTGGCAATTGCTCCGGACCTCTATCGCGGAAAGATCGCTGCTGATCCGGATGAGGCATCGAAGATGATGAATGCCCTCGCAGTTGACGACGGCCTCGACACGATCAAAAACGCCATCGAAGCCGCTTCGCTCGCCTTTGACCTGTCACATTTTGGGATCACCGGGTTTTGTATGGGCGGAACTTTTGCACTGCGTGCCGCCTGCGAACTTGAAGGGCTGAGCGCAGCCGCACCATTTTATGGTGACATTCCTGAGGAAGACGTGCTGAAAAAGCTTTCAGTACCGACGATCTTTATATCCGGGACCCGCGATGGATGGATCAACCCGGAGAAAGTTGCCTCCCTCGAGGAAGCTGCCGAAAAATTCGAGCTGCCGGTTCACACAGTCAAGTACGACGCCGATCATGCCTTTTTCAACGATACGCGGCCTGAGGTCTATGATCGATCAGCCGCGGCGGATGCGTGGGCCCTGGTGATCGGTTTTTTCAAAGATAAGCTTTAGATCGAATGTCCATAGAGCTTGGCAGAGACCGGGCTGGGCAACGGAGAGCGAATGAGCGAAATTTTCCTAAGCGTTTGCCATAAATAAGCTCAGTTCGTCCTCTGTTGGCAGGGCCGCTCTCGCTCCGATTCCTCGGCATTTTAGTGCAGCAACTGCATTCGCCATAGCGGAACATTCCTCTATCGGACGGCCCTTGAGGATACCGAATAGAAAACCTGTGCGGTACGCATCGCCGGCTCCGGTGGTGTCGATACAACCGCCGGGCACGTCATATCCCCGAGCTTCTGTAAAGGCACCTCCGCAGATCACGATCGACCCTTTACGACCTAACGTAGTTCCAGTGACAGCACAGCCGAACCGACTCGAAATTTCGCGCAATGCAATTCCCGTATCAAGAATGCCGGTAAGTTTCCCGGGAAATTCTGCCGATGCGATACAAATGTCGACCTTCGGAAGGAGTCTCTCGACGTCCTCAAAGACGTTATCGATGTCGAGCGATACAATGACGCCGTGCTGCCGTGCAGCCGTGGCCATCTCTATGCAGGCTGCCGTGTCGTGGGGCGTCATGTGCAAGATTCTGCAACGCGCCGCCGCCGGGGTCGGAGCTTCGTCCGCTGTATATGCGAGGGCGGCATCTCGCTGCCAGAGTATCGTTCGCTCGCCGCTGCGTTCGTCTATCGCAATGAAGGCAACCTGGGTGCGGGCATTACCGATTGTTTCCGCAAATTCTGTATCGACGCTTTCCTCGATCAGGGATCGAAGTCCGATCTCCCCCTCTCGATCCGCGCCGAAACGCCCGGCATAGGCGACCGTCGCCCCTAACCTCTTTAGTCCCACCATCGTCGACGCCACTTCACCGCCTGGCATGATCGAATAATCCGTAAATTCAGTCTTGCCGCCCAACTCCGGAATCTCGGGTACGCGGATAAGATGGTCAACGGCATTTGTGCCGAATCCGACCACATCGAACGCAGCATCGACACGCAGATCAAAAGGAAATTTCATAAAAAGAGGACAGCATCAGTTACGCGGCACGGCAGCTCGAAAAAACCTCGCAGGCTATTGCAAATCGGTTTAGAAACACGATAGATTGATTACCGAACCTATTTTCACGTGCTTTTTGCGTGAATTACAAATAGTTGATTCATGTTTCGCGGAGAATAGAGAAAATGCCCACATCAATTTGCCCCGACTGCAGCGAAGAAGTCTATGTCGACGCCGAGTGTGAGCAGGGCGACCACGTGGTTTGTGACGAATGCGGATCCAAGCTCGAGGTAGTCGGTCTGGACCCGGTTGAACTCGACCTCCATGTAGAGCCCGAATCCGAGACCGGAGCTCCCGACAGTTACGATTTCGACGACGATAGATACTGAGCCGGGTCCCCTTAAGAGACCACCACCCATTTACGGCACTGGTCATTCTGACCTCCAAGCGGTCAACGTGACCGGTCGACCTGACCTAATACCCTGAGAAAAATATTAGATAAGCCGCAAAACCTGTGTTTTTCCGGACGCACGTCTTGGCACGCGGATTGAAGTAATAAATGGCCAACGGTGGCGTCCCTCCCTCGATGCGACCAAAGTGGAAGAGTGCCCATCATGAAGTTCCTCTCGAGATATAAAAGATTCTCGCCCGTCGTACTGTGGACCGCAGCGACCGTTTTAACGGCAATGGGCCTCTGGGTCAGCGTGGTGCTCTTCGGAGCAACCGTCGGAGTTGTCCTTGCAGCGTTCCTGGCTCTGGGCGGCGTTGGCTTTCGTATCCACACCGATCGTCTGGCTCAAACGACGCGACAGATCTCAGATGCGGGCCGCGTACATCTTGCGACCGTCGAGGCATTGGCCACGGCGATCGATGCTCGCGACCAGATCGGTATCGGGCATGTGCGCCGTACACAGATTTATGCCGTCGGGATAGGACGGGCCCTGGGGCTGTCCCAGAGTGATATCGAAGCC
>JBGSXN010000126.1:0-5987 GCA_041751355.1 Pyrinomonadaceae bacterium
GATCTTCATAGACCGGACTCCGGCTGGGCCTGCGTAGCCGAGATAGACTGTGCCGACCGGTTTCTCATCGCTGCCCCCGCCCGGCCCCGCGATACCAGTGACCGATATTGCGTGGTCTGCACCCGAATAAGCCTTTATGCCCGCGGCCATCGCCTCGGCACATTCTGCGCTGACAGCTCCCTTTGACGCAATAAGATCGGCCGGAACACCGAGGGTCCGTTCCTTTGCTTCGTTCGAGTAAGCCACCGCTCCCTCAAGAAAGTATCTCGACGAGCCCGGCACATGGGTCAACCGCTGGGCGATGAGGCCGCCGGTGCAGCTCTCAGCGACCGATATTGTCTGGCCTAGTTCATTCAGCAGGCGGCCCACAACCTCTTCCATGGTTTCGCCCCGATCAGAAAAGACCGATTTGCCGAGGGCCAGTGAAAGTTCTTCCGCGAGACGGTCAACGATCTGCTGCGCATCGTCCGGGCCGTTCGAAGTCGCCGCGAGGTGGATCTCAACTTCGCTTTTATTAAAAAGGATGGATGTCTTAACGGCGGGGTATTTCTTATAGATCGGTGCCGCAATCTCATCGACCGCCGACTCGCCGAGTCCTGATACACGCAGCAGTCGTCTTCGGACATAGACCTCCCCGGCCATGTCATTGAGCCGCGGAAGCACATTTTCCAGAAACATCGGCTGATTTTCGCGGGGCGGGCCCGGCATAAGGACTAGAAGCTTGGCTCCGAACTCGACAAGCATTCCAACAGCAGACCCATTTGGATTGGGAATGATCGCGGCCCCCTCGATCACATAGGCCTGCCGCTTATTTATCTCCGGCATTTCCCGGCCCCACAACCTGAACCTCTCGCGCAATGCCGTTTCGATCTCGTCGTGGAATATGAGGGTGCGTTCGATCGCCCTTGCAGAACACTGCCGGGTAATGTCGTCCTCGGTAGGGCCGAGTCCGCCGGTCGTGATAACAATATCTGACCGGCGAATGGCGTCGCGAAGCGTCTCCTCGAGCCGTGCCTCGTCGTCACCGACTATCGTTTTGAGCATTACCTCGATACCGACATCGTTGAGTCTGGCTGTCAGCCACAGCCCGTTGGTATCGGTCTTGGTCGGTGTAAGAAGTTCCGATCCGATCGCGACGATCTCTGCTGATAGCATCGTTAATTCTGATAGATCTCGACCACAGGTTTTCCTTCGGAATTGATATACGCCCGGTACATGCCTTCGGAATTAAAGGAAATCGCCATGTTTCCGAATTTATCGATCGCGATTATTCCGCCATCACCACCGAGTTTCTGAAGTTTCTGTTTAATGACCCGATCAGCAGCCAACTGAACTGTCTGAGCCTGGTATTCCATTATTGCCGATATATCCCGAGCGACGCCGAGACGGATAAAAAACTCCCCCCAGCCCGTAGCGGACACGGCGCATGAATTATTATCGGCATAGGTGCCCGCACCGATGATCGGAGCATCACCAATACGACCGTACTTTTTGTTTGTCATTCCGCCCGTTGACGTGCCGGCGGCAAGGTCTCCGTTTTTATCCAGAGCAACTGCTCCTACGGTGCCGAATTTGTTCTCCGGCTTTTCGGCTTCGATTAAGCTGACCTTTTTTGCCGGATCAGCCAATTTTTCTTTCTCCTGCTTCAAGATGCGCTGCAATGCGTCCCAGCGGGGCTGTGTCCAAAAATATTTTTCCTCGACCATTTGGATTTTCTGTTCCGCGGCGAATTTTTCCGCCCCCGAACCGGCCATCATGACATGCGGCGATTTTTCCATCACTGCCCTTGCGAGAGTGATCGGGTTTTTTACGCGATGAAGCCCCGCCACCGCGCCGGCGGCGAGAGTCTTGCCATTCATTATCGAGGCATCGAGTTCGTTCTTACCGTCCGCGGTAAACACGGCACCCTTACCAGCGTTAAAAAGGGGTGAATCCTCGAGAATCCGGATTGCGATCTCAACCGCGTCGAGGCCGGATCGTCCGTCCTGAAGGGCCTTGTAACCGGCCATTAGAGCTTCTTCCAACTTGACTCGATATTCTCTCTCTCTCTCGGGCGACAAAGAGCCTTTTGTTATCACGCCGGCACCGCCGTGGATCATAAAGCCCAACTTCGGATTTTGCGGCGATTGAAGCTGTTTGACACCCGGAAAGGTCGGTCGCTGTGCAACGCCGGCCGACGGCAAAATGGCAAGTACAAATAATATGAGACCGATAATTTTCTTTTTCATAGTGGTTTATTCTCTTAGATAGTATTTATATAGTCGCGCACCTTTTTCATATCTTCCCAAACTTCGCGTTTTTTATGCGGATCGCGAAGCAGATATGCAGGGTGAAAGGTCGGCATTACCTTGACGCCAAAATATTCCTGAAACTCGCCGCGGATCTTTGAGATCGGCGTTTTGATGCCTAGCAGGTTCTGGGTTGCCGTATTACCGAGGACAACTATAACTCTTGGCTTTATAACATCGACCTCTCGAAGCAGGAACGGCCGGCAGGCCTCGGTCTCGATCGGCAGCGGCTGGCGATTGCCCGGCGGCCGGCAGCGGTTAATGTTTCCTATAAAAACATCCTCGCGACGAAAGCCCATACTTATAATGATGTCAGTCAGCAGCTTACCCGCGCGTCCGACGAAGGGCTGGCCGGCCGCATCTTCGTCGGCACCAGGAGCTTCACCAACGAACATCAGGCGTGCCGAAAAATTTCCCATACTATGGACGATCTGTGTCCGGCCTTCGTGTAAAGGACACCGGACACAGTTGCCGATCTCGGACCTAATTGCCTCGATGCCTTCCAGGTTCGACGAGGGTTCGGCCAAGGCCTGCATAATCGGTACATCAGTTTCCAATCTCGTCAATAATGGCTCAGACTCGGTGCTATTCGGCCTTACCGGCATCTTACGCTGCGATAACGACGGCAACTCTGCGAGACGCGACCCCGGCGGGCGGCGCAATTTTTCTGAATCTACGCTCGGAACTAAATTGGGAATATCGACCGGTGGTAACGACCGAACTTCGTATGGGACAACAGGTCGAACGACATTCTCGCTGACGGAATCGACGCCGATCTCATTTAGATAACGGACACGTTCGCGAAGGTCGATAGCCAATTTGTAGATGTCGTCGCTCATTTTTGCGAAGCTCGAAGTTTTACGATCTCATCCAGTATCCGGTCGGCCATCTCGCGCTTGGCCATAAGCGGCAGATCGATCGGCTTACCTTTACTAGTTAAAATAGTCGCGATATTCGTATCGGTGTTAAAGCCCGCACCGGCCTTTGTGATGTCATTGGCAACGACCATGTCCAGGCCCTTCTTTTTCATTTTGGCACGTGCATAGCCGACCACGTCATGGGTCTCGGCCGCAAAACCCACTACAAGCATTCCCGCAGGACGCTTTTTCGAAACTTCGGCCAAAATGTCCTGAGTTTTCTTAAGTTCGAGGATCATAAAGTCCCGGCCGTCCTTTTTGATCTTTCCGGCCTCGGCACCCGGAGCAAAATCCGCAACCGCGGCCGCACCGACAAAGATAGTCTTCTTTGGTAATGCCTTCATTACGGCTGAATGCATTTCGCGGGCGGTCAGGGCTCTGGTGACCTGCATACCGGGCGGAGGATCGACCGTGGTGACACCCGCGACTACCGTGATCACGGCACCTCTCGCCGCCGCAGCATCAGCCACCGCAAATCCCATCTTCCCCGACGAGTGATTAGAGATAAACCGCACTGGATCGATTGCTTCCCGAGTCCCGCCCACAGTGATCAAAATGCGTTCGCCCGAGAGGTCCTGACTCCCCTCCTTACCAAAGAGGGGTGGCGGCGTTTCGCCGACGGGGTGGTTCTCTTCGTTGCGATCAAAAGAACCGGTCGATACTGCTATTTCTGCTTTGTCCCCTCCGCGTCTCTCCGTCTCTGCGTTTAAAAGCTCCAGCGCCTGCCGCACAATATTCTCAACATCCTCAAGCTTCCCCGTCCCGATCGTCTTGCACGCCAATTCGCCCGTGACAGGGTCGACAAACTGTACCCCATCCTTTTTGAGGCGTGCAACATTTCGTTTCGTCGCCGGTTTGTCCCACATCGTCGTGTTCATCGCCGGGGCGATCAAAACCGGGGCGGTCGACGCTAGATAGGTCGACGATAAAAAGTCGGCAGCGAGGCCGTACGCAAATTTTGCAATAATATTCGCCGTCGCGGGAACGATCAGCAGCAGGTCGATGTTCTGCGAAAAATTAATATGAGCGATCGGGTCGGGATTCTCCGGGTCGTAATCGTCCACGATGACATGCCGCTCAGTCAACGCCCGAAACGTCAGCGGCTGCACAAATTCAGTGGCATGTTTTGTCATCGCGACCTGCACGTCGCACCCCGCCTTCTGCAGATGCCGCAAGACCTCGACAGCCTTATAAGCTGCGATCCCGCCCGTTACGCCTAATCCGATTCGATAATTTGCCATGTTTACTGCAACATTTTACATCACATCAGTGATTATCCTTATGTTAGACTCGCAAGTAATATGAAACGCTGGACAACCGACGTACCAGCTGCGCCACCGATCCAAGGTTCTGATTGTATGTGTTGACTATTTTTATGCTAAAGCGACTTGCAGTGAACTTGTTTATTTTTGCCTTTGCCCTAACGGCAGGGTTTTTGATTGCAAAAGTCAATTGGATTGACCCGATTGATGCGCCTGTCGCGGCTAATGCAGGTATCGAACAGAAATTAACATCTAGAGTTGCTTCCGAGCCCGAAATAATCGAGGAGGTTTCATACTGGCTGGACGAAAACCACCGTGAGCTGGCAATGAAATTACTAAACATTGGGGAAGGGTTCCATGGAGACGAAATTCCCGCGAAAAATGGCGATGAATGGCTCGGCCTCTTCAGAAGCACGGATGGTTACTTGGTACAATCGACAACACTGCAAATCAAACGTGTCCACGATCGAGTCGTCGATGAAGACGAGAGTATTCGAAGCGGTATATCCGTCTCAGTTTCGGGTTCAAATAAACCGCTTTTTCTCGTCAAGGGTGGTAAATCGGTGCGACCGGGAAAGGCCACAACATACTTCCGTGGTCTGACGGACGATGATTATGATGAACTTAGTTCGCGTGACATTATTGCTTACAACGGATTTACGACGCTTGATAAAGATTATCGCGATTCGTTCCTTACGGATGACAAACTTGAGTACGAACTAAAAGTTCTGAAGGCAAAGAACCCAGACGGAAAACGCATTCTTGCGTTGTCGCTCGAAAGTTTGGGACTTAGGCAAATTTTATATACCGTTCGCACTTGGGAGGAAGAGCCCAATTCAGGAGCTTCCGAATGGCCGGGCCAAGTCGGACGACTTTTTTGGGTTGGAGATATTGATCGGGACGGCAAGCCGGATTTTTATATGGAGCTATCCGCTCACTATAATTCAGTTTGGACAGGACTTTTTCTTTCTTCAGAAGCTGACGAAGGGAAACATGTAAAGCTCTCTGCCGAATTTGTGATTACCGGTTGCTGATATGCTTCTCGTTGGCAGGCATTCTTCGTCATTCCAACGAAGACAGTGCACTACGGCTATTTTCTGGAAATGCCTGGTACACTACAAAGCCTACGTAACTGTCATTAGAAGCAATGCTTTAACGCCTTTATAGCTGTCCCCCCGCAGGACACTTTTTCGCACTTTACGATCTTCTACCCATTGCCACCTTCCACGCCATCTGTTTTACTGTTCACTGTTGCTACTTACAATCTAATGGTGCCTGAAATAATAGCTTCTAAACCCATTTACGAAGGCCGGATCTTTGACGTGCGCGTCGATGACGTCAAGAACGGCGAGGACGAATACAAGCGCGAGGTCGTGGTCCATCGCGGCAGTGCCGTGATCGTTCCCGTTTTCGAGGACAAGACGATCGCGATGGTGCGGCAATATCGGCACGCCGCCGGCGAGTATTTGCTCGAGATCCCGGCCGGCTCGCTGGACAAGGGCGAAACATCACCTGAGGTG
>JBGSXN010000127.1:0-25057 GCA_041751355.1 Pyrinomonadaceae bacterium
ATCGCCTCCAAAGTCGCATTCATCCGCCGGTTAAGCTCGATCTTGTCATCCAGCGACGAAAGAATCTTGGCAATTCCTCTTTGTTCTTCGAAAGGCGGAAGTTTCAAATACAGGTTGTTGAACGCTTCGCGATTAACTCTCTGGCGACCGGAAGTTCCCGACATATTCTTTTCGCCGAACTTCCTAACCTCGTCATATCTGGAAAGGTAGAATACGAATTCGCTGATCGACACATCTTTCTTGCCGCGAAACACCAAAAACTCTGTCGAGCCGAAGCCGACACCGTTCTCCAAGTCTTTTACTTGGCAAATCTTTCCGTTCTCCAGGCAAGGAGTAATTCTCGCAAACAATGTATCGGCATTCTCGAATCTTGCTCCGCCGGACAAGACTCGTTTAGCTGAGGGAGTGGCAAATTTATTAGATTCGCTCAAGTCTTTCATCTCGACGAAGGAATACTCTTTCGAACTTTGCAGTCGAACAGCTGGGTTGATCTCAACGAAATCGCTGAATCTGTATGTGGTCCATCCTTCCATCAAGAATTCCTAATGATTTGAAATCCCACTGCCGAAAGATTTTTTGCAATTTCTTTTTCGAGCTTTGAACTCTCGAAAAACTGGCTTGAAAGTTCGTCGGTTAGACGAGCCATTTTCTCGGCAAATTCTTCATCATCCTCTTCAATATCTTCCGCCCCAACATATCGGCCAGGCGTCAGAATGTAATCATGCGAGCGAACCTCATCAAGTCCGGCGGATTTGCAGAAGCCGGGAATATCTTGATACTCGGCTTCCTGGCCGCCCGCTGACGCAGGCGGTTCTGACTTGGCCCACGCATGATAGGTTGCGGCGATCTTCTGAACATCTTCATCGTCGAAAACGCGGTTGACGCGGTTTTCGAGGCGGCCTAGTTTGCGTGCATCGATAAAGAGAATCTCTCCTTTTCTGATTCCTTTGTTCTTATTGAGAAACCAAAGACACGCCGGGATCTGGGTGTTGAAGAAAAGCTGTGCGGGAAGGGCGACCATGCATTCGACGGCGTCGCGTTCGATCATTTCCCTGCGGATGGTTCCTTCGCTGTTCTGCGAGGACGACATCGAACCGTTTGCAAGCACCACGCCGGCCCGGCCGTTCGGGGCGAGGTGGTAATAAATGTGCTGGAGCCACGCGTAGTTTGCATTTCCCGCCGGGGGCGTTCCGAATTGCCACCGGGGATCGCCTTCGAGCTGGGCGTTCCACCAATCGGAAACATTGAACGGCGGATTCGCCATTATGTAATTGGCGCGAAGGTCAGGGTGCTGGTTGCGAAGAAACGTGTCCGCAGGTTCCTTTCCCAAATTGAAATCCATCCCGCGAATGGCAAGGTTCATGGCAACCAGCCGCCACGTCGTCGGGTTAGATTCCTGCCCGTAAATTGAAATATCGCCAAACCGCCCGCCGTGCGATTCCATAAACTTTTCCGATTGGACAAACATCCCGCCCGAACCGCAGCACGGATCGTAAACCTTACCGGAATGCGGTGCGAGGACTTCGACAAGGACCTTTACGACGGAAGCCGGAGTGTAGAACTGCCCGCCCTTTTTCCCTTCGGCATTGGCAAACTGGCCGAGGAAGTATTCGTAAACCTCGCCGAGCACGTCTTTGGATCTCTTGCCATTTCCTTCGAAGCCTATTTTGGAGATCGTGTCGATGAGTTCGCCGAGTTTGCCCGGTTCAAGCTGTGTCCGGGCAAAGCGTTTGTCCAGTAATCCCTTGAGTCGGGGGTTTTCGCTTTCGATCTCGACAAGCGCGTCATCGATGATCCGTCCGATGGTCGGCTGCTTGGCTTGTTCGCGGATGCGTTCCCACCTCGCTTCAGCCGGTACCCAAAAGATGTTCGCCTCCGTGTAGTAATCCCGCTCTTCCAGGTCCTTTGACTGCGTGGCCTCATCGTCGATGAAGTACTCATCGACGGGATCGGCGAATCTCTTTTCGAGGTTCGCCCGATGCTCGGCAAACGAATCGGAAATGTACTTCAGAAAGATCAGCCCAAGCACGATGTGCTTGTACTCGGCCGCGTCCATATTCGAACGCAGCTTATCCGCCGTTGCCCACAGCGTCTTCTTGGTTTCGTTATCCATATTTGGGATGCAGGGTAAGTTGCGAAGCTATCATAGCACAGCAAACATAGACCGACTACTAATAGAGCCTGCTTGATGGAAGGTCATTTAGCTCAAGATCACTGATCGAGTAACCAGCGGCGTTTTCCAACAAATTCTTTATCTTCACCTTGAGTCTATCGATCTCGACATTCGGATAGATGAAGTCGGTGAGAAATCCTTCGATCTCTTCATTCTCCCTGACCAATACAAGGGCGCAAAGACCGTAATAGCAGATAATTTCCGGGGCGGGCGGGATCAGTTCTGTCAATGTTGTCTCGCGCACCCATTCGGGGATCGGCCTCAAAAGCTCACGGTTGTCATCTTGCTCCGCAACAGACCCGGTATCGCATATAAGGTCGCTCCGTATTTGGGACGAGAACGGCACAAGGTCAATGCCATTCAATAAGACCCTGCGGCTGCGGGTGGCAGTCCCACCGTCCTCGAGGTCGCCGCCATCAGTAAGCTTGAGATCTAAGTTTTCTTGCTTTTCTTGATCTTTTTCACCGAGGCCGGCTTGCGCGAGCCGACGAGAACTTTGAGTTCGTCCATGAATTCCGAGACATCGGCGAATTCGAGATAAACGGACGCAAATCGCACATAGGCGACCTTATCCAGGGCTTTCAAACGTCGCATTATTATCTTTCCGATCTCACTGGTGGCAAGCTCGCGATCGAGCGAATCCTGAACGTTTTTTTCAACCTCGTCAACGATGCCTTCGAGTTGGACGGTAGATATCGGACGCTTTTCAGACGCCCGGAAGAGCCCGGCGAGCACCTTATTACGGTCCCAGCTTTCTCGTTTGCCATCCTTTTTGACGACCATGTAGGGGATCTCGTCAATGCGTTCGTAAGAGGTAAAACGCCTTCCGCAGCCGAGGCATTCGCGACGGCGGCGAATGGAATCGCCGCCCTTTGATTCGCGCGAATCGACGACCTTATCTTCGATATGTGAGCAAAATGGACAGCGCATAGACAAGTGGACAGATGACCCTGAGCCGTGAGCGGTGACAAGCAGATTCTCTTGTCACTCGTCACTTGTTACTCGTCACGGGTTTTCAGGTACAAAATCCGGCGAATCTGATTCGATCTCGCGTTCTGCGTTCTCGGTCGACAGCAAACTTCGGAACCGCTCAATACTTATATCACCATGGATGAAATAGTATAAACCGAAAAACACCGCAGGTGCGAAATAGACAAGGTGCATTGCTATCGAAACAGCCGCGGCATCCTCGACCAGGATGTCATTTTTTAGAAATAATAGGCTCACTGCTGTCGCTGTGTGAAACGCCCCTGCGGCACCGCCCGGCGTCGGAACAACCGAACTTACCGTGGCAAATCCCATAATAAATAGGGAATCACTGAACGTTAGCGGCAGGTCGAAAGCAAGCAGCACGAACCACGTCGGCAGAGCGATCGCCATCCACAGAGTAAAGGTCCAAAAGCTGACCGTCAGCGTCTCTCGCCAATTCCGCAGTATCGCCAGGGCCGATGCGAGCTGTTTTAAGATACTAAGAAAAATTGCCCTTATCCGCTTAGGCACCCATCCTCGATCGGTAAATCGCTCTGCCCATCTAATGACCGGCGGCGAATTTCGCTGAAAGATTATCAGCGTTACAAATCCCAAAATCACGCTTAGAAGCATGAGCAGGCCAACCCACTGAACATATTCGAACTCGGTTTCCCTGCCCGCCTGCGGCGTGAACCAGATCAGATTGACCGCGAAAAAACACGTCAGTGCCGCGAGGTCAAAAATACGCTCGAGACCCAATGTCACAAGGGCTGCACTCGGTCTCACTCGCCGGTCCCGCATCGGCAGCCACATCGGTCTTACGATCTCGCCCATTCGTCCGATCAGGAAGATGGCTGCAAAACCGACTGTTGTCGTCGCGAAGAGTTCTTTCAGGCTAACTGGCGTTATTGGTGCAAGCAGCACCTTCCAACGTATCGCCCTCAGCAAATAGCCGAGACAAATTATCAGCACGGCCGCGCTCAGATACCAGGGGTCTGCACGCCTCAGGCTGGCGGACACCTCTTGCCAATCAAGATTTCGGCCGAAAAACCAAAAAATGAAAACGGCGAAGAGGAAAAGGAGAATGAATTTTAGATATTTGCGCAAAACGCTCGATGCCAGCACTGCCGCGGGCTTCCTCGTGTGAAACTTCGAACCCAGACAAGGTCAAAAGATACAGTATTTGAATTGAAAAACTAAACGGCGGATCCGGAAGGGAGCTAAACTGAGGCAAAATCCATAAATTTCATGCTGATCTCGTCACGGATGCGTCGGAATTCGTTAAGGACCTCTTCGTCAGAGCCTGTGACAGACGCGGGGTCGTCGAAGCTCCAATGGATGCGTTTTGCACGCCCAGGAAAAAGCGGGCAGGTCTCATTGGCATTGTCACAAACGGTAATAACGAAGTCGAAGGGTGTCTCGATGAATTCGTCAAGGCATTTGGAACGATGGCCGGTAATGTCAATCCCAAGCTCCGCCATAACGGCGATTGCCTGAGGGCGAACAAAGCTCGCGACGGTGCCGGCACTTTCCACGTCGAATCGGCCGCCCGCAAAGTGGCGGAGCAATCCCTCGGCCATTTGGCTGCGGGCGGAGTTTCCAGTGCAAAGTATCAGAACGCGTTCTTTACTCACAATTGTCATCAAACCACGCCCTCGGCGACTTCACCTCCGAAGTATCTTCTTTGGAAGTAGAGAGCGACATTAACCAGCCCGATCAAAACCGGCACCTCGACCAACGGCCCTATCACCGCAGCGAACGCTACTCCCGAATTGATGCCGAAAACCGCGATCGCAACCGCAATTGCCAGCTCAAAATTATTGCTCGCGGCCGTAAAAGATAGCGACGCCGTCTTTGAATAATCAGCCCCGATCTTCCAGCCCATGTAAAAGCTTATCAGGAACATCACCACAAAATATATGAGAAGCGGTATCGCGATCCGGACGACGTCCATCGGAAGCTGAACGATCAAATTGCCCTTCAGGCTGAACATCACGACGATCGTGAACAAAAGCGCGATCAGCGTGAGCGGGCTGATCCGCGGGATAAAAACGCCTTCGTACCACTCCTTGCCTTTTTTTCTGATCAGCGTAAATCGCGTGATCATTCCCGCAATGAACGGTATGCCGAGATATATAAAGACGCTCTCAGCTATCTGAGCTATACCAATATCGACCGCCACGCCCGTAAGGCCGAAATACGGGGGCAGCACCGTTATAAACACCCACGCGTATACGCTATAAAAGAAAACCTGGAATACGCTGTTGAAAGCCACGAGCCCCGCGGCGTATTCGCTATCACCCTTGGCAAGTTCATTCCAGACGATCACCATCGCAATACAGCGTGCGAGTCCTATCATGATCAGGCCGATCATGTATTCGGGATAATCGCGCAGGAAGATGACTGCAAGGGCAAACATGAGGATCGGGCCGATGATCCAGTTCTGCACCAGCGATAGCCCGAGGATCTTTGTGTTGCGAAAAACCTCGCCGAGGTTCTCATAACGCACCTTCGCGAGCGGCGGATACATCATCACGATCAGACCGATCGCGATGGGAATATTGGTGGTCCCGACGTTAAAGCTGTTTATAAAACCCTCGACGCCCGGGTAAATAAAACCGATCGCGACGCCTACCGCCATTGCAAGGAAGATCCACAGGGTCAGGAATCTATCCAGAAACGACAGGCGTCGCGTCGGGTTACAGTTTGTTGCTGACATAGTTTGATACTAGCCGACCTTAAGGTCTGAACCGCAGCATTCCACAAATGTACTTAACTGGTTGGAGGATTCGTCACGTTTTATCACGAAATACTCCCAGTCATGAGCGAACAGCTTGTCAAAATGTTCGCGGTCCGATTCGGTCTTGCATGTGCTCCGCAAATAGCACGCCGTGCTTGAGTTCGACCGCCTATTCGAATTAATCGACATTTCCTCGACCTCCTATCAGCAGCAAGCAGTAGCAACTTCTTTCTGTTGTCCGTCGACAGCGACAAACGTTGGGACACAACACTCGCCCTCGGTATTCTTTGTTCCCTCGGGCAGATTGTCTTCGAGTACCACGAAAGCTTCCCATTCGTTTCCGTCGGGATCGTGGACCCAAGCCTTGTCCTGAACGGCATAGCAGCACGTCGTCTGTTTTTCCTCTCTTGTCACCAGGCCCTCGGCTTCCCATCTCTGTTTCAGTGCGGTCACATCCTCCGATGTAGCGACCTGAATCCCCAAATGCGAGAGACTTCCCTTACTCGCGGCGGCCGACTGGTTAAGCGTGAGATTTAGCGGCGGATTCTGTACGTCGAATTTTGCATAGCCGGTCCGAATTTTGCTGGGTTCGATGCCGAGCATCTTTTTGTAAAATTCGATGCTTCCCTCAACATTTGAAACGTTTAATGCCAAATGTGCTTTTAATGTATTTATCGCAGTCATGATTTTTTCTCCCTCTTTTCTATTATTAAGGTTGCTTGCGGCAACCTATCAATTACGTCTAGCCGTAATTGTAAATTCACGATAAACCCAATAAACATTTATGTCAAGCCATAATTGAAATATGTTACAATTTTTTTCGTATGGGGAAAACGGGTTCGGTAAAACTTGATGAATTCTTCGCGGCTCTTGCCGACCGGACGCGGCTGCGGCTCCTTAACCTGTTGCGTGACGGCGAAGTGTGCGTGTGTTTTTTTGCCGAGACCCTGGACACAAATAATCCGAAGATCTCTCGCCATCTCGCTTACCTCAAGCGGGCCGGTTTAGTGAAAAGCCGCCGCGATGGCAAATGGATGCACTATAGTATTACAGCGCCGAACGATCCTAAGGCTGCTGATATATTTGACTCGGTGATGCGGGCAATCGAGTTGGATGAAGAAATGCAGGCTGATCGAGCCACTCTCGTTAGCGTCTGCGGTGCACCGAGAAATTCCCTGGTCCGTATTGGGAGCCGGGCGGGGCGTACCTAGAGTCTTCGTGCAACTAGCTGCCACTGTGCGGTCTGGCCATTTTGCCTTATACTGTAGCCTTTTATTAGTTGGAACTTTTGTTTTTGGCCTTTCGTAACCAATTCTTGACAATGGGCAGCTTTTGCTTTGCTGCTGTGGGACAGGGGCGATTGGTTTTCGGGAGAGAAACGCGTTGGAAGCATTAAAAGCTGTGACCGAATTTGATGGTGCGGATCTCGTCAGGCGTGCACGTGCAGGAGACGGCGCGGCGTGGGAAGACGTTGTCTCTGGTTTTTCCCGACGCATCTTCAACCTCGCATACCGATTTACATCGAGCGTGGACGCGGCCGAGGACCTGACCCAGGATGTTTTTATTCGTATCTATAAAACACTTGAACAATACGATGCAAAACAGGGTGACCTTTCAAACTGGCTTATGCGGCTGGCCCGCAATTTGATAATTGACGATTACCGCCATCGCCAGCGTAATCCTCAAAATACGATGGCAGATGCTGTGGACGACCATTCGTACCACCTGAGAGCAGCCGGGACCTCGGCTCACAAAGAGATCGAGCGTAAAGAGCTCGCGAGCCAGGTACAGGAAGGAATTGACAAATTGCCGGATGATCTGAGGACCTGCGTGATCCTTCGTGACATCGAGGAATTGACCTATCAGGAGATCGTCGATGTATTGCAGATACCTGAGGGAACCGTAAAATCGCGAATAAATCGCGGTCGTATTGAGTTGGCGAAAGTGCTTAGAAGGATGAGGGTTGTGACAATTTAGTTTCGAGGACCTGCTTTATTAGGCTCATCGGCGGTGACGAAACCGCCTAATGGCTGGACTCAAAACCAACAAGGGGTTTTATGTTATGAAACAAGAGCAGACAAAAAAAGTAAATTGTTCACAGTTTGAAGAACTGTTGAGCGATTATCTGGACAAGACGCTGGACGGCGGTTCCAATAAGTCGGTCGCTGCCCACGCTCTTAGCTGTCCGTTGTGTCATTCCCTGCTCAACGATGTTAAGGGATCGCTTGCTGTCTGCCGTGAGATGTCGGCACCCGCGGCCCCGATGACGCGTCTCGAGGCTCGGATACTGTCGATGACTGCGCCTCAGACCGCGATGGCGTGCGACGATTTCGAAAGCCATCTCACCGATTACTTAGACGGGTTTCTGCCCGCAGGCTCGTTTCACCGCTGGGAACGTCACGCTGCTTTGTGCAATTCCTGCGAGGACCTTCCCGGGATGGTCGTTCGATCGATCGCGGCTTGTTACACATACAAAATGGACGAATTGGCCGTTCCCGCCGGTCTCCACGACAAGATTCTTCAGTCGACTATCGGAACCGCTGAGTCAAAACAGGTAAAGGCATCCTGGATCAAGGAAGCGGGAGAATGGCTGAGAGATTTGAGCTGGCCGGTGGCAATCCCCCAACTCGCACCAGTCGCTATGATACTTGCGTTTGCCTTCCTCATGTTCGGTGAAACGGTTTCGGCGGACGGCACCATCTCGGGTGTCTATAAACGCAGTTTCGAGCTTGCCGGGCAGACTTATCAACAAAGCTCGGCTGTCTGGAAAGGCACACAAGCCGAACCGGTAGCTATCAACGAACCTATTACCGGCACAGATCATATTAATAACGAGGAACGGAAATAATGAATTGTGCCTATCACAATCATAGTGCAGCCGTAGTTAGCTGCAATGGGTGCGGCAGGCCGCTTTGTCCGGCATGCGATCACCGTATCAAGGGGTTTCCGTATTGCCAGGATTGTATTGTGGAGGGCGTCGATCTTCTGAGGCAGCAGTCTCGTACCAATCACGTTCCCTTTGTCAGAAAACGAACCTCGCCTTTAATTGCAACGATATTGTCGATGATCTGCCCCGGACTCGGGGCCGCATATAATGGCCAGACCGTGAAGGCCCTTGTTTATTTTGCGATCTTTGCAGGACTTTTTCAGATGGCGGTCCTGACAGGTGGGACGCCCCTGTTCGTACTTGGGTTTATCGGAATGTGGCTTTTTTCTGCCCTCGATTCCTGGCGAACTGCTCAGATGATCCGCTCCGGGCTGACGCCGGACATCGCCGACGATATCCTTGTCCAGAGATTTTCGGGCAATCCAAAGCTCTGGGGCATCGTGCTGACCGTTCTTGGTACGGCCTTTTTATTCCAGCGGTTGTTTAATTTAGGATTTCTGATGCGCGGCATTTTACCGATCATGCTGATCGGACTGGGCATCTACGTGCTGCGGGGATACATCTTTAAACCGAAGGCTCAGAGCTCGGGTTGGTCTAACAGCCCATCGGCGAGTTTTGCATTGAGCCAGTCGCGCTATAATGAGTCAGATCGTCCGGCGACCGGAGATTTTTCCGATCGCACGCGAAGCGGTAGTTGGCGAGACCTTTGATATTAGTTTTATCGATTTAGGAGTTTTAATATGTTTATGAAAGCCGCTGGCGTATTTGGAAGTATCGTCGTACTTATCGCTCTCGTGATCACGCTGCTTAAAGCCGTGATCGGTTTTGTCGGATTTCTCGCATTTGCCCTTAAACTGTTGGTCATATTGGCCTTCTTCGGTGTATTTGCGGCTGTCGCGATCCTCGTGTTCCGAACCTGGAAGGAGAGGAAACGTTCAAACTGAGGCCTTGAGCCTCGCTCCATAATGATTAGGCCCTCGACGATGCAGCCGGAACCGGCTTGCCTTTTCGAGTGGCCTATGTTTATATAGTTCATTCCTTATTTTTTTATTTGGAAACTACAAGCGGTTGTCCCATAAATCAGCGAGAGTTTAGTTTTATTTTATATAACTCTTGTTCGAAGGTTTCGCGTTAGTCGCTCGCGGCTATTCTTGCGTGATGCCAGCACCGGAACGATGAATTTTCCTGTGCGAGATCATTAAAAGGAGCTTAAAAGCATAATGCAGAATGACGACAAGTCGTATTCTTTTCTACTAAAGCATTCATCAAAATCAAAAATTTATATAAAGCGGGTCGAAGTTTCGAAAAGCTACGTGCATTTCGGATCTGTCGGCATTTTTCTTTTATTGGGTATTACAACGCTGGCTATCGGCATCAACGGTGTTGCACGCAGCACGGTTCTCGCCGAGACATTATCAGATGCGGCTCCGGTCGCGATTGTTCGGGCCGGGACTGAGCAGCCGGCCGTCGGCATCGATTATTCACGCCCTTCCGAATCGTCAGAATTTGCTATCAATGCTGGCGGGCCCGAGGCCGATGACGCCGACACTGAGAGTATGGAATTAGCCGAACAGATCAACGGGATCCGAATTACCTCCGACCCGGCATATCTGCCTACCATGTGGGCCCATCTCGGTAAGATCAATAATGAATTCGGCTTTCGCCGTAATCCATTCGGCGGCAGGGCCTATGAGTTTCACGCCGGTATGGACATCGACGGCGATCGTGGGGATCTGGTCGTTGCCCCCGCCAATGGCACTGTCAAAGAGGCTGGCTACAAAGGCGGTTACGGCAACCTGGTCGAGATAGACCATGGCAACGGTTTAACCACCCGCTATGGCCACCTCTCGAAGATCGAGGCACAAGCAGGCGATACCGTCACCCGCGGTCAACTGATAGCCTACGTGGGCTCTACCGGCCGATCAACAGGACCTCACCTCCATTACGAACTACGCCTCAACGAAAAACCGATCAACCCGCGGCACTTTCTGCCTCAGGAGCCGATCGATCTGGCGAAACTCGAAAAGTGAACTGATCAATAAATCTGAAAAAGAAAGCGGGCCCGGCGGTCCGCTTTCTTTTTAGGCCATTTAGTCTCTTCACTGTTTTACCGGGATCCATCGACCAGGATTTTCTGGATCTGGCTTATGCAGTTGCCCGCCGCTCCACCGCGTACCGTCCTCGAAATCGATGTAGTCTATACCGATCACAGCCCGCGTTATACCTACAAGGCCGGGATAATCTTTCAGCAAAAACATTGTGCCGGGCTGTTCGCGAAAGATCTTGACCGCGAAGGATTCGTCGGGGGAAATAAGAGGATCGCTGTCCATTAATGTTGGTCGTTTGATCGCCGGGTTCGGACCATAGCGGAAACTGGAGGATCTCATACCCCCGTTTCCGCGAGTTTCGGGAAACATCATCGATCCAACAAGAGCTTTCAGCGGCTTTCCCGACTTGTTCTGGATCTTCAAGCTCATTTCCGAGAGCCAATCACCTTCGCCTGAAAACCTTTCGTCGATCGCTACGTTGCGGCTGCCGACTACAAGCCCTGTAATCTGGATCGGGAGCCCGAATCCCCAGCTAACGCTGACCTGTTTCCTATTGTCATTAAGATGTGGCTCAATACCTACCTCACTTTCAATATCACGGATCCGGGCAGGAATGCCGCTTAGGTCACCCCGTCCTAGAAAGTCACTTCTAAGAGCAAACATCCCAACACTATAACCGCGTCTGATCCCGGCCTTTCTTTGCGACTCACCTTCGACACTTCGCAGGTCCGGAGGCGGCCCGTCGGTCATGATCAATGTCCTTAATGCCGCCTCGTCTTTAGCATCGACCAGCTTTTTTGCTTCGGCAGCGAATCGCTTCTGCCCATCGAAAATTCCCAAAAGATTCGCTGCCATTCCGCCCAAATTCGGCCCCCAGGAACTGCCGTCTCGGAAAAGTACATAATCGGTCTGGAGGGTCAGGCTATCTTCGAGTTTGGTCGAAGACTTCTCGTTATTGACGGTCGCCGGCTCCCTGTAGAGAAAGACAAATTGAGAAGATACCCCGGCGGGCATAAAAGGTGCCGAACCTATCACATCCGGACTTGATGGCAGTCCCAAGAAGATCGATTCCGTTACGCCCCCTCGCGTGTACCTTACGATCATACTTCTGATGTCCCGGTTTCCAAGATTGGTTACAGAATAGCTAATCATCTTATTTTCTGACGGTGAAGGGTAGATACCCACATACGCTATTCTGACGGGACTATCGTGCTGTTCGAGGATCGAATAGCCGGTCGGAACCGGTTCGAGACGCTGTTGGGCCGCAGCAGAGAAAGCGACCAGGAAGAGTCCGATAATGACGTGAATACCGATATTAGGTGCCCTTCTGTGTTTAGTTCCTTTCATAACACCTCTTTCATCACAGGGTTAGCGATTTACACATCGATCGAGCCTCCTTAGCTTTTTTTCTCCCAGTTGTATCGCTCGTATTTTGGTTCGCTTTCCAGTCGATGCTTTGATAGGAAAGACCATGCTTTCTGGTTTATTTCGCCGGAACGTCCGTAGTAGTCGTGCGTATGTCCATTCATCTCATTAAACTCGACAGTAAATCCGCGTGCATTGAGCATATCGCGAGTGCCGCGGACGTCAGAAAGGGGAAAGAACCGGTCATTCGTACCGATGAATATCGACAGCGGCGTTTTTCTTTTCGAGCGTTCGATAAGAGGACCGTCATCGGGGCGCATCGCGCCCGCATGAACAGCTACTGCCGCAAAATATTCCGACTCGAGAAGCCCAACATACAACGCCAGAACGCCGCCCGCTGAATGCCCGAAAATATAAATGCGGCGAGAGTCGATCGGGTACTTGCCTTTAAGTATTTCGACCATGTCGTAAAGAAAATCCGGTGCGTCCTCAGGGATCAGCCATCCTGAAGATGTGGACGAATCGGGACCGACAATGACTATCCCTTCCTTCTTTGCCAGGTCTTTCCACTTATCAACGAGAGACGAACCTATGCGGCCCGAACCATGAAGCATAACGATCAAAGGGGCCGGCTTTTCTTTCACCACTGTTTCGGGTACGTATAGATAATAGGTTCGAACTTTATCCTGAAAACGGAGAGATTCCTTCGACGCCTTCTGAGCCAGGCATTGAATGGCGGCAGTAAAGATCAAAGCAATGAAAACAACTATAGTTGAGAACTTCATTCTAGTTTTGTCCATTTCCTCGCAGCTATCCAGATACAAACGCAGTCTATTCGCGGTCGGTCGGCAAGTCAAGATATTTCGATATAGTGAGCCGCATCACTGCGGGGCCCACTATTCTTTGCAATCATTTTAGGTATAATAGCGTCTAATCTTCGACACGATTTGTCACAGGAAAATCTCAAAAATGAAACACATCAGTAACCGACTTTTTTCGTTCGCGACTTTGATCGCGCTCACACTTTCGACGTTCTCGTTTGTCATTGCCGACGAGGGCATGTATTCGCCCGACCAGATCGCAAAGCTCCCGCTAAAGCAGCGCGGCCTGAAGATCAAGCCGACCGATATTTATAATCCCGGCGGTATAGGGCTGACGGACGCGATCATTCGGCTGAGTATCGGCTGCACGGCAGAATTTGTTTCGCCTGAGGGCCTGATACTTACAAATCATCACTGCGCCTTTGATGCACTGGTAAAGGCGTCGACGCCTGAGAAAGACCTCGTCGAGACTGGTTTCAGGACCGACAGCCGTGCAGGTGAAATACCGGCACAGGGTTATTCGATCTTTGTAACAAATAGGGCCGAGGACGTCACCGCAAGGGTCAGGTCAGGTACGGAAAGCCTTACCGGCGATGCTCTTGCCGCTGCTCTAAAGAAGAACATAGATGCCCTGCAGGCCGCTGAAAAGGCAAAAGCCCCGGCTGGGTCACTGGTTCGGATTCAGGCTCTGAACAGCGGATTTTTCTACTACATGTATGTAACAACGCAGATCAAAGACATTCGCGTCGTTTATGCTCCGCCACGCAATATCGGTGTATTCGGGGGCGATCCCGACAACTTTCAATGGACCCGGCATACGGGGGATTTCACATTTCTCCGAGCGTATACAGCCCCTGATGGTTCGTCGGCTGACTATTCGCCCAATAACGTGCCTCTCAAACCGAAAAAGCATCTGACGATGAATATCGGCGGACTCAAGGACAACGATTTTATATTCGTTCTAGGTTATCCCGGCGGCACCACCCGCTATCGTGAAAGCTGGTCGATCGAGTATGCCCGCGATGCCAATTTCCCGTTCCTCGAGCGGTGGCTGGCTGCTTTGGCGGACACATTAAGACAGATCGGGTCGACCGACGAAGAAAAGCGTGTTGCGTTTCAAAGTGATGTAGCCAATTTTGACAACTCACGGACGGTCTTCGGTGGAGGAGCATTGCGGCTTAGACGAGCGAACGTCGTTCAGCAGCAGCAAGCGGACGAGGCCAGGCTCGCGGCGTGGATCAACCAAAATCCGGAGCGTTAGCGTAAGTACGGCAATCTTTTAAGCGAGTTAAGGTCTGTTTCAGAGGAATCGAACGCGGCGGCAAAACGGGATGTCATAATCCGCCGTTTTCCCGATCCTTATTCGATGCCTGTGCTCGGGCAGATGGTGATGGCCGCGACCGCCGTAAAGCAGGGCAAAAAACTGACCGCCGAGGAAAATACCAAGGTCATTGCCCAGATGAAGAGTGCCTTTGACGAACGCGAACTTGTGTGCGAACGCGAGATGATCAGGTTCTTTCTCAAGGAATTTGATTCACTGCCCTCAGGCCAACGGTTTGCTGCTGCGGACCAACTGGTATCGGGTAAAACCGGCCAGGCCCGGAGAAACGCGGAAACTGAATTTGCGGCCAAAGTAGCTGACGGGCCTTTTACTTCTCCCGAAAAGGTAATGGAACTCTACGACCTTACGTGGGCGGAAATTCAGGCCCAACATCCATTTATAGCGGCTCTTGTCGACGAGCGAGCGGCACTCGCGGCCCGAACCGCAAAATTCGGGGAAAACATTGACCGGCTGCGTCTTGCCTATATGGAAGCGATGACGCAGATGCAGGGAATAGCAACTCCCTATCCTGACGCTAATTCGACCCTTCGGTTCTCATACGGTAACGTCAAGGGCTATGCCCCACGTGAGGCTGAGCTTCGGTTCCCGTTCACAACCATCAAGGGAATGATCGAAAAAGACACGGGCATAAATCCATTTGACGCACCTCAAAAGTTGAAAGATCTGCAGGCGGCAAAAGACTTTGGCCGGTATGGCGAAGGTGACAGTGTCGTAGTCAATTTCCTGTCAACTGCCGACATCATAGGCGGCAACAGCGGTTCGCCGGTGCTGAACGGTAACGGAGAGCAGGTCGGGCTTGTTTTCGACGGCAACTATGAAGGATTGGGGAATGATTTTTACTACGACCCGAACTTCAACCGGACGATCTCGGTCGATATTCGATTCGTTCTCTTTGTCACTGAGAAGTTTGGCAATGCCAAGTGGGTGGTGGACGAAATGACGGTCGTCGGCGGGCCGAAGGCAAGGGCCGCGGGGATGTGATCCGAGTGACCAGCGGCAAGGCCTTTTTAGTCACTCAGGTTAGGGACGCCGCGTGAATCTATGAATAACAGCAGATACTTAGGTATTATCGGCGTGTTGCTTTTGATGGCTGCAGCCATGACGGTCTATACGATGTTCATCGCGGCCGGATGGAACCTAGATCTGGCAATGAGCCTGTTTATTGTTTGGGCGATCTCGCCGTATTTGAGTTTTTTCGCGGCTAGCCGACTGATCCTTAAACTTGCGCCGGATAAGGGTATGGCCATACCGGCCGTTGTAATATCGGTGCTGATGCTTGCTTTTACGCTTTTTGCATATATCGGGACACTGCGGAGCGATTCGTCCACTTCGGCCCTCGCATTCATATTCGTTCCGCTGTACTTATACATCGGTGCATTTTTTCTATTGTCGGTTTCGATATTGATCGCGCGGCTGATCAGCAGGAAAGGCCCGGTATAATGTACCGAGATAAAAAGGCTGATCTGTCTGAGGGACGGATCAGCCCGATTATGAACGCCGAATACGAATTACCGTCGGCCTCGGCGGACGTTGGCCTGTTGGCTGCGGTTTCGGGTGGGCGAGAGGGCCGCTAACTCATTGATCCGTGAGCGCATCGTAGTGACATAGCCCTCCATGGTGATACGATCGTAGCCTGCCGCGTTAAAAGCGTCTCGAAGCTGGTTGTCGCTTAGCCGTGAAAGCATTGTCCCTATCCAGCGGGCATTGGCAACGGGGATCCGCTTCATCGCCTTTTCCTTGTCAGTCTGGCTCCGCCAATAGCCCGGGCTGAAGACATAAGTAAAATAACCCAGATTTTTTGGCCGGGTCCGATACTCGAATTCGACATAGCCGTCGTTGACCTCACGGATAAATCCGTTCTCCCTGTAATCGGCGAGATTATTCTTGGTTCTTTTTCCGCCCATTCCACCGATCTTTCCGAGAGTGGCCCCGATATCGGTCACGACGTATCGATATTCCTTTCGGCCGCTTGCACGGTCTGTCACCTCAAGGATACGGTTATTTTCGGGGCGAGTATCATAATTTGCGAGCAGGACCATCAGGGTCTTAAGCCCATCGAGTTCTCGGGTGCCTACAAACGGATTGTCCAGCCATTCCCACGTCTGGCCGCGATCGACAGTTTCCCGCCGAGGCTCGAAGCGGGCTCCACGTAGGTATCTTTGATTCTCGACAAATTCCCTTCCGCGGGAGAGGTGGGGCAGCTTGCGGACCTCTACTCGGTCCAGGTAGTAGGCTTCTTCCGCAAAATAACCCATGGCCCAAACAATTCGATTGGCAACGGTCTCAGCCTGGGATTCGATACCCAGTTTGACTACCCACTCAACGCCTCTAGCGTCCTTGACCCTGACCTTAGGCGAAACTCCGTCTTTGTCTTCTTTGAGGTAAACAAATGGCGGCACCGGTGCGAGAGCGGCGGAGCCGGGCCCATAACGCATATCGCGACTCGATATATTTCCAGGATCACGCCACAATACGCCATCGGACCCTTTCGACCTGTTTTTTTGAGCTATGATCGTGACCGGAATTATTGCGGAGAGAAGAACTGTAATGAAGGCTAAAATAAGCCCACGCCTGAGACTGACCATAAAGTTTGGTCCCCCTGATATTTTATCGGGGCACCCTGCACGCGGTGAGCCCCAATCCATATCAAATCATATAGAAACGACGCTGGATGTCTTCCGGCGGACACTCCATTCTTGAAAGAAATCGAGGTACTATTTCGCGGAGTAGTCCAGTTTTATCGAATTCATATAGCGCAGTAAGACACGTTGGCGGCGGACGACACGCTTGCGGTTTTTGGCAGGATTAAAGATATTTAAAGGACTCGGGATCATCGCCGCCAGGAATGCGGCCTCTTCGCGGGTCAGATCGGATGCGGATTTCTTAAAATAATTTCGGGACGCGGCCTCGGCCCCATAAATGCCGTCGCCCCATTCGATCACGTTAAGATATAGCTCAAGGATGCGTTTCTTCGACAGCTCGCGTTCAAGAAAATAAGTATAAACAGCCTCACGCCCTTTTCTCAGAAAGTTGCGGTCCTCTGACAAGAACAGATTTTTCGACAACTGCTGGGTTATAGTGGACGCTCCTCGCCTAAAGTTCGGCATTGGCGGTATCCAGTTATCCGGGCTGTAGTCGCCCTCAGCCTTCGCTTGTTTTTCACCCTCTTTCACAGCCTCGTCCCATGCTTTTTGGATCGCATCCCAGTCGAAACCGTCGTGCTGAAAATATCGGGAATCTTCGCCTGCCAGCACGGCTCTCTGCAAGTGGGGCGAGATTTGTTCGATCGGCATCCAGATCATAAACTTTCGGGGTCCCCGTCCTGCGGCCCTTGCCTCGGACAAACGAAACTCGATCATCGAAGACGTAGTCGGATTTTCATTCCTCAAACGGGAAATGCCAGGGAAAGTGAACAGCTCGTACAGAAGCCAAACACCGATCGCCCCGACAAGGATAAGAAAAAGAACTTTGACCCAATACCACATGCTACCTGTGAATAGTAAATCGTAAATAGTAAATAGTAAATGGTTGATTCTGAATTCAGTTTTTGGATTTACTATTAACGATTTACGATTTACTATTCACCAATATGGGCCGATACGACAATGTGGTTGCGGTGATATTGGGCGGCGGGGCCGGATCTCGGCTATTCCCGTTAACGTACGAACGGTCAAAACCAGCGGTGCCGCTAGGCGGGACCTACAGGCTAATTGACGTTCCGGTATCGAACTGCATAAATTCCGGGGTCACGCAGATATTTGTCCTTACGCAATATAATTCGGCATCGCTTAACCGGCACATTTCCAGAACTTATAGATTCTCGAGCTTCTCGACCGGTTTTGTCGAGGTGCTGGCTGCCGAACAAACCATTGAAAATCCCGAATGGTTTCAGGGCACCGCGGATGCCGTGCGCCAAATGCTGCCGCACCTGCGGGACTGGCGGGTCGATACCCTGTTGATCCTTTCCGGCGACCATCTTTACCGGATGGATTATCGGGAATTTCTGCAGCGGCATTTTGACTCAGGGGCCGACCTGACCATTTCGGTAAATCCGTGCCGGCCCGATGAGGCTGAGGGGTTCGGGCTGCTGAAGGCAACTGACGATGGATCGATCGTCGAATTTAAGGAAAAACCGTCAGGAGCAGAACTTGAATCGATGCGCGTCGACACGACGTTATTCGGTTTGACGCCCGAGATAGCCCAAAGCCGGCCGTTTCTGGCCTCAATGGGCATCTATGTTTTCAATTATAACAAGCTCGTCGAACTCCTAAAGACAGACAGCTCATGGGTGGATTTTGGGCGAGAGATCATCCCGGCAGCGATTGATAAATACAATGTCCATGCCCATTTGTTCAAAGATTATTGGGAAGATATCGGGACGATCCGTGCGTTTTACGAGGCGAATCTCGACCTTGCGTCTCCGCTGCCAAAGTTCAACTTCTTCGATGCGTCGGCACCCATTTACACTCGCAGCAGATATTTGCCGCCCTCGAAACTACATGAATGCGATATCGACGATTCGATGATCAGCGAAGGCTGCATATTGAACGGTGTCCGCGTCCGACAATCGATCATCGGACTTCGCAGCCGCATCGATAATGGAACTACGATTGAAGAATCGATCGTCATGGGTTCGGATTTTTTTGAATCGCTCACTGAGATCAACAGCAATCTCGATAGTGGGCGCCCGCATATTGGCATCGGAGCAAACTCGACCATCAGGCGAGCGATACTCGATAAGAACGTTAGGATCGGAAACAATGTGAAGCTGCTGAATCGTGAAAAGGTGGAAACTTATGACGCCGCCGATCACTCATTTTATATTCGAGAAGGAATAATTATTGTTCCAAAGAACGCTACTATAGCCGACGGTACCGAGATTTGATTTGATCTGATCATTTCATTTATTGCCCTTACGGCGGATAAATGTTTCGCGGGACCGAACCACTAAACCCGGCTGATCGACCTTGACCTTAACGCTAGCCGCTTTGCCGCTGACGCGGTCTTCGCTCGGGTAATAGCCAATACTGTAAAACTCACGTAATTCGCTGGCGATCTTTGAATAGGCCTCGCTAAGATTATAGAGCGTACTTGCCTCGTACAATCGCCCGCCGGTACGGCCTGAAAGCTGGGCCAGGTATTCCGCCGCTCGTTTATATTCCTCAGCAGTAGTTCCCTGACTGCTCGGAACGCCTACACCCGGGAGAGGAAAAGGCAGTACCCCGCCGTTATCCTGCGATCCGGGTATCTGGATAGGCCGCGGCCCGGGTATCGTCGTGCCGCGCTTCATCTTTTGAACATCCGCAAAGGTATCGTAGCGGATCGTGTAGATCAACGAATCGAGTTCCATCGCGTCGTTCAGGTTGCGCTGATCGTTTGTTCTTCGGCTGGTCGTGTCGACGCCGTCGGTAAACAGGATCACGGCCTTACGACCCTCAATATGCCGCAGCCGGTCGTTCATTACGAGTTCGACAGCCTCGTATAGGCTGGTTCCGGTGGCGATCCGGGTAGACTTGATCGCGCGATAGATCTGTTTTCGATCATTCGTCGCCTCGCACAGCATGTGCACCTCTTCATCGAATGAGATGACCATCACCTTATCCTGCGGCCGAAGCTGGTCGATAAATGCAATGGCCGCATTCTGTATCTCGGCGATCTTGAATGTGGTCGAATAGCTCATATCGAGCACCAGAGCGACCGTAAACGGCTGATGTTCGTTCGAAAAGAGGTCGATCTGCTGCTCAACTCCGTCCTCGAATACTTTAAAGTCTTCCTTCTGAAGACCGCCGATGAACCGGCCCTTTTTGTCCATGACCCTCACTGGGACAGAAACTAGCTGAGTATTGACCTTGATCACCTCGTCGTCGTCTGAATGAATAACATCGGCAGGATCCGTTTCTGGCGTAGGGGTGGGTTGGGCGGAGCGCTTATTGGCCTTGCCGGATTCCGGAGGTGGCGAGCGCCTGGATTGCGCAGCCAAATTCGACGTCAAAATGAACACGGCCACGGCCAGAATGGTAAACCAGATTCTCATATGGATCTTGTGCTCATTCTACGATGCCCCTCCTATAATAAAAAGATGCAGGGCTCAAAAAAAGGAAGCCCCGCAGAGCTCCCTTTTATTCTGTTTGTATTCTTGTTATCGACCGGCAGATCCGGAATTGTTCTGACCGACTATATAGCTGTTTTTAGCCCGCACGACAACCTCGGGCCTCATAACCCGGATTCTAATTTGCTTTCGGTCACCCGGCTTTCCAACGTTCTCGGGGTAGTATCCGAGCGAATATTGACGGCGGAGCTCTTCAGCGATACCGGAAAAGGCTGCTTCGAGATTATATAATGACTGTGCCTCGAATTGACGGCCGCCGCTATTCTGGGCGAGCGTCTGGAGATATTGGCGTCCGGTTTCATATTCGCCCGACGTCGAGCCCGAACCGCCACCGCCACCGCCAATGTTGACATTGCCGCCCATCAGGATCGCCCCGAGAATGTCGGCCATCGAAACGCGTCCGCCCCGCCCCATCGGCGGATAACCACCTCGCCGGCCAGACGGGTAACGGCCAACGCCCATTTCACGCGATGTGTCATATCTGATCGGGTAAAAGAGGGCATCAGCTTCCTCGGCGGCCCGAAGAGATGTCGAATAGGCCCCGCGGCGTGATGTCGTGTCGACACCATCGGTGAAAAGCACAACGGCCTTTCTGCCGTCGACGCGTCGCAATTCACGCTCAATAGTAGTTTGAACCGCGTCATAAAGACTGGTCCCGTTACCAAACTCCGCTCGGCGAATTGCATTACGAAGCTGCATCCGATTATTGGTCGGGTGGGTCAGGACGTGCATTCGCTCGTCAAAAGCAATGACCATAACCCTGTCAGCCGGCCGCAGTTGATTTACGAATGTGATCGCAGCGTTCTGGATCTCGTCCATCTTAAATTGAGTCGATGGGCTGACATCGATCAGGAGCACGACTGTGAAAGGCTGTTCAACCGACTGAAAATAATCCACCTTCTGCTCAACGCCGTCCTCAAAGATCTTAAAATCACGCTGCTGCAGCCCGGAGATAAATCGTCCGTCGCGATCCAGAACAGATACCGGCATCGTTACCAGGTTTGTTTCGATTCGGATGACATCGTCATTGTCGTCGATCGGAGGCGGGGTCGGGGTCGGTGCACCTGAGGGCCGCCGCCCGTCCTGCATTAATACCGGAGGTCCCGAACGCTGCGACGGCGTATAAGTATCGTTATTTCCAAGCGCTGGAGGCGTGGGCGTCGGGGCAACCCTCGGACGCGTCGAGTTGGTCGTCTGTCCAGGGGCGCTAAGCGCCAGCATTCCCACCAGTATCAAGAGCACTGTAATTTTTTTCATCAGAACTGATTCTCCGAACCGAAACATTACTTTGGGGAAAGCGTCAAATATGATTGCTCATCGCTGAATTTCGTTGCTCTTAAATATTATCTATCTCTTCGATGAAAAGGTCATGAAACCTTCTTCGCACAGAGTTAATATTTGCAAACGGTAATCCATGATTGTGCGTGCGGTTCGTCAGCAAGATGAAAACACGCTCCATGACCGGATCGATCCACAGGCTCGTTCCTGTAAAGCCAAGATGTCCAAAGCTTTGCGGCGACATCAAACTTCCGGCTGTCGATCCGGGAGTCGACGCGAGCTGAAATGACAGTGACCGGTCTTCGTTCATCCCTTTGGTCAAGTTTTGGCTGAAAAGGCCGCATGTGTCGGCCGATAAAATCTTCGACGATCGAGCCAGAAATTGCCGGGCGAGGATAAATACCTCGGCAGCGGTCGAAAACAGCCCTGCGTGGCCTGAAACGCCGTGCATGAATTTCGCATTACCGTCGTGGACCTCGCCCCAAATCAGGCTACTCCGAAAGGCATCTTCCCTGCCCTCGACCGAAAAACCTTGCTCCATGCATGTCTGCTTTTCGTATTCGTTGCCGTTCTCGTTTGCCGCGATACGCCGTTTGTCCTTTTCAGACGGATTGAAGCATGTATCTTTTAACCGTAACGGGCCGAAGATCTCATCACCTGCGAGTTTGTCGAGCGAATTGCCTGAGAGCCTTTCCAGCAACGCAGCCATCGCTATGGAATTCGGATCGCCGTATGTTACACCGTCGGAACCATATTCGACATTCATCCGTCCTATCTCGGCTATGACGTCCAGCGGGTCAGTGGTCAGCAGGTAGAATGGCCGCCATGCCGGCAGGTGCGATGTGTGCGTTAGCAGGTCACGCACAGTGATCATTCGCTTTCCCTCAACGTCAAACTCGCCGAGGTGGGCCGATACGCGATGTTCGAGCGACAAAGTCTTTCGCTCGATGAATAGGGCAGCCAAGAGCCCTGTAACGAGCGGCTTTGTCAGGCTAGCCAGATCATAGATCGTATCCTTTTTCGCCTCGAGCAGTTCGGGCTCGACGACCGCATTGCCGAGAGCTTCATGCGTAACGATCTCACCCTTTTTCGCTACGAGGTAGACGGCCGACGGGAAATCTCCCGCGTCGATGCGTTGCGATAAAAACTGTGAGATCCGATCACTCATAGACTGGAGTGCAAGCAACCTTGCTTGCCCGAAAACTTACTGATTTAGCACCAGAGGCAAGCAAGGTGCTTGCCCTCCAGTCGCACTGACCTTCGTTGGTGAGACGCTCCGACTGATCACCTCAAACCCATATTGTTCCTATAGTACGCGATTCCCCACCTCCAATCCTCTGGCTTTTCGCAAAGTCCGGCGGTTACGGGATTTTCTTCAATATACCGCACTGTCGCCGCGAAATGTTTATTGTTCCTTATGTACCGGTCAAAAGACTCGTGCTGCCAGAACTGTCCCTTGCGGCCAAGTATCTTGTTGGCGGCCTGTGCGGTATAAGACTTTATCGAGTGCATCACTGCCGGGAGATGAACGCCGGAAAGCGGCGTTAAAACCACATGACCGTGGTTTGGCATCAGCACCCAGGCTTCGAGAGTGTATTTTTTTTGGTGATGAAGCAGCAGGGTTTCTTCTACCATGGCTGCGATCCGGTCATCTCTTAACCAACACTCGCCGTATCCGGAATCCAGATAACCCTCGATCTTTTTTCGAAAAGCAACATCGTCTGGTGCCTCAATTCGCCATTTTTCAAGAACCTTTTGCGGCATCGAATCGAACAGCCGAAATGTTACGAACTGTGTAAATCCGGATGCATCGAGATGCGGGATTCGGCCGCGATCATGCCAGCCGAAATCATTTCGATCTTTCTTTGGCTTGAAGTTGTAGTCGGTCATTGCAGATGCACTACAAGTGCAAGCAAGGGTGCTTGCGCTCCAGTCATTTTATTACTAGACTAGCAAATCTAATCTTGTCCACGAGGTAAAAAATATGAACAAAGTAGAATCTGCCGACCTAATTCTAAAACTTTATGACCTTCGCCGCGAGGCGACCATGCGCAAGGCGCGAGACTGGATGTTTAGCTTTAATCCGACGAGCGCCGACGATTATTTTAAGACCATGATGGATCCTGAAGTTGGCGGCTATCTGAGAATGGTAACGTCATATTGGGACATGGCCGCGGCCCTCGTCAATCACGGTGCTATCGACCCCGATATGTTCAACGACACCGTCGGCGAACATATCTTGGTCTTTGCAAAGATCCAGCCACTGTTACCCGAGCTTCGCGAGAAGTTTCAGAGCCCGGAAGCCTTTGCACATCTTGAGAAAGTCATTTTGAACGCCCCGAACGGATCAGAAAAACTTGCAAAAACGCAGGAATGGCTCAAATCGATCCAGGAGCAGATGGCTGCTGCGTCCGGCTAAAGCATCTGCCGAAGTATCGATCTTTTTGAAGGGTGAGCATTTTGTTCACCCTATTTTCTTGCTTGCTGATCTAAGCGAGTAATATGCTCGTCGATCTTCTCCAAGACCCCGACCGCCAATGCCAATGCTCGTCGTCCGTCTCCGCCGGTAACGGGCATTTCGCGGTCGTTCTCGATGGCGTCAATAAAGGCGGTTATTTCGGCTCTTAATGGTTCGATATCGACGATCTCAAGGCGGTTGATCGTAATCCCCAGAAGCGGATGGGCCGCTTCTGGATCGAGCGATGTCAGCGAGGCAAATTTGGTGGCGTAGTCGAGCACCACATAGGCGTTGGTCTGGTAGAACCGTGTCTTTCTGATCCTTTCGGTCCCAATACGCGACGCGGTTATATTTGCGACGGCTCCGTTTTCAAACTCTATTCGAGCGTTCGCGGCATCAACTTTGTCAGAGATGACGGGTATTCCCACGGCCCGAATTTCCGATACCTTTATATCTTCGCCGACGAGCCACTGGACGGCGTCGAGGTCATGGATCATGACGTCGAGCACGACATCGACATCGAGCGAACGGTTCGGAAACGGAGAGACGCGGTGGATTTCGAAATAAAGAGGCTTTGTAACCTTGGGCCTTAACGCGACCATCGCGGGATTGTATCGTTCCAATTGCCCGACCATCAGTTTGGCGCCGTTTTTTTCGGCTGCATCGATCATGCGGTCGGCCTCGTCGAGCGTGAGGGCGATCGGTTTTTCGACAAGGACGTGAATGCCGCGTTCGAGAAAGGCACAGGCGATCTCGCAATGCGTCTCGGTCGGGGTTCCGATCGAAACCGCGTCGACCTTATCGAGCAGATCTTTCCAATCCCTAAAATGCGCGACCTTGTGAAGCGAACCCGCGGCCTCGGCGGTC
>JBGSXN010000128.1:0-8262 GCA_041751355.1 Pyrinomonadaceae bacterium
GCATGAGAGATAGATATACCGGAAAAAGACTGCTCGCGGTATTCGCACACCCTGATGATGAGTCTATCTCAATGGGCGGAACTCTCGCGAAATATTCACAGCTGGGGGTCGAGTGCAGGCTGATCTCAGCGACCCGCGGCGAGTGGGGGCCGATCAGTAGTGATTCCCTAGCGACGAGGGACACGCTGCCGTCGGTCAGAGAAGCTGAACTTCGGCGGGCCTGCTTCTTATTGGGAGTAAGTTTCGGGGGTTTCTTGGGCTGCCCGGATGGAGAGGTTAATCGTGTCGCATGGGACGCGGTAGAGAGCGACATTGTGCGAGAGATAAGAACGTTTAAGCCCCACGTGATAGTGACGTTCGGGCCCGATGGCCTCTATTGGAACTCAGATCACATCGCTATCGGGGACATCACGACAAATGCTTTTGTCTCTTCTGGTGACCCAAGCCGTTTCCCCGAGCAGTTAGGCGAAGTATTGTCCGTTTATCGCCCCGCGAAGCTTTACTACGTTCATTATCCTGATTTCTTGATGCGGGAACTCGTCAGGAGCATACAAGGAGGTGAGCCTGTCGATCTTTGGGGATTTCGGCCGGACGATTTCGGAATTCCTATGGAAAAGATCACGACGGTCCTGGATGTGCGGCAATTCATCCCTCCGAAAATGGAAGCTATCAGGTCACACAAAAGCCAGTTAACGGCAGACAATATCTTTTCCCGAGTAGGAGAAGAGAGCAGCAAAGAACTTTTGGGACACGAATACTTTCACAGAGCATTTCCGGAGGCCGGCGGCGGGGGAAACGAAACTGACCTGTTCGAAGGTGTTTGTGATGATCACGCCGGGCGTGGGCCGGTAGAAGAGCTAACACTTTATCGAGATGGAGACACCATTGCGAAACTGACTGACAAGCAGATTGGAGTAGAAATATGAAGTACGTACATAGATTTAGAATGACCGCAACAAGACTGGCCGCTGTTTCTATCCTGGGAGTCGCTGTACTTATGTCCGGCGAGGGGAGTTCTAAGGCAAGTCCGGGCACCGGTTTCGTTACAGTGGATGATAGCGTCGAGGCCACCTGTTCTGATCTCACTTTCCGTCGCGGCGACACGTCCATGACCGGATCGTTTCCTTTGTCAATTGCTACGGCTGACATTAACGGCGATGGAAAGCAGGACTGGATAACGGCTAACTTTGCTTCAAATAACCTTACGGTGACGCTCGGGGACGGGACCGGCGGAGTGCTTTCGACCAGTACCGTTAGTGTGCCGGCAACCAACCCGAGCGTCGTCGTGATCTCGGATTTCAACGGTGATGGAAAACATGATCTTGTTGTAACCAACTCTGGCTCTGACAATATTTCCATCTTACTAGGAAACGGCGCCGGAGGCTTTACCCACGCGGCAAACTATTTCGTGGGAGCTAACCCGAGCGCAGTCGCCGTGGCCGATTACAACAACGACGGAACACCGGATCTCGCCGTTGCAAATGCTGACTCTTACACAGTATCGGTGCTTCTGGGGAATGGGGCCGGCGGATTCTCGGCCGTCACCCCGAATATTTCGGCGGGGTTTGCCCCTCTGGGTATAGCTTCGGCAGATTTCGACGGCGATGGTAATAAGGATCTTGCTATTGCGAACTTTTTCTATAGCGGAGCCGCTCGCAACGTTACCATTTTGCGTGGAAGCGGAAATGGGAAATTCGTAAAGGCGGGTGAACTTTACGCGGGCTATCAGCTGACGGCTATAACCGTCGGCGATCTGAACAACGACGGCCGTGTGGACATAGCAACAGCAAATTCGGGTTCGTGGGACATATCGGTCTTCTATAACAATGGTGCCGGAAGCTTCGCCACGCAAGTGCTCTACGACGTGGGTATTAGCCCGAGCGCCATTATCGCAGCCGACTTGAATGGTGACGGTAAACTTGACCTGGCGGTACCCAACTACGATTGGGAAAACGTGTCGATATTACAGAACCTCGGCAGCTCGTTCGCACCAGCACGTCATATTCTCACGGCAAAGAACCCAGCCGCGGTCGCTGCCACTGACATCAATTCCGACGGTAGGGTCGATCTTCTAGTGGCAAATGCCGGAGCCAACAATCTCACTGCTCTATTAGGGGTGTGCGATGGTCTGGGTTCGATTTCGGGAAGAGTCTTGGCTCCGGACGGCCGGGGGGTGAGAAATGCTATTGTCACGCTCACAGATCCATCGGGTATTAGCAGAACGACATCGACAAGCTCGCTCGGATATTATAGCTATACCGACGTGGCGCTTGCACAGGGTTACACGATCTCGGTACGTTCGAAACGTTATCGCTTCGTGTTCCGAACCTTAACCGTCTCAGGCGATATTACGGATGTTGACTTCGTTGGCCTAGAGTAGCTTCAGGTTTCCCTGGGGACGACGACGAGGCATATCAAAACGCGATGAGGAACAGCGACGAGCCGCGGCTTGCTGAGAAGTATCAATCGATTATTCCTTACTTATCATCTGGCAATTGAATCAATCTATCAAAGTTGGTCGAATATGCATCGGCCAGAGGCTATAGTGTTACTGATATCGACCGGGCGAAGGAAACAGCATTAGTCACGGGCGAACTTGGGATGCGTAGTCATCAAGGCACAGAAGATTTGGTTGCCAAAGCCATCCTTAGGGTTATTACGCCCTGCCCCTCAATACCCTTTTCCGATTAACGAGCGCGATTCTGGACGGTGTCTATTCGGGGAGTTCCCTCTTTGTAAGGAGGGTGTTCTCCAAAAGAGGTCTTATATAGACTTGGATACGGATTCTATTCACGCCGAAATTGCTTTGTTTGATATTAAAGTAACATCAAAATGATATTTAAAGCGACCATGCCAACAGGCAGGCTGTTTTCTCGACCACGGGTTCCTTGATTTTTTGTACGCTTCAGATACCGTCGCCCCTCGCAGAAATTTGATCTTCATAGGGATGTTTACGATTTGCATTGAATAACTGTCTTCATGAGGTTATTTGTAAAAAACAGTCTTAAATTTTCGCCTCGGGAATATTTGTCCGACGAAAGAGCTACCCCGAGCATTTATCGCGACGTTACACGGTTACTACAGGAAACAGTTGAGTTGAGTAAGGATTGTTGGACCGGTAAGTTTGGATAAAGTTTTTTGAAGTTCTCAGCAAATTTCGCAGTTGGTTTAATTTACTAATAACTTTAAAGCTACCGCCCATAACACTCTAGTTTTCTGTTGTATTCAGCGAAGACAGCGCATCTCTGTCTTTACAGATCAATCTTTTAGGAGGAATAATCATGCCGATTCAACCAACCTATCCGGGAGTTTATATCCAGGAAGTTCCAAGCGGCGTCAGAACGATCACAGGTGTGGCCACGTCCATTGCCGCATTTTTCGGCCGCGCACAAAAAGGGCCGATCAATAAAGCCGTCCGCTGCCTGAGCTATTCCGATTTTCTTCGCGAATTCGGCGGCGGACATTCGGCGAGTGAAATGGGCGCAAGCGTGAAGCAATATTTCGACAATGGCGGCAGTGACTGTTACATCGTCAGGCTAGCTCATAATGCCAGAAAAGCTGACGTCACTCTCGAGAATCTCGCGGGCGTCGGCGCTCTCCAACTGCTTGCAAAAGACGCCGGAACGTGGGGCAATAACGTCAGGCTGACCGTCGATTACAATACCGGCAATCCGGACGAGACTTTCAATCTTTTCGTCTCACAAGAAGAAAACGGCACGGTCGTGAAAGGCGAGTCGTTTCTCGGTCTTTCGATGAACCCTCTGGCCTCGCGTTACGCACCGACATTCGTGACGCAAAGCTCCAAGATCGTCGATGCCCAGCTTCCTGCGGGATTCAGTATCGAATCGGTCCCGGCGACCGGATACAGCGAAGGCCGCCGAGCGATGGGCACGACACTTACGAATGTTCGCGACGAGCTTAACGGGCTCATATACACTCCGCCGGCTGCCACCGCAGCCAGTAAATTCGAGATCAGCGTAAACGACGGACCGTTTAGCGAGATCAGGATCAGGGATAATGATCCGGCGCCGCTCGCCGCGACAACGAAAGCGGGTCTCGAAGGAGAAATTTTGGCGAGGATCTCGCCCGGCTTGCCGGCCGGCGTAGCCGTAACGTGCAGCTTGGAAGAAATAGACGTGGGCAGTGGCATTCGAGTGCTGCGAATCAATTCCGCTACCGGCAATAACCTGAGTGTGAAGATTCGTCGGGCAAGTTCTAACGATCTCGCCGGTCCGCTTATGCTCGGTATCGATCAGGGCGGCGTCGAAACGACGCGTTACGCAAACCATCGTCCAGTCCCGACCGCAACGTTCTTTACCGGCACCGTTAATGCGCTTGCGAGACTACTCCAGAGCGACGTGGTGCAGTTTACGTTTACGGGTGCACCGGCTCCGAACACGGTTGATTTTAATGTTCCGCTTCCGAACGTTTTAGAAACTACGGCTGCCGCAGACAGATGGTTCAGGGACAACTTGCCGCCGGCGTTAAATAATGTCAACAATCACGGCGACGGCATTCGCGAAAAGCTGCAGATCATTGCAAAGAGGATAAATGACAAGCCCGATTCGCCGGTCACAGCCGAGGTTTGGGGTTATCACCTCGCTTTCAAACCGAAGATCGGAATGCTGAACACGACTTATGGTCTGACCAGCACGACGACTAACCTTGCCTCTTCTTTTACGTCGAATGTCCGCCAATATGCACTCGGCGGCATCGGAACCGGAGCGTTCCAGACCGGTGCCGGACAGGTTGGACAAGACGACGACGGTACACCACTGACCGTTGCCGACTACACCGGAAGCGCGCTCGATCACACCGGCTTTTATGCCCTCGATCGAATCGATCTGTTTACGCTGATGATCATTCCGCAAGATGGCGACATCGACGAAGGCGAGTATCAGCAGCTGTTCGGACCGGCGACTACGTATTGCGAAAGGAAAAGGGCGTTTTTGCTCCTCGACGCGCCGACCAGTTGGACGAACGGCGAAAAAATGGAAGCCGATGCGGCAAAGGTCAACTCGCTTCGGGCCGGTATTGTCAAAACACATTCGGCTCTTTTTTATCCCAGAGTTAAATACAGCGACGGCGGGGTTATCAAACCAGTCGGAGCGTCGGGCATGATGGCCGGCCTGCTAGCGCGAACGGATTCGCAGCGAGGCGTTTGGAAGGCTCCCGCAGGAATCGAGGCCGACCTTCGCGGGGTTTTAGATGTTGAGCTTAATCTGACCGACAACGAAAACGGCGTGCTTAATAAACTCGGTGTCAATTGCATTCGCAAATTTCCGAACGGCATTGTCAATTGGGGAGCGCGAACGCTTGACGGCAACGACGATTTCGGCTCGGAGTGGAAGTATATTCCGATTCGTAGGCTTGCGTTGTTTATCGAAGAGTCGCTTTTCCGCGGCACAAAGTGGGTCGTGTTTGAGCCGAATGACGAGCCGCTTTGGGCAAAGATTCGAATGAATGTCGGCGCGTTTATGATGAGTCTCTTCAGACAAGGAGCTTTTCAGGGCAGCACCCCGGACAAAGCGTTCTTCGTTAAATGCGACGGTGAAACTACGACGGCCAACGACCGCAATCTGGGCATAGTAAATATCCAGGTCGGGTTTGCGCCGCTCAAACCGGCTGAGTTCGTTATCATCACCATCCAGCAAATTCCGGATGTTTAAAGAGTAAAAGGAGGAAGAAATGGGAAAAGGATTTGAAAAGAATGCAAAGCGGTTCGATCCGTATAAAAACTTTAAGTTCCGAATTCTGTGGGATGGCAAAACCGTGCTCGGCGTGAGCAAAGTCAGCGCGCTCAAACGCACTACCGAGGTCGTCAAGCATCGTGACGGTGGTGACAACAGCACCGATCACAAATCGCCGGGCCGCACGAGCTACGACGCGATCACATTGGAGCGCGGGCTTACGCACGATCCGGAATTCGAAAAGTGGGCGAACAAAGTTCATCCATATGCCGGTGACACGGCGATGGATCTCGCCGAGTACAAAAAAGATCTTACTCTCGAGATGATGAACGAAAAAGGCCACGTCGTTTACAGGTATTTTCTGTATTACTGCTGGGTCAGCGAATACACGGCGATGCCCGAGTTGAACGCCAATGCCAACGCCGTCTCGATCGAATCGTTAAAGATCGAGCTGGAAGGCTGGGATCGCGATATCGACACCAAGGAACCGAAGGAAAGCGACGACGTTCCGCAGAGTTAAGCGGCGGAGGTGACGCGTGAATTTGGCTTCCATACAAACTCCAACAATTCCGTTACCGGAATTATCTCCAACTCTCGCTGTCGATTCTGCCGGCCGCGAAGTTGGGTTGCGCCGGTTTGGGATTGTTGAGAGCGATCTCGCGATAAATTTTGCTGCGGATAATTCGGCTTTACTTGTCACAACACTGCTCGAACAATGCGTCGTCGTTTTCGACGTAAATTTGCCCGAAGATTTTTTTCGCGCTCTTTCTGTCGGCAAACGTCTTGAATGTCTGCTCACCTTGGCGGCAGGCGAAGAGCGAGTTCCGTTTAATTTTCAGTTCAACTGCGGCGGCTGTGGTGCTGAACTCGAAATCGAATTGACTCTCGACGAGATTACGGAGATTCAACACGAGGCTGACCTGATTGATGTAATAAATGTCCGGGTCGGCGGCGAGCCGATCAACTTTCGCAAACCAACCGGAGACGATCAGAAAAACTGGGCTGGGACGATTTTTCGCGATGAAAAACAAGCGGCGATGGCGATGGTCGGCGCTCTTGCGGGCCCTTCGGAATCAAGAATAAGACTTCGTGCAAAAGACCTCGACTTGATCGACGATGCAATGGACGAAGCCGATCCGCTTGTAAATTTTCGGTGCCGTGTGGCTTGTGCGGAATGCGGCGCCGAGAATAAATTTTCCCTCGATCTCTGCGACGCTGCGCTTCGTACGTTGGCTCGTCAGCAGAAGCAGTTGATTGTCATGGTTCACAAACTCGCTTCTCGTTATCACTGGAGCGAAAAGGAGATATTCGAGATTCCGCATTGGCGGCGAGCCGAATATCTCGATCTAATCGCCGCCGGAAGATAGTCAATGAATTATTTTTCTAGAATCGCAAAACAAAGCGGGCTTCGTTTTACGCGGGGCAATGAGAAAGAGCGCCAACTTAAGAAAGCGGAACCTGCGAGCAAATCTCTTTCGCCGCTTGAAGTCGACGAAACGATCATTGTCGCGCCGTCTCAGGCCGATCACTCTGATAAAAGTAAACGGCAAGCATCGCGTTTGGACATCACTGGGAAGTCACAGATTAAATTGCAAACCTCCAAGCAAGTCAAAAATTCTGATCTGCCAGATGTCGCCGCAAGTCCGGCCGTGCATTCTAAAAAGCCTGAAAAGGAACCCGAGATCATCGAAACCGAGCTAATGCCAAACTCGGCGTCGGAAACGGTAAATTCGCCGCGTGAGCAAACGGCGAGTGCTCTATCTGATGAACAAGTCGTCGTTGAACCTGCTGCACGAAAGCAGACGATATCAAAAGAAACGAAAATCGCCACTGATCCGGCTCCGGAAGTAACGGAGCGCGTTTTGGTTGAAGCGGAAGAAACAAAGGATTTAGGTGAAGAAACGATCACTCATGATGTCGCGAAGAAAGACTACTTTATAAAAACTGCCGAGATCATCGAGCGTGGCAATGCAGAACCGGCGGAGATCCATCAGATTTTACTTCGTGAAGTTCAGCAGTGGGCGGCCGATTCACCAAATGAGTCAGGAATTTCTGAAGTTGTTGTAGAACGACCAGAACCAAAAATTACAAAACAGATCGTGAGTCCCCATTTCGAACAAACTCAGTTGATCGGAGAACAAAATGTAAGTGAGCGCAAAGAGACGAGCGGTCTTGCCGAGCAGACATTCGAGCTTTCGATCGGAACGATCAATGTTGTGATCGAGGACGAAAAACCAAAACAGCCTGAGCCAGCGCCGCGACCGACCAATCAAAACGCGGCACAGCCCGCGAAACGTGAGTTTTCGCGTTTGAGCAGACACTACTTGTAAGATTTTATGCCGCTTGCTGACACATCAAAGGCGATAGGAGCCGTGACCGAAGCGCTAAAGGAGCGTCTTGAGTCGCCGAGCAGAGGAACAGGCAAACCTGTCAGCATTGGCCGGCTTGATCAATCGAGCGGCACCGGCGAGCACCTGAACCTTTTTCTCTATGAGATAATTTTTGATCCTCATCTAAAAAATACTCCGCTCAACGAAGGCGAAAAACCACCTGCTTGGCTTGTTTTGAAATA
>JBGSXN010000129.1:0-5210 GCA_041751355.1 Pyrinomonadaceae bacterium
ATGACCCGCACCTCGCCTTTTTCATTGGTCTTCTCGGTGTAAGCGTCCATCATTACGGCGAGCAGCGTGCGATTTACGCCGATAGCGGGTTCGATCACATAAGGATAGAATCGCTCGTTCGTTTGCGGGTCGAAATACGAAAGGTCCTCGGTGGAATCGGGGTTTATCCTTTTCCCTTCCGCGTCCTCTGGTTTTTTTGAGTGAACTCGCAGGTCGTAATTGGTCCGATTAGCGATCCCCATCAGCTCGTCCCACTGCTTGTCCTCGTCATCGCGTTCCGGGAAGAAACGGTACATTATGTCAACCGTTCGCTCGGCATAATGTGCGAGTTCTTCTGCCCTCTGTTCGTAAAGCGAGAGGTTTGCTGCATTTATCCCGAGCGAGTGCAGCCATTCCTGAAAGCCGTCGATCCATTCCTGATGGATCCGCGGGGCGTCCTCAGGACGAACGAAGTACTCCATTTCCATCTGCTCGAATTCGCGGGTGCGGAAGATAAAATTACCGGGCGTCACCTCATTACGAAATGCCTTACCGATCTGAGCGATGCCGAACGGCAGCTTTCGACGCGAAGTGTTCAGCACATTGGCAAAATTGATAAATATTCCCTGCGCTGTCTCAGGCCGAAGGTAGGCGAGTGCCATCGGATCGTCGTCGGCTGAGGCGGCGCCGACTGTCGTCCGGAACATCAGGTTAAAGTCTTTCGGCTCAGTAAGATTCTTTGAGCTGCAGTTCGAACACATCGCCCTTCCGTCAGCCGGATCGACATCGAGTTTATCAAGCCTCAACCGGGCGTTGCAGTCTCGGCAATCGACCAGCGGATCTGAAAACGTATCTTCATGACCCGAATATTTCCAAACCAGCCGGTTCTGGATGATCGACGTGTCGAGACCTTCAATGTCATCACGTTCGTAGACCAGCCAATTCCACCAGCTCTTTTTTATATTATTCGCGAGCTCAACGCCGAGCGGTCCATAATCCCACGACGACCCGAGGCCGCCATAGATGTCAGAAGCAGGAAAAACGAAACCGCGGCGTTTCGAAAGAGAGACGATGGTTTCTATATTTGGTGCTGGCATAGTTCAAATGGTCAATATTACAATGCTTTACCTCGAAATTAAAAAAGCGGGCCGGACACCCGCTTAAAATGACCATTCCGAGCGATCTGTTACTCCTGACCGATAAAATTAACTGTCAAAAGGTTTTCCATAGGCGTTACATTAACAACCGAAAAGCGAAAACGTTTTGACGCCACACTCAGAGAGTGATTTTGCCCGGTCGCAACATCGGCAAAGCTATAAAATCCGAGGGAGCTTGTTATAACCTGTCGGCGGATGCCGTTATGATCAGTTAGAGTCACAACTGCATTCCTCAGCCCGCGGCCGTCCGAGGTAAACACTTGCCCCGATATGGTCGTTGACGAGATCAGCTTTATAAGAAATCCGTCTGAAGCCCCGAGCCGGGTACCCTGGAATGGCGCTACAGTTGGGAAGTTGGCTGAATCGGCTCCGCCAGCGACATACGCATTCTTGAAAGAATCGAGGGCTATAGCTAATCCGTCATCAAAACTGCTTCCTCCGATATAGGTAGAGAAAACCAGGGCTGAACCCGCCGGATTGACCTTTGCAGCAAATGCGTCTGCCTGGCCGCCCAAAGTGCCCTGCATGGCGTCGACAGTTGGAAAATTCGTCGAAAACGTACTCCCGGTTATATAGGCGGCACCGGCTGAGTCAACAGCCACTGCCGCTCCGGCATCCGTTGAACTCCCGCCCAGAAAGCTCGAATAGACGATGATTCCGGACCCCGATATCTTGGTAATAAAAACATCGTCGGAGGTGCCATTTAGATTTGCCTGGAAAGGAGACACTACCGGGAAATTTGCTGACGCCGTTGTTCCGGTAATATAGGCATTGCCGTTAGTATCCAGGGCGATACCGCTGGCAACGTCATAGTCATTTCCCCCTAAGTATGTCGAAAAAACAAGGCTCCCACCAGTAGGATCCAGTTTTGCAACATAACCGTCGAAAAATCCGCTCCCGCCAAATGTACCCTGTGACGCGTTGGCTGTTGGGAAATTGCTTGAGGCTGTTGCTCCGGCGAGGTACACTCCCGACGCATTGGCTCGAATTCCTAATGCGAGATCCTCGCCAGATCCGCCAATATATGTGGAAAATACCAGTCCGTTGCCGGCTTGGTTGAATTTCGCGACGAAACCGTCACTGCCTCCGCCGCCATATGCCGGCTGAAGCGGAGTCACCGTCGGAAAATCAGGCGATGAGGTCTCGCCCCCAACATAGGCAAAGCCCGAGCTATCTATCGCAACTGAGTAGCCGCCATCGTTTTGGCCACCGCCAATATACGTTGAATAAACCAGCCCTGAGCCGTTGGATGTCAATTTAGTGAGAAACCCATCGTACGATGATCCATTGTTGGCATTTTGAAACGTGCCCGCCGAAGTAGGAAAATTCGATGAGTTCGTAAAGCCCGTAATGTAGGCCTGCCCGGACGCGTCAACGGCAATTGCCAGGCCATTATCATCACCGCTGCCGCCAAGGTACGTCGAATAAAGGATCGCGGACCCGTCGGCATTCATTTTCGTCACAAATGCGTCGTATAAGAACTGGTCACCGCCGAACGTGCCGTCAAACGGAGATACCGTGGGGAAATTAGCCGAATTTGTGCTTCCGGCCATATAAGTGTTGCCGCTGGCGTCCACGGCGATACCATTGACAAAATCAACGTCTCCGCTCCCGCCGAGATAGGTCGAGTACTCGATCACTGGGTCGATCGTTAGCGGCACCGACCGATCATATCCATCGACCTGAAATGTTACTCTGTTGCCGTTCGAAGTATGATAACGAGCTGTCACGTTTCGCCGGCCTTCGCGAGAATCCTGAAAAGCAACCGGGCGATTATGCCTGAGATCACCGTAGGCAGTTTTGATCACAAGATCTCCCGTGAGTTCATCAACCCCGATGCTTTCGGCACCCGAAAATTCAAGACTGATCTGTCCCGGGTCCGCTCCCGGAGCGACCTCGAAATCATACTCCATTTGGCCGCGATCGTTACCGTAATAGACAAGGTCAATTCCCTCGTACAATTGGCTATAACGAACGGTTCCAAAGGTGGGAACATTTGTCACCCATTCGGTTGGGTCGATACCTCGCAGATAGTTGACCGTACCTTCACGAAGCTTCTCACCACTTATTCCACGACCTGTTGTGGCTCGCTTGAATTTCATCTGGATCCGGCTAAACGTGGACGGTTCGGCGTTGCCTGCTCGACCAATTGTCGGCCGCCTCCCTTCGAAGCGACTTCCGTCACCGCGAACGGCACGTGCCGACGAAGATTTTCCGGATGGCAAGTAAAACCATGCAGAATCATCGGTGAGATAGGTGGTGATACCGCCGCTTCGGGACAGGTACCTGACCATGTTATCCGCCTGGCCGAGGTTTTTTTCAAAGGTTACACCGGTTTCAGAATTCGTATTGTTAACCGGTATCCGATCTCGACGCTCCGAGGCCTTCGAACGGGAGTCGCTGGCTAAATTCACAATGCCGAACGAGTTTACTGCCATTACAAATGACAAAAATACTGCGGTTATGAGAAAAATGCGGGTGCTATACAATTTCATTGTCTTGCCTTTAGTATTGCCGAAGTAAAACGGGCGCGAGTGACGGACACAATCTCGTGAACGCGCCGGAGGAGATGTTCCCATTCTCGCACGTCCCAGGGTAAAAAAAAAGGGACATGCCTCGCGGCCTGTCCCAAAAGTAAGCTAACTTTCTCGTGTGGGTTATTGTACAACCGGAGGCTGAGCTCCCGGAGGAACGATCCAGATCTCGTACGTCGTCTTGAGCCGGGGGCTGCCCCGGACGATGGATATTCGTCTCGGGTCGAATCCCCGTTCCTTTACCATATAATCGAGTGCCCTGCGGGAGAGTCGATCATAGGTATTGCGCGTCGTACTTAAACGGTCGGTTCCTGGATAGATAACGATATACAGCTGCGAGTCCGGTGTATTCTGTGCCTGAATGACGCAGTTGTCAAAACGGGCCTTGTCATCGTCCGGTGTCTTTGCTTCGAATTCGTCACATCGGAAAGGCTGCGCCTCTTTGATCGGCTCGATAGGAACAACCTCTGTCGGGACCGAGATCACCTGGCGGCAGCGGCTGTCATATACATCGTCGTTAACGTCCAGTTCCGCATTTATTGTGCTCCGGCCCATGCCCCTGGTGTCGACTGTGATCGACGGGGTACCCAAACCGCTCGTCACCCTGACATTGGGCGAGAGTCGCCAGGCGTAGCGAATAGGTATAGGAGCCGTTCCCGAGTTGATCGCTGCGAAAGTAATAAGGTCACCCTCGGTCACACGATCCGGGCCTTCCAGATGAAATCTATATGGGCAAGGCGTTGAGGTCGTCTCACGAACGATCTTTAAACAGATACAATGTTTTTGATCCCGGCGTATCTCGATCTCGTCACGCCAAATCTTGCCGTCCGGGCCGGCAACTTCGACCGTGTGGAAACCTGGTGTCAGGAAGAAATCTGCCCCGGTACCAACGCCTGTCATTCCAACATACTCTCCGTTCACGCGGACCGGATAGGCCGTTTCAGTAGTGCGTATATTCAGGATACCGGTGTTCTTCGGCCGTTTCTTCGTAGTGTCGTTATTGGCAAACGCGGTCGAGATGCCCAGCGTCAGCACGATTGCCATTATGAACAAAACGTAATATCGGTTTAATCGCATTTTAATGTCCCCTTCTCTCAGGATATGATCTCGCCGTGGCAGATCCTTTAATTATCGAGAGGGCTGCGCCGCTGCTTACTTTCTGCAGCGGCGCGTGCCCATTATATTAACTATTTTCGCTGTCCTTTTCATCTTCGGTTTCGCCTTTTTTGCCAAACCGCCTGCGTGCTGCCAGGCCGATCGACGCGAGTCCTGTACCAAATAACAATATCGTCATCGGTTCCGGGATCGGCTCCGGCGGCGTCGGCGATGGCGTGATAGGCGGCGTCGGCGTCGGAGTAATCTTCGGCGTGGGTGTCGGCGTCGGAGTAATCTTCGGCGTCGGCGTCGGCGTCGGAGTAATCTTCGGCGTCGGCGTCGGGGTCGGCGTCATCGGCGGCGTTGGCGTCGGCGTCGGCGTCATCGGCGGCGTTGGCGTCGGAGTCGGCGTCTCCGGAGGTGTCGGCGTCGGCGTCGGCGTTTC
>JBGSXN010000130.1:0-3402 GCA_041751355.1 Pyrinomonadaceae bacterium
AGAACGACCATAATGCCAGCATCGAAAACTCTCTCAAAGTGATTGAACTCGATCCGAATTTTTCGCTTGCCTATAGTACTTTAGGACTGTCATACCTAAAACTCGGACGCAACCCCGAAGCCATCGCAAATTTGGAAAAAGCGGCCGGGCTGAGCAACAGAGCCGGTGTGGCTCTTATGAATCTGGGTTATGCGTACGGCGTAATGGGAAAACGCAGTGAGGCAACCGCAATCGCGAGGGAGTTGGAGGAAAAAGTTTCGAGAAAGGAAGCAAATGGAAGGCACGTCGCTGCCGTCTATGCAGGACTCGGTGAAAAAGAGAAGGCATTCGAATGGCTGGAAAAAGACTTTCAGGCCCGAGCGAGCTTGACAGGTCTCAGATGGGAGATCCCTTTTGAATCTCTCCGCGACGACCCGCGATTCGCGGGATTGCTGAAACGGATGGGTCTCTCGGAATAGAGTAGAATCCGGTGTGAACAGTAGAATGAACAATATGCTTTCAACAGATATGCGGTCATCCGAATCGGTTCCTTATTTTTTATGGGATGAACCAATGACGGTTGCCGAACTGCGAGAAAAGCTTTCGTCGGCGTCGGAGGATGAGCGGTTTCGATTGTTAGGCAAGATCCTCCGCGAGGGTCGCGATACTGATGTGTGGCAATTCACGACGCCACACGAGTTGTTCGCCGTTTGGGACAAGGTCGAACATCATCTCGGCCGTCGGCGCGGGTTTTGGGAATTTTTGATACGAGAGTGGCAGGAGTTGGGGCTAATTGACTAAAATCGAACTAATCGAACTTCAAAAAGAGTTTCTCAGGCGATTTTTTGCGCGTGAGAACAATTTTTTTCTAAGCGGCGGAGCGGCTCTTGTCGGCTATTACCTTCATCATCGCAAAACTAAGGACCTCGATCTTTTTACGCTTGAGAGCGAGATGGAACGCGGGGTCGCGATAGTGCACGAGGTTGCTCGCGAGTTAGAAGCCGATGTCGAGTCGCTACAGACCTCGCCGGATTTCCGCCGCTTTTTGCTCAGTCGCGGCAACGAGTCAATCGTGGTCGATCTGATCCGCGAGTATGTTTTTCAAGTGGACGATCAGAAACGGGTATTCGACGGCGTCCGCGTCGATACACCGGAGGAAATACTTGCCAATAAGCTATGCGCTCTGTTATCGCGTTCTGAAGTGCGTGATCTCGTTGATGTGCGCGCGCTCGAACTCGCCGGATATTCGCTGGGCGATGCTCTCGTTGCAGCCCGTAAAAAGGACACCGGCCTGACTGCGGCTCAATTAGCATGGGTTTTGAGCGAAATAAGTCTCGGCGACGACCTCGTTCCACCGGGCGATGTGTCGGTTTCCGAGTTGAGGAATTACCTTGACGACCTAAAGACTCGACTAGCCGCAATGGCCTTCCCTCAAGATTGATATGAAACGATGTCCTGAATGCGGAAGAGACTACAACGACGATTCGATGAGCTTCTGTCTCGACGACGGTACGGAACTCTTGTTTGGCCCGGCCACGGCTGGCGATGAACCGGCGTCGGCGATCTTGTCAGAACCGGGAGCGCCACCAGTAGCAGTAACTGGGTTCCCAGCCGACGAACCGCAAACAGCGATACTTCGCTCGACGGCTGCCCCGGGCGAGGCTCCGACTCGTGCGCAGATAAATCCGACCGACCAGACCGCTATTCTGCGTACAGGAGCGGAGGCGGAGCCTCGGGATTCTTTGGGCGAACTGTCGGAAAAGCAGAGCTTCTCCGCAAATAGAGCGGCAAAGCCGCTGGCTGCGTTGGTCGTCGCCGCTCTACTTCTCGCCGGCGGATTCTTTGGCTATCGCTATTTCTCACCTGCCAATCAAATCGAATCGATCGCTGTAATGCCGTTTGTTAATGAGAGCGGGAATGCGGATGTCGAATATCTTTCGGACGGGATGACCGAGACGCTTATTAGCAGCCTGTCGGAATTGCAGGATTTGAATGTCAGGGCACGGTCGAGTGTTTTTCGATATAAAGGCAAAAATACGGACGCGCAGGCCATAGGCAAGGAGTTAAATGTGCAGGCGATCTTGACCGGAAAAGTCGTTCAACGAGCCGCCGATCTGTCGCTTTATGTTGAATTGGTCGATGTCGCATCGGACAAGGTTATCTGGAGCGAAACTTATAACCGCCAGATGACGAATCTTGTCGCCCTGCAGAGAGATATCACGCGTGATATTTCGACAAAGCTGCAAACGAAGCTGTCGGGCGCGGACGAGCAGAAAGTAGCAAAGACCTCCACCGAAAACGCTGAAGCCTATCAACTTTATCTGCGAGGCCGTTTTCATTGGAACAAGCGCGCCGAGAAAGACCTTTTAATGGCAATTGACTATTTTAATCAAGCAACTGCCATCGATCCTTCCTACGCACTTGCGTTAACAGGCCTTGCCGACGCTTATTCAGTCCTTCCCGGATACAGCAATGTTAGCGCCCGCGAAGCGGGGCCAAAGGCCCGTGAATTTGTGCTCAAAGCACTAACGCTCGACAACGATTTGGCCGAGGCTCACGCAGCTCTCGGCGCCGTTCTCGGTAACTACGATTACGATTTTGCCGGTGCCGAGCGCGAGTTCAAGCTGGCAATCGGGCTGAATCCGAACTATGCCACCGCGCATCAGTGGTACAGTGAAATACTAAGCTATTCAGGAAGGCACGATGAAGCCATTCACGAAATTCGCCGAGCGGTCGAGCTCGAGCCCTACTCCCTCATTATCAACAGATTATACGGTGAAAATCTATTTCGGGCCCGCAAATATGATGAAAGCGTGGAACAGCTGAAGAAGACGATCGAACTTGACGTTAATTTCGCGCCTGCTTACAGGAGCCTCTTTTCAACATATCAGGTAAAGGGCGATCACGCCCGGGCCGTCGAAGCGCTTGCTCGATACTTTGATCTTCTCGGGTTCAATCAGAGTGCCTCACTGGCACGCGAGACCTTTGCAAAAGGCGGCTGGCAAGGCTTCGAACGAGCGATGATCGGAGAACGAGCGCGTGTTAACTTGCCTGTACATATTGTGGCGAGTTTTCTTGTCGATTTGGGCGACAAGGACAAGGCACTTGCCGAACTCGAACGGGCTTACGACAACGGCGAATACTACGTATTGCTGCTCAAATCCGACCCGCGTTTCGACCCTTTGCGGGATGACCCGCGTTTTCAGAAGCTCGTGAGGAAAATTGGGTTTTCAGAATAATATTTATGAAACGATGCCCTGAATGCAGAAAGGATTATCTTGACGATACCCTGATGTATTGTCTCGATGATGGTACGCCGCTGGTGCCGGGTAGAGTATCGGACGAACCCGTGACGGCTATCTTGTCGGGGAACGGGAACTCGGGTGAAGAATTAACAAGGTCTCTCAAAGACGGCGACACCGC
>JBGSXN010000131.1:0-5451 GCA_041751355.1 Pyrinomonadaceae bacterium
GAACCCGCGACCTCCAACGTGACAGGCTGGCGTTCTAACCAACTGAACTACGACCCCGCAAGAGTGGTGGGCACGAAGGGACTCGAACCCCTAACTTCCTCCTTGTAAGGGAGGCTGTCTACCAATTGACGTACGTGCCCACAGACCGACAAACCTAGAAATTTATTGCACGCGTGCCCCACGATTTTTCAAAAAAACGTCGCTCGTTTCGAGAAAAGAGCGAACTTGAATCCTACGAAAGTTGAACTGTATGTGTCAAGTTGATCCCCCGTCAGATCAGCCGCGTTTCATCAATACCGGCCTCGAACCAGTGTCGCGATTTCTTACGCCTTCGTCGTAAGTCAAAACGGTCCCGCCGAAGCCGATAGCCCATCCCCTTCCGTTCGAGAAAATGACCTTTTCCAGTTTATGGGATGTCTTGGACTTCTCATCCATCCATGTAGTGCCGCCGTCTCTCGTCCGGACGATGACACCGTTATCGCCGACTGCCCATCCGTTGGTTTGACTGGTGAAATAAACGCCGTTCAAATTGGCGGTGACGCCGGAATTTACCTGCCGCCACAGCCGCGCTCCGTTTGAGCGAAAGATGCGGCCTTTGGAACCTACCGCCCAAGCACCTTTTCCGGCAAAATCGACCGCGTTAAATCGCGTATCGAGGTCACCCAGCAAAGTGGCTTTCTCCCAGGTGAACCCTGCGTCTTCGGTAAACATGATCGTGCCGCCGGCGCCTACTATGGCACCGACTGTCTCATTCGCAAAGCCGCCGTCCAGCAATAGATAGTGAATGGCAGTCTGGCTCTTTTTCCACGAGGTCCGGTCCTCCTGAAGGCCGTAAAAGATGCCGCCCTCGCCAAATGCCGTAGCCCGACCGTCTTCGTGAAAGAGCATTTTGGTTACCCGTTCGCGGCCGCCATCCTGAAATTCGACAATCTCCCACGTACGGCCGCCGTCTGTCGTTCGGCGAAGGTATGACGTCGCGTTGCTGCCGCGGGCGTATATGTTCCGTTGGCACAGAACCCAGCCCGTGGTCTCATTCTCGAAATATATCTGGACAAAAGAGTCGGTCGTGAACTTTTTCGCCTGTATCCAGCTATTGCCGCCGTCGTCGGTGGCGAGCATTACTCCGTCACTTCCGACTATCCAGCCTTTTTTGTGGTCAAGAAAAAAAACGTCGCGGTACCAGGCAAAACTATTGGTGTTTTGCCTGACCCATTCCGCATTAGCGGTCTGGCAGCAAACCGCTATCAGCACTAATACTGAGATCTTAAGCAGCGTTCTCATGTTACAGATCCTCTTGATCGGGCGGTTTAGAATGGGACTCCAAAAAGCATTCGGGCCGCGCTCGCTTTTCCTAAAACATCGAAGAACTTTTCGATGGTGAACCCCTTGCCCGAGACGAACACCTGGTCACCCGGACTGAGGAAGACCATCTCAGCTTTGCCGCTTTCCATTTGGGCCAGGCTCACCATTCTGCGCGAGAGCCGCCCCTCTTTGGTATAGCTGACGATATAAACCTTATTGCGATCACCGTTCTTGGTCACGCCGCCCGACCCCAGAATAGCCTCGTAAACACTGACTTTTCGGTCCATTACCCTGACGCCGGGTTCGGCGACATTGCCCATCACGCTATAGCGGGTAGCCATTGCCTTGTCGAGGGTTACGGTCACTTTTGGGTCGATGATAAATTCATCGAGCTTTTTTGTGATCTCGGCAGCAATCTGCTCGACGGTCTTGCCTGCGACAAGGATGCCCTCACGGATAAGTGGATATGAGATCCGGGCGTTTGGCGGCACTGTGATACCCGTCTTGCAATAGTCCGGGCACTGTCCGAAAACCTCAACCGAGATCATATCGCTGGGGCCCAGACGATATTCTTTCAAATAGTTGTCGTAATAGGGCAGTATGTCTTCCTCGTCGGTCTTTTCTTCGTCGACATCCGTAGTACCGCTCGAGCTGGGTGCAGGAAGCGGGGCGGGCCTTAACGCATTACGGTCAGCGGCCGACTGAGGCTCAGCATTCCTGGTCTTCGGATCGACGGTTTGACCTGAGAGGGCAGCGGTAAACAGCATCAGCCCGGCAGATGCCACTAATATGTTTCTAAGAAATATCATTACTTTCATTTCCATTTCCTCGTGAATGTTAAAACGCCGATTGGCCTTTCTACTCCAGATTTCAATGTGTCTCTACCGTCCTCCGGTTCCGAAGAGCACCGTTTTAACCGTCTCAAATACGATCACCAGGTCCAGCGTCAGGCTCTGATTCTTGATGTAATAGAGGTCGTATTGCAGTTTTTGGATCGCATCGTTCACCGATGCGCCGTACGGATACTTGATCTGGGCCCACCCGGTCAGGCCGGGAGCGACGAGGTGCCTATGATCAAAGTATGGGATCTCACGGCAAAGCTGTTTGACGAAATGCGGACGCTCGGGCCGCGGGCCCACGAAATTCATTTCGCCCTTCAGGATATTCCAAAATTGAGGTATCTCGTCGATCCGCAGCTTACGGATTATCTTGCCGACCCGCGTTGTTCGTTGATCGTTTGTTGCCGCCCAGAGAGGCGTGCCATTCGACTCGGCGTCGGTCTTCATTGACCGAAATTTGATGACGTTGAATACGGTACCGTTCATTCCCACGCGTTCCTGTTGGTAAAAGATAGGGCCGCGGGATTCCAGTTTGATAAGTATCGCGGTCAGCACCGCGATCGGCAGAGATAACACGAGGCCGATCAGAGCGAGCAATCTGTGGATCGCCTCGCGAAAAGCGGTCTTTACAGGCGAATCCCTTCGTCGCCCGGCGAAGATCAGCCATGAGGGGCGGAGCATATCTACGTGGACCTTTCCCGTGATCCGTTCGAAGAATGATGTGCATTCCTCGATCGAGACATCGCCCGCCAGGCTCATTTTCAAGAGTGCCTCGGTTGGAAATGCCCCTCTTCGTTCCCGAACGGCGATCACGACGCGATCGATCTTTTCATTGCGGATCACATCTTCCAGATCCAGTGCCCTGCCCAGGATCACGGAACGGCCAAGCTTTTCTTGCGGCTTGGCACCATTCTCGGATACAAATCCGATGATCCTATAGCCCGCGTCGCGGCGTTCCCACACCGCCTCAGCGGTATCGAGGGCCGTTTGACCGGTACCGACGACGAGGATCTTTTCGCCGATATCGGGATGTCCGGTGAGAGAGTGTATAAAGACCCGCCAGACCAACAGCAGACAGAGGACGATAGGAACCGAGATGACGGACACGCCGCGGCCTATCAGCAAAGGAGGATAGAAATAGAAAAGGAAGGCGAGCAGGGCCCACGCGATCCCTAATGCCTGAACGAGCCGCAACAACAGCTCACGTCGATTCGTCATTACGACGTAATCGTAAAGATCGTAAAAGTATAGTATCAACAGGCAAACGGCGGATGCTAAGGCTATCTTTATCCAGCCGTTTCTCTCTGACAATTCGTATGCGGTGCCGGTCAAGCCAAGGCGGATATGCATTGCTAATATGACCCCGCCGTACAAGATCGCGGCGTCGGCCAATATTAAAAAGAATATCCTTGGACTGAACCTCGATGCACCCATGATCTGCCCTTGTCGTTACGGACTTAACCTCTCGTTAAGCTTTCGATAGTTGTAATAGCCGTAACTATAATGTGATTCCTCCAGCACGTCCTCGCTCTCATTCAGAACGACGCCCAGCATACGGTCTTTAGGCAGCGGCTCGAGTAATCGATCTATGGCGCTGTAACGCGTCTTATTGGCTCTGACTACGAGTAACGCTCCGTCGGCGTGATTGATAAGGACGGTCGCGTCAGTGAATATTCCCAGCGGCGGTGCATCAATGATTATGTAATCAAACATCTCACGTGCTTCGCGCAAGATCTCTTTGAACTTGGGTCCCGAGATCAGTTCGGCAACGTCATCTCGAGACTCTCCGCCGGGCAGAATGTGCAGCCCCGAGGGTTCGAGCCTAATTATCGATTCGGCCAGCGTAGCCTCGCCGGATAGGACATGCGAAAGCCCCTTGTCGGTCTCAATACCGAGATAATCCGCCAGGCTCGGCATACGCAGATCACTGTCGATTATCAAGGCTCTTACACCGTCCGTCTGAGCCAGGAGCCACGAAAGATTTAATGCTGTAACCGACTTACCTTCGCTCGGATTAACACTCGCGACCACGATCGACTGCAGTTTCTGCCGCTGGCTCTTGTGCAGCACGTGTGTTCGCAGGCTTCGATATTCTTCGCAATAACTCGATACAGGGCTGGTTATCGCGACGAGACGTGGCTCAACGCGTTCGGGGTCGACAGTCCAACTGACAAAGTCAGGTAGCTGTCGACCAACCGAACGCGTTAAGACATCGGCGTTCAACTTTGCCCCGGCAGTAAGTTCCGATCCCAAATCAGGGAGTGCCGTCCCGATAGTAGAATCTGGCTGCCCTATGAACGCCGAACCTAGGTTACCGATAGTGAGATCGGCCGATATTAAAAGCTCGGGCGGCATATTCGGACGCCGTCCGGCTGGATCAAATCGGACAAGATTCTCCGGTGCAGGCATTTGGCCGCCCGGACTCTCGGTACGCTTTTTTTGTAATGCTCTTAGGATGCTCATCGTTTGATGCTCCGTTCAACTGTGTCCTGTCGTGATGTTACTGTCTGAATTTTTCAAATGATCCGACCAACTCTTCGAGTTCGAGCGCGACGTCGTCGTCATCGATCTCCTCAAAGATCAGCTCGGCGCCATTGGTATACCCGCTAGTATTGCCATTTGCGCTTCCGTTAGTGTTTCCATTCCCATTTCCGTTCGATCTGATCGGCGGCGGGGTAACCTCTTCACGAAACATCCGGGGTTTGGCAGCCTCATTGATGTCCTGGCCGCTCCAGAGCTCCTCTTTGGCTTCGGGCCGGAGCACACTGCCGGTCGGATTATCAAGCAGGGCGTCGGCGGCCAATAACGCGTCCTTTCGCGGAAGCATGTCGAGATTTTCTGCGACCGCCTCGATGATCTGGCGGCTGATGACTTGTTCGCCGGCGGAATATGCTGCAAGCATCGCGTTATCACAGAGGTTGTTGATCTGTCTCGGAATTCCTTCCGAACATTGAAAGATGAAATCGACCGCACCCGGCGTAAAGATATTCGGCTGATCACAGCCGGCGATCAGCAGCCGCTCGGTGATATAGCGGTCAACCTCTTCCACGCTCGGATATGAGTGCATTGAGCATCTGAGAGCTACACGCTGTTTGAGCTGTCGAAGATTGGTCTGATTTAGCTTTTCGCGCAGTTCGGGTTGTCCGGTCAGAACGATCTGGAGATGTTTCGCGTTGTCCGACTCGAAGTTGAGCAGCAGACGGATCTCCTCGAGAACGTAGTCGGAGAGTTCGTGAGCTTCGTCGATGATGATCACGGTCCTTAGCCCACGACGATGCCGCTCTTCGAGGACCTTGCCCAGGACGTTGAG
>JBGSXN010000132.1:0-4697 GCA_041751355.1 Pyrinomonadaceae bacterium
ACCTCCTTGCCTCAGACCAGGCGTCGCAGACGATCTGTTTAATAAGGTCTTTTTGAAAGATCTGCAGTCGGTCATGTGCGACCGAGGTAAGGTAATAGCAAGGTTTATCTCGCGTTATCTGAATCATCAACTAAAGCGGCGGCGTAGCCGCAAACTCTGGATAGCGCCTAACGGCGAGGCAAAGCCATCGCCGCTCATCAATGGGCAAAGCCCTAAGAAAATGGTCGAAACCGCAACCTCTGGAAACCAAATTCCAATTGCAGGCTTCTTCAAAAGCGGTTATCTGCGACTCGGCCTCGATGCCGGATTCGTTTTTGAAGAGAACATTGTAATTTCGGTTCGAATTAAACGGCGGATCTAACGGTGACCCTTTCTAATTTTTGCTCTCAAGGTCGTTTATCAGAGCCTTCATTTCCTCGATCTCTCTACGCTGAGCTTCGATGATCTCATCGGCGAGTTTTCTTACGCGCGGGTCCGATATGTTTGCTCGTTCGCTGGTTAAAATCGCGATCGAGTGATGCGGAATCATTGCTTTCATATAAGAAACGTCTTCGACGGTTTTTTGACTGCGAACAAGCCACAGACAACTCGCGAAAACTACCACGCTGGCGACGATGATAGCGGCGTTGATCTTCCGGCTTTTATACATATTCAGCATAAAAAGCAGCATAATGACGGCCATCGTCGCCCCCATTACAAACGCCATAAAGAACCGTGTTTCACTGAAAAAAACGTGATCTAACGCGTAGGTGTTCAAATACATCAGGATCAACATCATGACTGTTGAGGTCCCGATCATTGCTCCGAATCTTAAATAACTATTTTTCACAATGTTTTCCCCCTTATTTTAATCCTGTGCTGTTATGAGTTTGTGCTTTTGCAGAACCAGGATGTCCCTTTCGATAAGCAAAAGATAATTTAGCGTGGACGCAATTTGTTTTTGGATTTCGGGTGACGATTGCCGTTTTTGAAGGCAATCCAGTAATTCATCGAGCGCGGTTTTATAGGCCAGGGCACCGGCCAGGCAGTTAGTCAACATTGCGCCTCGAAGACGAGCGATAACCCAAGCTGTGAACAACCGATAATGTTCATCCCCGGCGCGCTCGCTGGCAACTCGCAACGGCCCACAATTGCTCGTCATCTGGGGAGTAAGTTTTGGCATTTCGTTGAAATTATCATCGAATGGATAACACGCAAAGTCGGGTTAATGCGTTGTGTGTGCTGTCGCACAAAAGATGTTTCTCAATGTGTGCAAGCATACCGATAAAACCATCGGCCCTTTGATACTTTCTTGAGCATGCCGCTTTCTGCTGAAGACCGTAAAAATATTTTGATCAATGTAAAGATCGAACACCAGAGGATGTTTACGAGACTCGATAGTCTCTACGCGAAGGACCCGGAAAAGGCCGAGTTTCTCGCGTCGATCGAATCCGCCTTGATAGATCGGTATGAAACGTTTGAAGAGACTGATCCGGTAGAGAACTGACACAGGCCGAGGATACAGTCCCCGACCGGAATAAGAGGATGTCTGAAAAGTCCCTGAAAGGGACAAATGTAATAGCGTCGGGAGCATCCCGACGAAGGTATCGATCTACCCCACCGTCCCTGAAAGGGACGAAGTAATTTGTAAATCATCCATTTTCAATAATATTCCTCCCTTTCAGGGAGGGTGTTTCTCTTACTTTTAGTCGTCGGGTTTCACCCGACGCTATTACATTCGTGGCCTTCAGCCACAGGAATAGACTTTTCAGACATCCTCTTTAGATGCTTTTTAGCATTTAAATCTTTCTTTGCGTTAGACGCAGTCACATTCTCTTCTCGTCGAGACAACTTTCCTTTGATCAAATTCAACTTTCTCGCGGGCAAAGTTAGCTTTATTTGAGTTATGAGCAGCTTTTTCTCTGATAAAGTGAACTTTGGGTGACGTAGGAAGAACTTTTTCCCGATCAAAGTTAACTATATTTGGCTCGGGAATGACTTTTTGTGGGGCAGAGTTAACTTTTTATGATTGGCGAACAGCTATATGCGGGGGAAAGTTGGCTTTGGGTAGTTTTTTGACAGCTATTTGACGGTAAAAGTTCTGTTAAATATACATTTAGCCACGAATAACTCGAATATCACGAACTTTGAAAGTGAGCTAATACTCACGCTCTTTCGCGTTATTCGCGGGCAATTACTTTCTACGGCCGAGCGGCTGACCGTTTTCGGTCTATTCATCGAGATTCGCGTTATCGCTTAGCGAAACACCGAAGATGCTGGGTTCGTTTATAAACTCGGCCAATTTCTCCGGGCTGAATGTGGCGCGGATGACGGCGGCCTGGCTTTTTTCGACGGTGACAACGGTGACCTTTATGTTCTTGCCATCCTCGCGAAGGTACATATATGCGTTCTGGCCGTCGCGTGAGCGAACGCGGAAGACGGGGCTCCATTCGGGGCCGAATGAGTTTTGCAGGGCATTACGCATCTCGATGTCGAGGGTCTCACGTGAAAATTGCAGGTCCTGAAAAAGCGTCACGTTAAAGCTTTTGACGCCGGCCGGCCGTACAACTTTGACTGCGAGCTTGGCGAGCCACATAAACGGTACCTTTACTTTTTTGGCGCGGTAGTTGGACTTAAGATGTTTGACGATCTTCTCGTATTCGTTTGTCTTGGCACTTACCGCCGGTACCGTAAAGCCGAACGAAAAAACCAGCAGGCACGAGGCGATAAGCAGATTCTTTTTTGAGAACATAGCTATTTACTCCTCCTCAGTTCCAGGCTTTTTCGTCGTCTTATGGTCGATATCGATATCGATCTTTGGGATGTTGAGCCGGCCGCTCAGTTCGACCAGGGTTTCGATATCGATCGGGCCGATCACATTAATTACGGCCACGCTTTTTGATTCAGAAATGACCACGGCCACACCGCTCATTACATCGCCAGTGAACATCGTAAATACATCCACCTTCTGATTGTTCCGCTTGCTGCGGACGTTGGCGAGGCGTTCCCAGCCCGGAGAAGTCAACTGAGAGCGGAGCTGATCCACCACAGACATGTTGTATTCGTTCTCGTTCTCGAAACGATAGACGCGGACATAAATGCCCTTTAAGCCGCTGATGGCCTCGCCGACCTTGCGGGCGTCGTCGTTCTTGACCTTGATGGTGACGCGTTTTGCCAGGTCGAGCAATTTGCCGTCAAGATCGACCTCGACCACATCTCGGGCTGTCGTTTCCATCCCTTTAAGCAGGTCGAACTGGATCCGGGCATCCTGGGCACTGACATTGACGACGGCGAGAGCGCCGAACACTATCAGGGCCCCTTTGAATGAAAAATTGATTAATTTGCGCATGATCTTTTCTCCTTATGATTACCTGTCGTTCGTCCGGCCGTCTTCCACGCCGTTTATCGAATCCTGCACGACCTGCCATTTTGAACTGGTGATCGACAGGGCGAGCATTAATTGCCCGTAAGCATATTTTTCCTCTTTTGTAAGCCTGGGTTTGTCGACGCTGTCACCCTTATTGGCTGCGGCGGTGTATTTTTGCTTTAATGATGGTTTATTTTTTTTCGCCATCATGACCGGAGCTTGTTTCGAAAGGACTAGTGTCGGTTCTTCTCTTGTTGCCGGGGTAACGGGGACTGCCAGCTCTGGCTTGGGCCCTGCTTCTGTCTCATGAACAACGTGCAAAGGCGTCGGTTCCCCGGTTATTGAACTCAGGTTCCAGATACCGATCGCAACGGCGCCGACGGCTAAACATGCGGCCATCGAAAAGATCAACGGCTTCAGGCTGCGTTTGGACCTTGTCGGAAATTCGACAACGTTCGAGCCGTTGGGGGCCTCGTCCATGTATCGAAAACCTGAAAGCAGACCCTCCAACCTTTCGATCTCGGCATCGTTTCCTGTCTTGTCCCAAAGATAATCCTGTTTCATTTCCCTGCTCCTGCAATGCCCAGCTTGCTCCTTAACATTTCCATCCCACGGTGTAGATTTACCCGGACCGATTCGGGTTTGAGGCCCGTGCGGGCCGCTATCTCATTTCCTGTCATTCCCTCAACCAGCCTAAGGATGAGGGTTTCGCGATAGGCGTCGGGCAGATCGCGGATAGCGGCCAGTACCTCTATCGCTTCGCCTTTTTTTTCGTCTCGCCCGCGGATGTCATCGGGCAACTCGTCACCCGGCTTAGCCGATCGATAATGTTCGACCGCCCGGTTGCGTGCGATCCGTGCGAGCCAGCCGCCAAGCGCCATTGGTTCACGAACGGTGTCGAGGTGCTTAAAGGCCGAGAGAAAAACTTCCTGTACCAGATCTTTAACATCGGCATACGGAACGCGAGCGAGCAATATTCCATGGACCATCGGGGCGTATGATCGGTAGATCTCGCTAAAAGCATCTTCATCACCGGCACACGCACGCGTCAGAAGCAGCTCTTCGTCAGACACACTCTCATTGGCCGGGGCGGTTGCCGACCGGCTGAAAAGATAAATTGCTCCCGCGTGTTCAGACATTTTGTGTGTGCCGGTAATATAGACGATATCTGGGCAGAAATGTTAACCGCAGCGTGAAATTAGTCGAAGACACCTGCATAAATACCGACTTTTTACCTTTCGGCTTCATCTAAATGTCCGTAGCGGTTGGGTATCGCTTAGTTTGGGCATTGTGAGATATGATTCTCGTGCGGTTAGCGGCGTGAACACGAGTGGATGCTGATAAATCTGAC
>JBGSXN010000133.1:0-8635 GCA_041751355.1 Pyrinomonadaceae bacterium
ACCTCCTTGCCTCAGACCAGGCGTCGCAGACGATCTGTTTAATAAGGTCTTTTTGAAAGATCTGCAGTCGGTCATGTGCGACCGAGGTAAGGTAATAGCAAGGTTTATCTCGCGTTATCTGAATCATCAACTAAAGCGGCGTAGCCGCGTTGGTCCAGGGTGAAACTTGTCCGGCGAGGCAAAGCCATCGCCGCTCATCAATGGGCAAAGCCCTAAGAAAATGGTCGAAGCAGCAATCCTCTGGAACCAAATTCCAATTGAGCCTAATGGCGTGGCAAAGCCATCGCCGCTCATAGAAGGGCAAAGCCCATTTCCATTTGTGTTGCATTCAGCCTCGGGTGAACCGATAACCGACGCCGCGGACGGTTTGTACGATCCTCGGGTTGTTCGGCTCGTCCTCGAGATGTTTTCTCAAGCGGACGATAAAGTTGTCTATTGCCCGCGTGTCGGTATCTTCCTGCAGGTCCCAGACCTCTTCGAGGATCGCTTTTCGCGAAACGGGGCGGCCCTCGTTCTCTATGAGGTATTGCAGAAGCTTTGCTTCCATTAAGGTTAGATGAACGACCTCTTCATCGTGCTTGAGTTCGAGGTTTTCAAGATCGACCGTGCGGCCGTTGATAGTGATCACGCTGACGGCTGATGATGGTTTGGTTTCGCTGCGGGTCCATTCGCGCCGGCGAAGCAGGCCATTCAGGCGGGCGATGAATATATTCAGGTCAAAGGGTTTTGCGAGGTAATCATCGGTACCGGCCTCAAACCCCTGCAGCACATCCTCGGGCCGTCCTCGGGCGGTCAGCATTAAGATCGGCGTATAGTCCCCTCGCCCGCGCATGGTTCGGGCAATCTCAAATCCATCGACCGTCGGCAGCATGACATCGAGCACCACTGCATCGAATCGGGCGGCTCCGAGGCGTTCGAGCGCTTCTCCGCCGTCACCGATGACCTCAGCCTCATAACCCTCGGCCTCCAGATTGAATTTCAGGCCCTGCGCCAGATGACCCTCGTCTTCAACGATCAGTATCTTCATAATTTCGGCAGCTCGATAAAAAATGTCGTCCCTTTGCCCTCGCCGCGGCTCTGTGCCTTGATCCTGCCGCCGTGCCGTTCGACGATCGAACGCACTATAGGCAATCCGAGGCCGGTGCCTTTCGCCTCAACCGCCTTATTATGAACACGGTAAAAGCGTTTGAATATTCGTTTGAGGTTGGCCCGTGCGATCCCAACGCCATTGTCACGAATATATATCTCGGCTTCAGCTCCGGACGCCTTTAACCTGACTGTTATCTTTGGCTCGTTCACAGAATATTTGATCGCGTTATCGAGCAGGTTCGTGATAGCGGTCTGCAGTTCGCCGCGATCGCCGAGGACCGTGACCGGTTCGGCCGGTGCTGTGAACCGAATCGCTGTCTCGTCAAGATGCTGCTGTGCACGGACCCTGTCGATCGTTTCTCTGATGGTTTCGGCCAGATCTACCTCGGCGAGATACATCTGCCGCTGCTTTTCCCGGGCGCGGCTCGCCTGCAGCACCTGCTCGACGGTGCCTAGCAAGCGTTCGTTGTCCTCGAGCATGATATCGTAAAATTCCTGCCGCTTTTCGCGAGGCAGTTCACGTGATTTTAGTGTTTCGAGGTAAAGCTTGATCGAGGCGATCGGGGTCTTAAGTTCATGAGTGACCGCATTCAGAAAGGCGTCGTGCTGCTCATTGCGGCGTATCTCTCGGACCAGGAAAATGGTATTAAGGATCAGGCCAGTAATAATTATGGCGAAAAAAATGACTCCAAATACCAGCAGAGCAACTTGACGCAAATTGAGCAAGATCCATCCTATATTCAGCGCGATCGCCAGCACCGATAGGATAATGCCGAGAATGAGGAAGAATATCGCTGTTTTACGCCGGCGCATCTGTACCCTCAAAAGTAGAAAGGAAAAAGGCAAAAGTAAAAGCGAGTTCTACGTTTTGCCTTCTTCCTGTTGGGATTATTTCTATTGTTAGGCTGCCTGCCTCATCTCTTTCGGCGACTCTGACTCGGTAGCGAGGTCGTATGCATACACGTTTTTGATGATCCCGAGTTTCTCGAGGATCTGCAGTTGATACCAGTTGATATCGAATTCTTTCCACGTCAGGCCGTGTTTTGCCGAACGCGGATATGCATGATGGTTGTTATGCCATCCCTCGCCGAATGTTACCGCGGCCACGAGCCCGTTGTTTCGCGAATCGTCACGCGTTTCGAATCTCCGGCTGCCCCAGAGATGCGTAGCCGAATTTACCAGCCAGGTAAAATGCCAGCCCATAACCGTTCTGACGAAAATGCCCGCCAGCACCATCGTCCATCCGCCGATCGCGAATAAAACGATTGCGACTGCTACCGCGGTCACCCAGTAATACTTGTCCAGCCACGTCAGATAACGGTCCTTGGTCAAATCGGGAGAATATCGCTGCATCGTCGCCGCTGACTGAACCTGTGCGGTTCCGCGAAATATCCAGCCGATATGGCCCCAGTAGGTTCCGTTTCGCGGGCTATGCGGGTCCTTATCGGTTTCCGTAAATGCGTGATGAATGCGGTGGGTCGTGACCCATGCGATCGGGCCCGACTGCAAAGCAAGCGATCCGCAAGTAGCCACAAAATATTCCAGCCACTTCGGGGCCTTAAAGCCGCGATGTGTAAACAAACGGTGATAACCGATACCGATACCCCAGCTAGCTGCTATCCACCATGTGATGAACAGCGCAATGGCATTCGACCAGCTCATCGTAAATAGCCCGACAACAGCCAACACATGAAATGCCCCTACGAAAAATATCGTGTTCCAGTTATATCTATTTGCCTTCGACGGCTCAAATTCGATTACGTTTTCCATTATTTTGGGACCCCTTACTCTTTTCAAAATCAAAGGCATTATCTGCCGTTAGTTATTAGGCTAGCAGGTCTGAGCGGTGGCGATTGTAAGACTTTTGTAAGAGTAACGGGATGTTGAATTATCAACTCTTTATCCCTAAAGTAATGCTTTAGTCTCGAACCCAAATGGCCAAGAAAAGTAAAGGTGTTATTCGAATAGAATATGCGGCAGCGCGAGCTGCGTTGTTCCTTTTGGGTTTGCTGCCTCGCAGGGCGGCGATCTCTATAAGCACTGGAATAATGCACATCGTTCCAGTGATACTCAGGAAACTTCGCCGAACGGGCATGCGAAATCTCGAGATTGCGTTTCCCGAGAAAGACGAGGCAGAAAGGCGGGAGATACTCGACGGCACTTTCAATAACCTTGGCCGTGTTTTGGGGGAACTGAGCCAGTTTAATAAATTTACCCGAGAGCAGCTTGGCGAATTAATTGATTTTGAGCTCGACGACGAGTCGAGAGAGCTTTACGCCAGAAACAAGGCCGAGGGCCGTGGGGTTTTGATCACCACCGGCCACCTGGGCAATTGGGAGATGCTCGTTCTCGGCTTTGCCGCTCTCTATGAACCTATTAGCTATCTTGCGCGTCCACTGGATAATCCGAAGATCGACAAAATGCTGAACGCCCTTAGAACCCGGTTTGGCAACCGCCCGATAAACAAGACACATTCGGCGAATACGGCGATAAAGATCCTGCGCGAGGGCGGCATTCTCGGTATCTTGTCCGACGTCAATGCGCATCCGAAAGAAGGTGTTTTCGTGCGGTTCTTCGGGTTGCCAGCCTGTACCCCAAGCGGGGCGGCAATGCTTGCGATCCGAGCTAACGCCCTTATTTTCCCGACATTTTGTATCTGGGATTCATCGATACGACGATACAAATTCGTCCACGGTCCGCTGCTCGAACCCGCGAATACAGGCGACCGCAAACAGGACATCGTCGCAACCACCGCGGCCTACACAGCCGAGATCGAAAAGATCATTCGCAAATATCCCGACCAGTGGATGTGGATACACCGCCGGTGGAAAACGCGTCCCCCGGGTGAGCCGGATATTTACTGACAGAAGTTCGCGGGAGAATAATAAACATACACTCGGCCGGCCGAAATGTTAAACTTGGTTAACCACGCGGCGGATCGCCTTGACCTGCCAGTACACTATATCTTAACCTCCCATGGCCACCTACAGTTCAATATCCATCCCGAAAAAGGTTCTTCGTCTTGCCGTAGCCATTGTGGGTGCCGTCGCTTTCATCGTCCTCTTGGGCTGGTGGAAGGATATTCCTATTCTGACATCGTTCCTGTCCGATCATCCGACGATGAAGCCTAACGCGGCAGCGGCCTTTGTAATATGGTCAGCAGGAACGCTATGTTTGACGATCGGCGGCCGATTAAACCGGATCGTGTCGACGGCGTCAGGCCTACTTGTCGGTCTGATTGGGGCAATTACGATCGGAGAATATACCACTGCATCGTGGCTTAGCATTGGGGAGTTCTTTAGCGGGTTCGCTGCGGGGGAGTTCCCTGCCGAACTAAGAATGTCACCACAGGCCGCATTCTGCTTTTTGTTTCTCGGCCTCTCGCTGCCGTTGCTTCAGGGTCGTCGATTAATGCAGCGAATCAGTGAGGTGATGGCCCTTACCGCGATCACCACGACTTTTGCGGCCATTCTCGGCTACCTATATGGGGCAGCAGATCTGTATCGCGAATCGCCTACCAAAAGTATGGCGGTCAATACGGCGGCGCTATTTCTGATCTGTTCGGCTGCCATGCTGATCGCGAATCCGGAAAGCCGTCTCGTCCAAATTTTAAAGAGCCCTACCGTTGGCGGATCGGTAGCTCGAAAGCTGTTGCCAGCCGTTATCCTCATCCCGACTGCTGTGGGTTGGCTGCGGTTGTTGGGACAGGAAAGCGGACTATATGACACCAACTTCGGAGCCGCGGTCTCGATTTTCTTCTGCGTGGTGTTGATGTTTGCGCTCGTGGTCTATTTCTGCGACGCGACCTGTAAAGCAGACGAACGCCGCAAAAAGGCCGAGGGGCTCCTGGCCGAGAAAGAGGAGCGTTATCGAGATTTATTTGATTACAGCCCCGGAATGATCTGCATCCACGACCTCAGCGGCACTCTGTTAACAGTAAATCCATCGATATTACGTTCTCTCGAGATCAGCAGCCACGAGATTATCGGAATGAATCTGAGCGAATTTCTTTTACCTGAAATGAAGGGCGAGTTGGATGCAACTCTCCGTCAGATCGAGAACGAGGGCCTGGCAAACGGTCTGTTCCCGATTGTGTCCCGATCCGGCAAGAATCTAGTTTGGCGATATCACAGTATCTTAGTAACCCCGCCTGACAACGATCCTTATGTTATCGCACACGCGCAGGACGTGACCGAACTCGTCGAAGCCCAGCGCCGGCTGAGGAGCCTCTCACTCACCGACGAACTCACCGGCTTGCTCAATCGTCGCGGATTTTTAACAATGGCCGAACAGCAGATCAGGCTCGAAGGGCATAGTGGCACTAAACGCGGCCTAACACTGATGTTTGCCGATATGGATGGCCTCAAGGGCATAAATGATCTATACGGCCATGAGGCGGGATCCGAAGCTATCGTTGAACTTTCTCGCATTATGAAATCGATTCTGCGGAGCTCAGACCTGATAGCTCGATGGGGTGGAGACGAATTTGTGATCCTTACGATCGGCTCACAAGACAAACACGCGATACTCATGATCGACCGAATAAATGAGCGTATCTACGAACATAATTTTGCCAGTGGGCATCCCTATAAGATCGGTTGCAGTATAGGCGTTTCGCCCGTCACGTTGGGTGCCGGCCAAACTTTTGAGAGCCTGATCGCGGATGCGGACGCTGCCATGTACGCAGTTAAACGACGCAAGCAAGCTGAGACAATACCGATAATCGCTCAGGCGACTCCATCTCTGAAGGCCCCGAACCGGCAAAATGCGACCTAAGTTACGCTTGCTCATCATGGTATTGGCCGGTCTAGATCCTGTCTGTGTGATTCGCCTTTCAGTTTGACCTAGTGATTCTTGCGCGCCTGTGACTGTACAGCTGTAATGGCAACCGCGTCGACGATGTCTTCGGCTTTGCAGCCGCGGGAGAGGTCATTGCACGGCCGGTCGAGGCCTTGGAGGATGGGGCCGATGGCGGTTCCGCCGGTTAGGCGTTCGGTAAGTTTGTAGGCGATATTGCCAGCGTTCAGGTCCGGAAAAATCAGCACGTTGGCGCGGCCCGCGACCTCAGAACCCGGCGCTTTCGAATCGCCGACTGATTTGACGAGAGCGGCATCGGCCTGCAGTTCGCCGTCGATGGCGAGTTCGGGCATTCGGGCACGAACCGTCTTTGTCGCCTCGACAACCTTATCGACAAAAGCGTGTTTCGCACTCCCTTTCGTCGAAAATGAAAGCATCGCAACGCGCGGTTCGACTTGCAGCAAAGCACGCCAAGATTCTGCCGACGCCATCGCGATCTCGGCCAACTCGCCGACGTCAGGATCGATCACCACGCCACAATCGGCGTAGATCATTGCTCCGTTTGCTCCAAATTTTTTGTCCGGCACGACCATCAGGAAAAAGCTGGATACCGTCTTAAATCCTTTGCGAACGCCGATACAACGCAGTGCCGCGGCCACGGTGTGGGATGTCGTGTTTGTCGCACCGGCGACCGTGCCGTCCGCCTTGCCTTCGCGGACGAGCAGATTACCAAAATATAACGGGTCCTTTACGGTCTGCTCGGCTTCCTCGAGCGTGACACCCTTTGCCCTCCGCATCTGGTGATAGAGTGTGGCCAGCTTTCCGAATTCGTCTGACTTGCGATGGTCGAGTATCTCGACACCGTTGAGATTGGCCCCGGCCTCGGCCGCCAGAGCCCGGACCCTTTCGTCCGTGCCGATGATAGTTATCTTCGCGATCCGGTCACGCGAACAGATCTCGGCCGCCTGAATGGTGCGAATGTCTTCGCCCTCAGGCAGGATAATGTGTTGTGGGTCGGCGGCGGCTCGCTCGCGGATCTTTTGCAGGATCATACGTATGACGTTGAATTTACCATACAACCCCGCGACCCCAAACTTGCACTATCCGCGCGTTGTTCCTAGACTGACAAATACGAGGTGAACACGATAATGAGTGAATTGGCAGTAGCGGACAAGAAGTTAAAAAAACGTGAAAGGACCGAGCTGAAAAGTAGAATGCGCGGATTTCTGATGTTCCTTCCGAACATGGTCATGCTGCTCGGCCGCCTCTTGAGGGATGCCCGAGTGCCGAATGCCGAAAAGGCATTGTTTCTCGCTGCCATCGTTTATGTGATCTCTCCACTAGACCTGATACCGGACGTGTTTCCGTTTATAGGCCAGGTTGACGACCTTTATGTTGTGGCTCTGACCTTGCTTCGGCTGCTCAACAAAACGGATGAATCCGTTGTTCGCCAGCACTGGGCCGGCGGCGGTGATATCGTCGCCTTGGCACAGTCCATTGCCAACATCGCTCCTAAGATATTGCCAACGCGGGTTTCTCGCGTCCTCACAGCAAGGGTCGAACTTGCTCCGGCGGGCCAGGCTCTGAGCGGGATAACGCAGGGCGGTCAAAAGGTGGTTCGCGAAGTTACGGGCGGACCTGATCTCGATCTCGAACCCGGTTCGGGAATGGCCCATTAGTTCCGCGGGTAACGATCTCGTGCGGCCAAGAATTTATTCTGTCATTCTTTGGATTTATGTGCGCTTTGAAACTTTATAAGTGGGAAGCCCGTAAAAACGACATCTTGAAATAATTGTCTGCGTCCGCCGGTTTTTCGTTATACTTCTTTGCAATAACGAAAAGGCCGGTGTTTTGAGAATTTTATGTTTGAACGTTACACGGAGAGGTCCCGACGGGTTATCTTCTTCGCCCGTTACGAAGCACTCCAATACGGATCGCAGGTGATCGCTCCCGAGCATATCTTGCTGGGGCTGATGCGCGAGGACAAAACGCTCTCAGCACGCTTCTTTCCATTCCGCCACGTACTTACGGTCGATTCGATCCGGCGCGACGTTGAGGACCGGATAGTTCTTCGTGACCGAATACCCCAGACTGCAGAGCTTCACCTTTCGGGCGCAACCAAACAGATTCTCTTCTACGCGAATGACGAGAGTCGTCAATTAAAAAATCGTCATATAGGTCCCGAGCATCTGCTGCTCGGCATTGTTCGTGAAGAAAAAAGTGTGGCAGCTGAAATACTCTTCGGCTACGGGCTTCGCCTGCAGGATGTGCGTGACGAAATGTCACGGCAGAGCGGTGTTCCCGGCGTGCTTGCGGCCAATAAAGAAAATTCCAAGACTCCCGGGCTGCTTGAATTCACTCGTGACCTGACCGTCGACGCCGCTGAAGGACGTCTCGACCCACTGGTCGGCCGTGAGCCCGAACTCGAACGCATTATCGAGATCCTTTGCCGCCGCACCAAAAATAATCCGGTTCTCATTGGCGAATCAGGTGTCGGCAAAACCGCCATCGTCGAGGGGCTTGCGCAGCGGATAGTCGATAAGAACGTTCCGTCATTTCTCGAAAACAAACGAATACTTTCGCTGGACCTCTCACTGATAGTTGCCGGCACCAAATACCGCGGTCAGTTTGAAGAGCGGCTCAAAAAGATAATGTCCGAGCTGAAGGAAAGCACCGAGAACATTGTCTTTATCGATGAGCTGCACACGCTTGTCGGGGCCGGGTCGGCTGAGGGTACGCTGGACGCAGC
>JBGSXN010000134.1:0-21533 GCA_041751355.1 Pyrinomonadaceae bacterium
TGACTCAAAAAGATTGGGCCAAAAAAAAATGCCAAGATGATCCACAAGTCCCGTCCCTTTTTGATCCAGATCTTCTCGATGAAAATCGGTAGAGTTATAATCCGACGACAAGCCGACGCGTAATGAGAAGGGGAAAAGAATAGTTTGCCCCAGGCCTTTGCCCGGTACAAGTCAGCAGGGGGAAACACGAATTGTAAAAGGCCGGGGAAGTGATGTGTCGAATCATACCAACTGTAAGGTGCCCCTACATTCTGAGGTTTTTCTATCCGATCTGTTGCGTGATGATGATGCGTAAAGTTGATGCAGAAGTGATGAGAGCGATCGTGGCGATGCTTTTTTCTTTTGATTCTTTTCTCGCATATTTTTCCTCTAACTCTTTGAGAATGGCGATCGCTTCCGTCCGTTTTCCGGTCACGGCGTATCCGTAACCCAAAAATGAAAGGTAATTACTATCTCTTCTACTTATTTCAACCGCTTTTTCGAAATTTGCGATGGCCTCTGGACCACGTCCCAGCTTTAAATACGAGAGTCCCAATTGTCCATAAGCAGGCGGAAAATTCGGATCGAGTTCAATTAATTTTAGAGAGTTTTCAATGCTGGTCTGAAGATCATTTCGAGTCTGATAAATCAGCGAAAGATTGCTGCCGATAACACTTGAAAGCGGGTCGAGTTCCTTTGCCCGCTCCATCATCAAAGCTGCTTCATCGATCCGCCCAAGATTTACCAAGAGCCGGGCATACCATTGAAATGCTGTTGCGTAATTTGGGTTGAGCTCGATAGCCCGCTTGAATTCCCGCTCGGAGTCCGCCCATTGCCATGTTTGGGTATAAAACAGTCCAAGTGAGGCGTGCGGTTCGCCCAATTGGTCATCAATGGCTATCGCACGCTCCGCGTAAGCCTTGGCTTGCGGCCGTGTTTCGCTAGCAGGATTTCCGGCGAAATTATTCAAGATAACATAAGAATCGGCGAGTCCGGCGTAGGCGAGTGCGTAATTCGGGTCGCGATCGGTCGCGATCTTGAACTGCTCGATCGCTTTACGCAGGTTTTCCGCTGAACGCCGGTTCCAGAAATAACGGCCTTTTAGATAGGCTTGATAAGCTTCGGGATCGGCCGTCGCGATCTTGGTTACTTTCGCAACCTCAGCACCTGAAAGTTTGGTTTGGAGTTTGCTCGAAACATCCTTCGCGATCTCGTTCTGTAAATTAACAAGATCCGCTTGCTTGCGGTCATACTGCTCGGCCCAGATCACGTCCTGCGTCTGCGTGTTGACCAATTCGAGGCTCAACTTCAGATCGTCACCCCGCCCGCCGACCCGGCCCAGCAAAACCGCGTGTACGCCCAATTCCTCGCCGATCTTCGTCGGCGAAGTCTCCTTGCCCTTGTAATAAAAAACCGTACTCCGCGATTTCACCGCCAAATTCGGCACCTGCGATAAACTCTTGATCAACGTCTCGGTCATCCCGTCTGAAAGGTATTCGAGATCCGCGTTGCCGCTCTCATTCACAAACGGCATCACGGCGATGGAATCTATCTGCGCCGAACCAACTGGCCCAAGATACCGGTAGCCGAAATACCCGCCGACTGCGATCAGTACCCCCAGCAATGGTGCTGCGATCAACCGCTTATCAAATCCTCGAGGCTTCCCAGAAACGTCGCCCGTGCCGGCCGGCAAGATTGCGGTTTGCTCAGTCGTATGAATGTGCGCTCGAGTCGGTGCCTCGCCCGGAGCGGCCGTGGCGTGCAGGATCGCGGTTTGCGGTTCCTCGCCCAACTCACCGCCCACTGACGCAGGCGGTTCTGACCTGCCGCTCGCCGGGCCCTCGAGGAGCGCATTTCCATCGTCGAGACAATACAGCAGCGTGTCATCGAAATAATCTCGTCGGCATTCAGGACAGCGTTTCATATTGTTGATAGGGCTTTATCCCCTCACGAGCTCGATGTGCATTTTACTGCCGAACGAAATAATACCTCGATTACCTCGTGTCCGCACCTTACTTCTTGTCCGTGCTGTTCACTTCGATCCAGTATCCGTCAGGATCCTGCAAAAAGATCTGTCTCACCCCATCGCTGCGCGTGTTGACCTTTTTCGAATTGCCCTGCCAGTCGCCATATACAACACCAGCAGCATCGAGCTGCTTGATGAATTCATCGAAGCGATCGGTTGTAAGGGCAAAATGCACCGCCTTGTTAATCTTGACCGGGTCTCCGCGATAGTACAGGTGAGATATCAAGTGCAGTTCCTGCCCTTCACCCAATGAGAACCAGCGAACACCGGCGGTTACGGTTCCTTTGCGGATCTCACCGAGATTCAATACTCGTCCGTAGAATTCGGCTGACCGGTCCACATCCGCTACTGAGAGTGCAACATGATTGAAAGTCAGCTTTATAGGCGCGAGGTCCTGACTGACCGTCGATTCGTGAGCATGAATGATCCGCCAGCCCTCGGCCCGCTTCTGCCACAGTGCCGAAATTCCGAACCTTGTAGCTCGCGTCTTGCCGTCGGGCAGTGTGCGCCGTGATGTCAGAAAATACGTGACCATTACAAGACCGGGAGCCGCCATTTTGAAATCTGGCTCGCCAACCAATTTGTACTTGACGTCCGTTTTCCCGTTCTGCCACCACTGCCTTTGCTTTGCCAGCAGAGCGTCGTACCCGACAATGGCCTCATCATTGATAACAAAAAGGAGGGACGGTTCACGGGCGTAGAACGAAAGATGCTTCTCGGCATCATGAGCATTCGCGGCGGCCTGCATTGCCTCGAATAGCGGAATGATCTCCTTCCGAGCGGCCGTGAAATCATCCGATCGCACCTGTGCAAGGGCTGTTATCGATGTCACAAGTATGAGAATGAATGTAAGCGGAGTTTTGATCATTGGCTTATCCTCATATTGAACGATTGGTTTACGTCTTATTATTACCGTCTAATTCACGTAAAAATTGAGATCTCTAGCTCGATATCTGTTTGCGGCCAACTTCTCGGACGTGATAAAGCCAGGCTCTGCGGCGATCAGGTCAGGGAGACGATTGACGATGGTCGCGCACGTCAATTCGACGGTTGCCGGTCGGTTGATTATGACCTCTGTGTCGGGCTCGCCGTGAATCGTCCAGACATTTTGATCGAACTCGCCCGGGGCATACACCTTACCGATGCAATTGCCTTCGATCACGATCCCTTCCTCGGTGGTGGTAGTAACCATAGCAGACATTCCGGTCGCGTGCCCGGCAGGAATGGTCATCCCCAGTGTTTCCGAGTGGAGTTCCGCGTCGTGGGTCTGGGGCACGCACTTCTGGGTCTGGTCGATTACGGTGAGCCCGAGCTGCGAGCAGAGCCAGCCATTCGAGTTCCACATATAAGAAGGCAGGAAGTTTTCGTCATCGATCAGCACTGCGCGCTCCGCGGCCGGGATATTGTCGGCAGCGGCGATCTCTCGTTCGAACTCCTTAAGCGACAAACCCGCTCCATGCACCTTTGCCAGTGCAATACCGTATTCCTCGACGTTGTAGCTCGACCTTCCGGTGATCTTCGTGATGGTGTGTGTGGCCCCAGCGATAATCGTGATCAGATTTCCCCAAAACACATCGCCATATCCCGATCCGCACAGCGTAACACCTTTCTCCTTCGCCAAATTGTCCAACATCTTCGTTGTGTTGGGCGCTGAGTTCCACGGATAGAAGGCTTCCTCACAAAGCGTGATCGCATTCACGCCGCTCTCGGCACAATCCATCAAAGCTCGCTTTACATCGTGCATCAGGCTCGCCGTTGTAATGATGCAGGCATCGGGTTTCGTCTCGTTCATGATCGCAACGGCGTCTTTTGAATCCTGCACGAGCACGCCCGTTTTCCCGATACCCGCGATCTCGCCGATGTCCTTGCCGATGTTGGAACTTCGGCCAAAGGCGCAGACGATCTCCGCGCCCTTTTCGATGGCGTAGCGCATCGTGTAAACGGACATCTTTCCGCAGCCGTATTGAGCGATCCTGAGTTTTCTATCCATAAATATCGAGAGTGACTATCGCAATTGCATAGCAATCCCCTCTTCCGCTGAGTCCGCCTATGCTATTCTCTGATTACTAAATTCAGCATAGATTGCAATACTGCCTTGATTTCCGTTAGCGACTTGCCCAAGCCGGCTTAAGGCAGACATCGAGACAATACAGCAGAGTGTCGTCGTAATAATCTCGTTTGCATCAGGGCATCGTTTCATAATGTAAGAAAATTAGCGATATCGGATAAGGGAAGCCTTGATGACACGGGGTTCTCATCGAATTAATCATTTGATTCTTCTCTGCCTCATCCACCGTGATTGTTTCTGTTTGATAATGTGCTCGTGTCGCAATGAGGCTTTGTCGAGTGCGACATCCGGCGGACTCTTTTTCATTTCGTCGCCGAATCGGAGAATCGTCCGATGATCTAGGCCGTCGAGAATTTTCATGGCCAGATCTATCGCTTCCTTTTTTGCCAATTTCCAACCGTTAGAGTACTGCTCGACCCTTGCCAATCGCGGAGAGCCGAAATACCCGGGCCAGTCTTTTGAACGCGAGATCTTTATTAGATCTTCCATCGTTTCCCCGGCGAAAGGCTTCGCTTGTTTGTGATTTGGGCTCACGAGGTCGGGGCGGACGGCGAGCATCATACTGGTTTCGTCCATTCCAGAATGGATCGGCAAGCCGTCTTCCTTCCGCTCCTCATCCGATTTCTTTCCGTCCCAGTGTGAGATGACGGGCAAAAGTCCCGTCAAATTTACCATTCGCCCGCCATAAATGTCTCGAAAATAGTCGCCGGCTTGATCTAGAGCTCGGACGTGATTCGGCGCACCATGGCCGTGTACGACGAAGATCCACTTGAACCGTTGTTCACCTAACTCACCGGCCAAGTCCATAAATATCGATCGTAAGGTTTCAAACCTAACAACATACGTTCCCGGAAACGAGAATTTGCTGCCAACGTCGTTCGCGCCGCTGTTGCCCAAAGGTATGGTCGGGAAGATCAAAGCATTCCAGCCAGGACGCGCCACGATCGCCTCCGCAAGTTCTTTTGTGACCTGCTCATTCCAAAAACCGTCGGTGAAAGATGGCAGAAACGGCCCGTGCTGTTCGAGAATGCCGCCGGGCAGGATAACGACCGTTTTTTCTCTGTCCAGATTTTTGATTTGCTCGGCGCTCATCTCCGCGATGCGGTAAATTCGCGGATTTGTTTTTTGCGGAAGTCGCGAAGAATGCGAAGCCAGAAGCTGCCATCTGCCGTCGCGGAAAATAAAAGTGTCGGTGAAAAGATAACCGCGCTCGCGGTCTGCAAGATGCGTCCCGCCGCCGGTTTCATAAGCCTCGCCGGTCACAATGGCAACACTTCCCGCAACTGTTACCTTCATCTCGCCGAGCGTCATCAAATCAGGCGTGTTTGCCGGGTCGATAGTGTCGGCAATCTCCTGCGCTTTGTTCTTTACCATGCCCACACCCGGATGCGAAACGGTTAATTCATCGGCGAAGAATCGTTCAAGCCACGCTTTGTCCTGTTGCATCGCGGCTGTGATCCAATCGCCTTCAAGCCGCATCAATTCCTGCACGATCTTGTCGTTTCGGTCATTTTTGGTTTGACACAAAACAAACGTCGGCATTCCGGCGAGCAGCAGTGCGATTAATATAATTTTCATAATTTCCTCTCACAAAATCTCACGCCTATTAACCAATGCTGTGCGAACAAGGTCGGACCGATTCTCGGACTCCCGCTCGTCTTACTTTATAGCGATCGGATTTATCCAAGCCTGCACGCCGCCGGTTATTCGTGTCGGGCCTATGGTAAAAAACGATTCCCAGGCCTTGTCGCGTGCCATCTCGTCGAGCTTTAGGTTTTCGAGGATGTAAATGCCGTTTAGAGCCAGAAGTATCTGATGAACTTCATAAAGTCCCGCATCCTTTTCGAATGGGATGACCTCAAAATTTGCTGTGTCGGCACCGACCGCGGCAACGCCCAGCGAGGCGAGATAGCGGGCTCCTTCACGTCCGAGGCCGGGATTGGCCGCGACGAATCGCTTGTCGTCCTTGCCCAGAAGGCTCATCCAACTGGTATAGAGAAGTACGATGTCACCCCTTTCGATCGCGCTGATACCCTGCCGCTTCATCGCACCTTCGATCTCGGCCCGGTTGAATGCGACGCCTTCCTTGACCAAATCAGTCCCGAAATAGCCTGCCATGTCGAGCAAAACGGCACGCGTCGCTATAGCCGGAACATTCTCGATACCAAGCTTTGTCAGCCCGTCAACCTGAGCAAAATCTCTGCCTCGGTTGCAATTGAAATAAAGGTCGTCGATGCCGATATGCCCAAACCCATCGATCTGTGACCCAATACCGACCCAACCCGTAATGAGGTCATCGTTATAAGTGCCTTTGTTTGGGCCGAAGCTCGCACCGCCTGATTGCCCGGGCTGCACGACCGTGATGCCGAACGTTCGTGTGCCGAAGGCGGGGGTGTTCTTATTGGTCTCGATCCCGAGCCGATACGCTTTTCCCGCAGTCACCAGCTTCGATGCGGCAAGCGTTTTCGCAGGGGTGATGTAGTTGACATTACCGACCTGATCATTCGGGCCAAACTTCGACGCCGTCGGGCAAGGCTTGTCCTGTCCATTCGCCACAAAGGCGAGACAGACGCTGAAAATACTTGTAAAGACCATTCTCGATCGCATATCAATCTCCTCTCCTACTACTCAGGGCATCGTTTCATTTTTTTGCTCGTTCGATTATGTCTAGCGTCTTGGACCAAAAAGGGCTCCGTGGACGATAGCTTTTCCGGTTGCACCATGCGGCCACTTTGGACGGTCGAAGTCGAGACCGGCATGTTCAGATCCTTTCGATCTGAACTTTTCATCGATGGTGAGCTTTCCCGTTTTCATATCGATGTTTGCGATCAGAACCCACGACTGATTATTTCCCGTGACGACCACGCGATCTGATCTGCGGTCGGCAGCGACCCAATGAGCGTTTTTGAATCTTTCACCGAGTACAAGTCGAGATACTTCGACAGGCTTGGCGGGAACACTGGTATCCAAAACTACCAATCCGGGAACAGTTGGATCGGTCTGTATCAAGTACTTGCCGACGACTACCGGGACGCCGCATTCCTCCTTCGTGCCTGCTCCGGGAAAATCGTAAACGTGTTCCGCACGAGCGTTGGTGCCTTCGATCCCGGACAGGAGGAATAGTCCACAGCTAAATGTATTCACATAAACACTGCCGTCGGATAATTCCCGAGGCTCCGCCGGATTGAGGTGCGATTTGCTTTCCGGACGAGACGGGAGCGTAAGGGTTGACAACAGTCTGAGATCGCGAAGCCTCCAGACCTGGACGGTGGAGGTGTCGGCCAATGTATGAGTTTCGTGAGATGATCCGTGCCCTTTGGGCATGGCCCACGGCGGGAGTCCCATCTCGGTATTCGTCGTTACGACGAGATCTTTTTCCGGAAGTGCGAGCAGGCTATAGGCCCAAAGCTCGTTCTTGTCCACGCCGTCAACATCGTTGCTGCTCGCCCGTATGAAACCGCCTCGAGCATCGAGTTCAATGAGAGCTCCGGGCGGCTGGTACCCTGCTTTTTTGACCTGCAGGGTCGCGAGTACATTTCCATTCGGAAGCCGCGCATAGCTATGCGGAAAACTGTATTCCGCTATGTCCTTGAAATGATCTGCCAATTTTGGCTTTCTGGGATCGCGGAGGTCGATGATGAACGTCTGTCCGGCACCCCAACCATTGGCAAAAAGCAGAGAATTCGCCGGAAATTCATATTCCGTGTGATGCGGAAAAGTTCCTTTGGATCCCACCGGTAATGTCGCGACTATCTTGCCGTAGCTGGCCGCACCGGGACGAGCATCTATCACCGCTAAAAAGTCAGGATCCTTTCCGTCACTGTCCCCCGACCAAACAAATAGATAAGGGCTCGGAGTGAGTGTGCTTTGAGCCGAAAACGGTTGGTTAGCAAAAAGTAGGATCAGCAGAGAAAAAAGACTCAATTTCATAATGTTCTCCCTTGCGTCAATGCCCCATTCTCGTTTAGCTTAGCCTCCCGTCATCAATCTTCAGGATGCAGATAAAAGACCTTGCTAATTATCCTCCACTCGCCGTCGGTCTTGAGGAGCGTGAACATATCGGTGAACCGGTGACCGGTCCAATTATCGAGTTCTAGCCGGACGGTAGCGATGGTGCCCTCGATGTCGATACTGGCGATGTTCGATTTCAGATCTGCAGCGGGGCCATTGCCGTCATTCCACTCAAAAAGGCCCTGGATCGGCCCGCCGAAAAGATCGGGGCCGATATAACCGTATATCGTGGCTCCGTCATGGAAGGCCGGTTTCATATCATCGCTTCGTCCTGAAACCCCTCCGTTGACATAGGTTTGGATGGTCTTTTCGATAAGCTCACGATCGCCCACCTGTGCAGTTGCATTGCTCATAGTGCGTCTCCTTATGCAGAAATTATTGTCGTGTGAAAGTGGGATAACGATAGACCAATATCCGGGATAAATCAATTTACACGGTTCACACGCTGATCTCGACAATTACGGGGGCGTGGTCGCTGGGTTTTTCCCACCCGCGCGGCTCTTTGTCGATCCAGCAATCGGTGCACAGTTCGGCCAGCGGCTCGGTTGCCCATATGTGGTCAAGCCGCAGCCCCTTGTTATGTGGAAACATGTGCGGATGGAACATTCCCCACCACGAGTATTCGCGGGCATCGGGGTTGATCTGACGGAAGATATCGACGAAGCCCCAGCGTTTTACTTCCAGCAATGCATCCCTTTCCGGCTTGGTAAAATGCAGCTTGTTGCGCCAGATATTCGTATTCCACAGGTCCATCTCATGCGGAGTGATATTAAAATCGCCGCACAGCAGGACTTCGTCGTCAGGATCGTAAAACTCGTCAAGGTATCTTCGTAAGAAAGCCAGCCATTCCAGCTTGTATTCGAATTTGGGCGTACCGATCCGAGTTCCGTGCGGAACGTAGACATTGATTACCCGAATTCCTTTTACCGTGGCCGCGATCAGCCGGCTCTGCACCACGTCGGCATCGCCCGGGAAATTCTTTTGGATCTCGGTCAAAGGATGTCTCGAGAGGATCGCAACCCCGTTGTAAGTCCGCTCACCGTGGTACACGGTATATTCGAACCCGACATCCCTTAATTTCTGAATAGGAAACAGATTATCCGAAACTTTGGTCTCCTGCAGGCACAGCACATCGGGCTCAGCCTCGGCCGACCACGCGAGCACGTGATCGAGCCGCGATTTGATCGAATTTATGTTCCAGGTGGCGATTTTCATGTGAGATTAATAAGGGATCACCCTTATTTCATTGCAGGACGATATCTCACCCGAGGTAATAACCCTGGTGTTAATGCCACGCAGACATTGCCGCCGTCCGAATTCGGAATTTGCGTACTTCATCGCGTCGAGGCCAAACCGCTCTACAAACTTCTTGCAGCCCAAATGCGGAATCGACGTCACCTCGATCACCGCCGAGCCGATCGTAAGTCGAGTTCCCGGCGGCAGGGTATCTTTGCTAAGATCGAGATCGACAAAAAGCTGATCGCCCGCCAATGGCGCGCGTTCGCGGCTGCCCGCGATCAATAAGGCAAAACGATAATTCATCAGGGTGAGCTGCATCTCGGGATGGCCGAGCCCGTTGGTTGTCCGCGAACTGCCGCGCGTGAGCCAGTTGTCCCCAACCAATCCGGCCGAAACGTCAAGTTTCGCAGACGGGAGTAACTTACGCTGACTGACCTCGGGCCGGCATACGATCATTTCAAGTAAACCTCGATCTCTCGGAGACGAGAGAACATTCGCCATACCCACTTCTATTTCCGCGGTCGTCAGATGAAGATCGAAAAGGACACCATCCATAACATTACATTTTTTCGAGACTGCGTGCCGTACGCGAAACCCAGTCAGGGGCTGAATCCGTTTTTTGACGCAATAACAAATTCAGTTGTCCGGCGTGGTGCTGCACGTGCCGCATGTTGTACCACAACAGCTCCTCATAGCTCATCGAACGCCGCCCGTGAGTTATGATCTTCTCAAGTCTGGCGTTATCAAGAGCCGCGATAACATTCCGGAGCTTTTCCCGACAATAGCCGAGGTAATCGGTCAGTTCGTTCCTTTCATAAACCCGACTCGGCATCACGCCGGACGGGTCGAGTTCTTCGAGGCCGAATGGCTTCGGCGGTTGAAACCCCTCGATGGGGCCATGCAGGTAAAGATCGAGCCAGAACAAGGTGTGATAAGCCAAATACCAGAATTCGTGCTTCTGGGTCCCATCGCTCCAAACCGTCTCCGGACAGCTTTGCATCGCGTTTTCGAGCATATCGATGCTCGCGCCGAACTGGTTCCAAACGATCGCCCTCGATTGATTCATGTTATGCCACCGTTAGACATCAAATTCCCCCACCACTGGCGTGTGGTCCGAGGGCCGTTCCTGTTTACGGGGCTCGCAGTCTATCCAGCAGCGGGTGCATTTCTCGGCCAGAGTAGGTGACGTCCATATATGATCGATTCTGAGGCCGTGATTTCGCTGAAAAGCTCCGGCTCGGTAATCCCACCACGAAAATTCGCGGAGATCGCCATTCATTTTCCTGAAAACATCAACAAAGCCCCATTGCTTTACAAAATGAATGGCCGCCCGCTCGGGCTTGGAAAAGTGGATCTTGCCCTCCCAAGCCGGCGGATTCCAAACATCAAGCGGGTCCGGCGCCACATTAAAATCACCGCAGAGCAATACCTTTTCATCCGGCTTGTATCCTTCGTCAAAAAATCGCCGCAGCCGCTGGATCCAATCCAGCTTAAAGTGGAATTTATCGCTCCCCAGCTCAGAGCCGTTTGGAATATACGTGTTCACGACCCTCACTCCATTGACCGTGGCGGCGATAAGCCGTTTGTGCGAATCGACCTCGTCATCGGGGAAACCCTTGACCACATCTTCGGGCTCGTTTTTCGAAAGTATCGCTACGCCGTTATACGATTTCTGACCGCAAAACGCCGAATAATAGCCGAGATCGAATATCTCCTGGTATGGAAAGCTCTCGTCAACACACTTGGTCTCCTGTAAACAGACAACGTCGGGTTCCGCAGCCCTGCACCACTCAGCCAGATGCGGCATCCGGGCCGTGATCGAATTGACGTTCCACGTGGCTATCTTCATAGATTATTAATACCACGAGAATGCACAGTTACAAGCAAGCAGTGACCGGCGACAAGAAAAGATCAAAAGTCAAAGCTCAAAAGTTAAAAGGCAATAGTCAAGGGCCACGATCCAAGATCAACGATCTTACCTTTTTCACTTTTTACTTTTGCCTTATTACTTTTTACTTTTTACCTTTGCCTTTTTACTTTTTACTTTTTACTTTTGCCTCAATTCCCTCCGCGTCTGATCGAGCAGCCGAACGGCGGGGCCGTTGTTATTGAGATCGAGCCGCCGGCAAGAGTCGCGTCAAAGGCGGCGGCGAGATAGCTTTCGGTGATGTTTCTGCCTGTATAGTCGTTGTCGATCGCCCCGCGATATAGCAGGGTGTTGTCGCCGTCGATGAAGAAGACCTCGGGTGTGGTGCGGGCGTCGAGGCTGTCGGCAAGCTTGTTGTTCTTGTCGATGAGGATAGGGAACCTGTAGTCGAACTTTGAAGTGTTCGACTTTACCCATTTCAGCGACTCGGTCGCGTTCGAATTGATACCGATAAAATTGATGCCTTTGCCATGAGCTTCGGCTACGATCTGGTTGATCCGATCTTTATAGGCCTTCACCACCGGGCACTGTGCCGACAAAAAGACAACCACCGTCCCGTTCCTGCCCTTTAGATGCTCAAATGCCTGCGTGTTTCCGTTCAGGTCAGGCAGCGAGAAATTCTCCGTCGTCGTCCCGACCGCGAGACCCTGAGCGTTAGCGGTTGTTACAAACCCCCATAAAGCAACTGAAATAACCAATATGAATTTCATCTTTCTTCTCCGATTTATCGCTTCCAATAGCCACACAAACTCAATTGTTACCGAAAATTGCAAAATTGCAGGACTGACCCCGTTTGATTTATTTGACCCCGTTTGATTTATTTTAACTATTTTTACTTTCTAACTTTCCTTAGTAATTCGCTTACTTCTTGTCGCACGTCACCTCGAACATCACCCCATTTGACGGTACATTCACTTCAGTATCACCTACTTTGAAAAAACTACGTTGTAACGAAAGCTGATACTTTCCCGGACCAAGCGGTTCGTAGTATTCGTTTAGATTGAGAATCTCGGTCTGCATTTCATTGGGTTTCGGGAGTAGCATACCTGTGACAGATCTATAGTTGCGTTTCTCCCGGTCGGTTATTTCTTTACGATAAGGAACTAGTTGCCCGTCTCGAAAGAGCGTGGGTCTAGAGTAATCACTCCCTTTCGGTACGTTGACGCGTTTGCTAGACAAGTTCGTGATCTCGACCTTGAGCTTTACTGGTTCTCCAACTTTGAAACTGTCTTTTGGGGTCGTTTCGTCTTCGCCTGCGTTGATGGCCGTCGAGATAACAACCCTGAAGTCAGGCTTCACGTTTTGGGAATGAACGCTGACCGTTACCGCCAAAAGGCAGAACAGCAGGAACACTTTCTTTATATTCATAGCTTCTCTCTTCCTCAATCATAGAACCTCGGTCCCGGATTGGCCTTTGTCACCTCGTACAAGCCGCCCTTGCTCTTCGGCTCGGCAAGTATCTTGTCTATCCCTTCAGTTTGTTTTTTCATCCTGTCGGCTTCTCTCCAACCGGAGTTCCAGATCTCATGCTTACTCTTGCCTACCGTCAATGAATCAAACCCCTGCCCTCGGGCGACAGAGGCCGAGACTCCATACGCACGTGATTCCGTGTCGTATTTGGTTAGATGCAATGGTGAACTCTCGAACATCTTCGTTGCTGCATCGCTACCTAGGCCTATGGGCAGCGCCCCAATGAAGTCCGTGCGATCAGCTACGTGTGACCCCTCATGTCCGATGGTTCCGGCGTAATCGCTCGCAGAGCTGAATTGTTTTGGATCGAACGTGACAATTAGGTCCCGTCCGCTTGGGTTGTCCGCCGTGACGAGCTTATTTCCAAGATTCTTCTTATCCTCACGAATTAGGCCGCTTGTTTCCGCCGGAGCACCTGTCACGGTTGCCCCGAACTTAATAGTCAGACCATTATCGACGCCAGCAGCTCCGTATGTCTTAAGCGCTCGGTCAAGAGCCTTGTATTGGTCCGACTTTGAATCAAGATTCTTAAGGGCAGCTTGTGCCTTCTTCATCCCATCTTCAAAGGTTTTGCATTGCTTTTTATCACCGTCACAAATATACATCCCGGACGGGTCCGTGTATTTCAGCGGCGAATTAAGCGTGTAGGAATACCGATTCCACGTCTGCGGATTATAGATCGACCCCGTTGACAGCAACGGGTCAACTCCCGTGAACCGTCCGTGATTTTTGTTGTAGTACCTGGCCTGCGCAAAGTCTAAGTCGGACTCAATGTCCCGTTCATAGCCGGTAAACTGGTTCCTTACTCCGTCAGCCTGATAACCGAGGCCGGTTGTTCGGCCTCCGCTGCCGTCGATCTCTTCTCCAAAGGGATGATAATCATGCCGGGCGACGACATTGCCGCTGCCGTTGGTGTTGATACGCGGGCTGCCGAGATGATCAGCGGTCAAATAGGTAGTACTACTTGGCGAGGGCTCGGTCTCCTTCGACAGCAGTCTGCCGCCGGCGTAAACATAGCTCGTCTGGAGCGTACCCGACAGGTTTCGCTCCTCGATCAATTTGCCCGCGGCGTCAAAGATGAAGATGACGTCATCGCCCGTCGAAGCGTCTTTCTTGACCCGTTTTCCGTCGCCGTCGTACCAGTACTTACCCAGAGTCCCGCCGCCGCTTGTAACCTTCGTCTGCTTATTCTCGGCGTCGTAGGTGAAAGCTTTACCAGACGGATCGGCAGTGGTATTTCCGGCGGAGTCGAATGAGTAGCCGCTCGTAGTGATCCGGTTCGTCGTGCTGCCAAAGGTCAGGCTCGTCTGGCCGGTCCCCGAAGTAATGTTCCTGTTTCCGTACCGGTCATATCCGAACACCTGCGTCCACGTCTGGGTAAGGTTGCTCGTCTCGGTGGCATTCGCAATACGGTTTAGCTCGTCATACGTGTAACTCTGAATAAGCGGGTAGGTCATTCCCGGTACAGTGATTTTCTGGCTCATCACATTGCCGTTATTCGCCGGTCCATATAACTTTCTCCAATGCAGATTTTTCATTTCAGACTCAAATTAGCGCAAAGTGAATTCATTTTTTACTGTTCTCGTTTAGGATTACTTCACTAGGTCTACAATTGATTTGCTGCTCGCCGCCGACATTGCCTGCTCAATCTCCTGACTTGTTCCAACAAAAAAGCGAATGTAATGGACTCGCTTTTCTGTTTCACCGCCTGTGGCGAATCCGATTGACAGACAACAGACATACACTGATTCGCTGGAATATTCGAGTGGCCTTATTTCAAAGGGCACTTCAAACAGCTCATTTCCCTGTTGATAATAGAATGTGGGTATACTCTGAAGGCCCTCGTTTCGATCAAACTGAGTTTTTAGTACACCCTGTTGGGGAATTTGATAAAGCCGTGAGCCGTTTCGATACAACTGAGGCTCTCCGTCAAGTTGTTCGAACACAATGAAGACGACCCCGCGATACCCACGCGGAATAATCACCATTTCGTTCTCACCCCAGCTTCGCGGCGAAAACACGGAACACCCATTGATGAGCTGTAGCGATATAAGAAAAAACAGCATTTTCATAACTTTTAGCTCACGATCGAATTAGAATCCCTGCTCAATCCTCTTATTCCATTCGTCTATCGAAAATGTGTTCCCATCAAAAATTACCGCCGTAAAGTTTCCTTTCTTATCGAACTTTATTTGGAAACTAATTCCAATCAGATCGTTCCGTTGATCGCCGAAGAGATCTTTGAAGGGGCTGCCTTTCTGAAACATAGCACCCAAGAAAACTTTGTTTTTACCCGACTGATCAACGACGAAAGCTTCGGTACTTGGAAATCTGTCTCCCTTGATGCTCGCGTTCACGGACAAAACCCCATCCCCAAATTTCGTCAGGGTTTCTTTTATTGAAACGCTAGCATGGACATCTATATCTGGCGTCATCGCGGACGGTGTTATCGCAAACTTTCCAGCATAATCCATGGTAATCCCTTTCCAGTCGCCCATTTGCGAAACGGCGCTGAAAGAGGCCCTAGGATTTGATCGATCAACGATTGGAGCATTAGTGACCCCAACCACAATCGAAGGATCGCTGAAGACGTTGGTGCCTATAATTCGTCCTGATCCATAATCCAATGTGAAGCTTGCGTTTACTCGGGAGGAAGCATTTTCCCTAAGAGACGGACCTCTCCCGTCTCCTGCGACAGGTCCGACCCAAGAATTATAGATAAATGATCGAACGAAGAATTTCCACGGAAATTCTCCTGAAATGTCGACCAACAAGATAGGATTATTACGAGCGTAAACATAAAGGTTCCAATGTTGGGGATCATTCAGTCGCTCCTCCGTCATCTTGGCAGGATCGGGCGAAGTAAACCGCCCCATACTACTACGGAAATAGCGTGCTTGTGCAAAATCCAGCGCACTTTCGGCATCACGTTCATAACCAGTGAATTGCTTTCTCACCCCATCAGCCTGGAAGCCCAGCCCGGTCGTTCGGCCGCCAGAGCCGTCGATCTCTTCTCCAAAGGGATGATAATCATGCCGGGCGACGACATTGCCGCTGCTGTCGGTGTTGATGCGGGGGCTGCCGAGGTGATCGACGGTCAGGTATGTGGTGCTTGTCGCGGGTTCGGTCTCCTTCGACAGTAGCCTGCCGCCGGCGTAAACATAGCTCGTCTGCAACGCGCCGTTCGAAGAGGCACGCTCCTCGATCAACTTGCCCGCGGCGTCGTAGATGAAGATGACATTGTCGCCCGTGTTGGTGGTTTTCTTTACACGTTTACCGTCGCCGTCGTACCAGTATTCACCGATCGTCCCGCCGCCGCTTGTAACCTTCGTCTGCTTATTCTCGGCGTCGTACGTAAAGCTCTTTCCGGAAGGATCGGCGGTAGTATTTCCGGCGGAGTCGTACGAGTAATTACTTGTCGTGATCCGGTTTGTCGTGCTGCCAAAGGTCAGGTTTGTCTGGCCGGTTCCCGAGGTAATGTTCCTGTTCCCGTACCGATCATATCCGAATACCTGCGTCCACGTCTGGGTAAGGTTGCTCGTCTCGGTGGCATTCGCAAGGCGGTTTAGTTCGTCATACGTGTAACTTTGAATCAGCGGGTACGTCATCCCCGGCACGGTGATCTTCTGGCTCGAAACATTGCCGTTATTTGTCGTGGTGCCGTAGCCGTATTCGAGTTTTAAAAGGCTTGTATCGGTTGTAGACGTTCCAAGTCCGATCTGGGTCGGCTGGAGCCGCGGATTGAACTGAGTCGTCTCGTACTTACCGTTGCCAAGCTGCAAGCTCTGGACCACGCCGGCCGGATTGTAAACGAAGCTGCTCGCGCGGTTTGTGTAGCTCCCACCAGATGGCTTTGTCTGGACCTGCGAAAGATCGCCGTTCGATGCGAAAGTATTCTGCACCATGCGGCCCGATGGGTAAGTCTCGGTCAGCAATTGACCGGCGAGATTGTACGTGTACGCCGTAGTGTAGTCCGTACTATTGATCGTCTGCTTATGCCCCGTCACTCTTCCTAAGACGTCGAATGACGTGTATTCAGTTGCCGAGACGGATGAGCTTACTTTTGTAAGCCTGCCTTTAGCATAGGTCTTGTTGTCGTAGGTGTACGTAACCGTCGGCGTCAGCGGATTATTGTTGTAACTCCGCTGCGTAACTCGGTTCAGAGCATCGTAGACCCTGCTTCTCAAGCTGGACTGGCTTCCGCAGGCTACCGGCGATACAATTGAGATTCTGGCTCTTCCTTAGTATGGAGATCTATTTTCAACTGATCAGCGATGCGGAATCGTTAAAAACGGCTTGCGGCGAATTTGAGACTGAGCCTTATCTCGGGTTTGACGTTGAGACGACGGAGCTTGACCCTTATCGCGGAGAGATTCGCCTGGTCCAGCTCAGCAATGGGCGCAATACCAAAGTAATTGATCTCAAACCGTTCAAGGCCCGCGGGGATCTGCGAACATCGGCCGAGCTGGCGCCGCTGAGGGACCTGCTGGGGTCGAAAAAGCAGATCAAGGTCGCGCACAATGCGAAGTTTGATACAAAGTGGGTCCGGCATCATCTCGGCACTGAGGTCGGGGCTGTCTACGACACATATCTCGCGAGCATACTGATAGCGGCGGGCGAGGGCGAGCGGCGGCATGGGCTGGCGGACGTCGTACAGTTTTTTCTGGGAAGAACGCTGGACAAGACCGAGCAGGTCAGCGATTGGGGGGCGAACGAGCTGTCGCATTCTCAAATAGAATATGCGGCACGCGACGCGGCCATTATGCCCGAGGTCCGCGAAAAGCTCGACGAGCGTATCGCCGCGGACGGCCTGGGCGATGTGCTCGATCTCGAAAACGACTGCGTTATGCCGATCGCCGAGATGGAACTCAACGGCTTTTATCTCGACACACCGCTATGGCGCCAGCAGCTCGAAAAGGTGACCGCCGCCCAGGCTGTCTTTGCCAACGAGCTGCAGGACATGCTGGCCGCCGGCGTCGCCCAGGCGTCGCTGTTTGGACGCACCGAGATCAACCTCGACTCGCAGGCACAAGTTACGGACGCCCTTGTGGGGCTCGGCGTTCCGGTACCAAATACGACGCGGGCGTGGCAACTGCAGCCGCTGGCCGAGCAGTATCCGGTCGTCGGCAAATTGCTGGAATATCGCGGCGTGGCCAAAGCGATGTCGAGCTTTGGCGAGAACATACTGGAATTCATCGAACCCTCGACAGGCCGCATCCACGCCGATTTTCGCCAGATAGGTGCACCGACGGGCCGCTTTTCGTGCTCGAAGCCGAACCTGCAGCAGATTCCGCACGAGGCCGAATACCGCCGCTGCTTCTGCTCGCCCGAGGGCCGAACGCTAGTCGTCGCCGACTATTCGCAGATCGAGCTTCGCATTTTGGCGGATTTCTCCGAGGACAAAAATTTTATCAATGCTTTCGTCTCGGGGCAGGATTTTCACACTTCGTCGGCCGCACAGGTCTTTGGGATCAAGCCTGAGGACGTCACGCCCGACCAGCGTGCGTTTGCCAAGCGGCTGAATTTCGGCGTTGTGTACGGTATCGGGGCGTCGCGTTTTGCGATGATGACGGGCATTCCGGAAAAGGACGCCGAGGCCACGCTAAGGCGTTATTTTGCGACCTTCCCGCGGATGGATGAATGGCTGAGAATGCGTTCGAAGGATGTGCTGACCGAGCGGTGTGCACGAACGCGTTCGGGCCGCCTCGCCAGGATGAACTTCGACGCCAGCGACCGCAGCTCGATCGGCGCCGCCCAGCGTTACGCCAAGAACATGCCTATCCAGGGCACCTCGGCCGACATTCTTAAACGCGCTTTGCGCCTGCTCCACGACGACATCCGCGACACATCCGCCCGGCTCGTAAACATCGTCCACGACGAGATCGTCGTCGAATGCGACACCTGCGACGCCGAGCAGACCGCCGCGATACTCGAATCCGCCATGGTCCGTGCGGGACAGCAGTTCGTGACAAAGGTCCCCGTCAAAGTCGACGTCCACATAGCCTGCGATTGGACAAAAGTGTGAGCTAAGGCCGTGCCTGTCGAAGATCGGAATAGATTACGAGAAGGTTCTTATTCAATCACTTTTATGACCGGTGTTTTCATCTCGTAATAGGCCTTTCTGAATTTTTCATGTTCCACGGGTTCTTTTTCAGCAGGATTAATTGCAGCCAACTCTGAAACAAGTCTTGGGTCGATAGAGTAATTAAATAATAACCGATATTCTCCCGATTCTTTTGGCTCAAAGAAAAACTCAAACGACTCGGCGGGTGCAAGACGATTGAGTCGCGGAGCAAAATGCCCCCAAGTATTAAGGAACCTAAAATCTTTACTGCCCACTTCACGCCATTCCATTCCGAACGGAAAATACTCGGCAACAAGCGTACCTTGCCCGGGTTCATATGGTATAAATAGGTCTCCCTCTGAAATGTTAGTTACTCGAACCCGATAACGTCTCGTGGATTCTTGCCTACTCGCAATTCGAAGCTCATCACCCCTCGGCTTTTCGAATTCTGACACTAAGCTGGACCGTGAATCGGAATGACCCGACTCTAATAACGATCGTGTGGTGCTTGCACATGACCCCATGAGAAACAGGAATACAGAGACACCCACAATTTTTAAAATACTAACTTCCATCCTATGTTCCGCGGCGCCTTCTCCAGTTTCGTGCTGCCGATACTGCTCGAAGAAGTTATCGCGATTCGAACTTCATCGGGATCGGATACTTCCGAGGCCACATTCCTCCAATACGATCAAGAATACCAGTCGACCCCGTAATTTACTGCGGGCTTATTCAGACTGGATAATAAGGCAGTAAGCGGCTCCGTAGGCCTCGTGCTGGTATTTGGCTATGGGCAGCTCGGCAAAGTCGATGTTTGCTGCGGCCAGTGCCTTGCGGATCGATGCAGGCGAAATGAGCCTCACTTCCTGACGGCAGGTCTGGATCAACCCCTCGAGCTTAAAGGTTATTGTGCCGCCTTTCATTCGGCCCTTTGAGAGGCGTTCGCGAATGGCAACAATGTCAATCTCATTCTCGTCAAAAAATGCTTGAATATCAGAATGAAATCGCCGGACCTCGTCCTGGTCCTTAGGGTCCGCCAGCCCGATGCGGGTGATCTCGGCGGGTGCGATCTGGAAATTACCGACATTGCCCGTGAGCAGGACGAACCGAGCTTCGTTCTTGTCGAGGTCGATACCGCAGATGGTTGGCATAGCTAATAAAATACATTGTACAAAATAGCCGCCGCCTGTGAGATTTTTTACTCCTGTTTATTCGGAATGGGGACGCTGCGTTTGTAATTTTGCGGGGCACCGTTCTTGCAGACCCATTCGCCTACCCGCGATTTATAGCAGTCGTATTCATTGGTCCATTCGGTTCGGAATGTTGATTCGAGGTCCATTTCGCATTTCACGATCTTTGTTTTAAGCGGATAGATGGTGGCACCGACCGGAGCTGGGTCAACGTCTTTTCGTCCGTTACCTCGAGCTCGATTCTTGTAGGGTGTTCCCATTTTGAAGTCCTCAAATACGAGGCCGAAATCCCTGTATCGGTTGGTCGAATTGGCCCATTCGAAAATTACGGCTTTGAAAAGTTCGGCCGACGGAGCGGCTGTGTTCGAGACCTTTACGTAATTCTTATAAAACTCACAAGTCGGATATTCCGGCGTGGTGCTGCCGTCGTTCAGGTGACGGATCCAGATCTTTCCGGGGCGAATGAGGACGGTCATCTCGTTAAAATCATCCCGACGAACGACATACCGTCCGCTCTTTATGTCGACATGGGTAACCGTTGCCTTTACCCAATGCGCGCCGTTCGATTCACTGGCCATTATAGAATCGACCTCAACGCGGTCGCCGACCTTGAATGCGGACCGGGCTTGGTCAGTGTTATTTGCGGCGGGAAGGTTCGCTCTCGTCGTCTCATTCGCCGGGTTTGTATTTTCGCGTCCTCTCGCAGCCTCTTTCACCGGCCGCAGATTCGTGGCACCGATGGTGAGATAGCGGCCCTCGTCGGTCTTTACGTAGATGCCCGAGATCTTGCCCTGCCACATCATTACTTCGACGATCGTGGCATTTTGCCATTTCATATTCTCCGGCGAGCTCGACAAATTAATGTCAACCTCGACGCGATCGCCTTGTTTGTAGTTTGGACTTTGTCCGTTTGCCGCCGAGATGGCCGCAAAAATCAGGATAACAGCGGCTAATACGGCCCCTTTCCGATCAGGTCGATTGTTGTCTAACATAAATTCTCTCCGCCGGGTTCGCTGCTCCGGCCCAATTGGCCTTCTGTTTTACATACGACAAAATTCCGAAAAGAAGATCATTCTAAACTAAAACACCCTTATTGTAATTTGGCGAACATCGTCGCCCGGCCGTTACCGGTATTCTGATTCCGGAATCATCGCGGCAGTTACTCAACCAAGACGTTGCTGCCAGATATCTCATTTCGCCGTAACGGCGGGATGCGCAATTTAATTCTTAGAAGTACAAGGCGGAGGTAAAGAAGTATGAATCAGACAACAACACCAGAAGCAAACAAGAAAACGGGCAACGGAATCGACGACAACATCAGAAACGCGGGCATGGGCAGCAGTTCGGCCCGTTCAGCCGGTCAGTACGATCGGCAATCAGAGCCGCAGCGGCATTCAGAGGGCGTGGTCGCACGTACTATAGAAGAACAAACGGCAAAGCTGCCATCGGACACATTTCTCTGGGGAGCCGTCGCCGCGATGGGCGTATCGGCATTCTTTGAATTTACGGGCGATAGGGACAAATCGCGGTTTTTCGGCCAGTGGGTCTCACCGCTGCTG
>JBGSXN010000135.1:0-3170 GCA_041751355.1 Pyrinomonadaceae bacterium
GGCCGACGACGAAGAACGTGATCTTCATTTCCCGTTGTTTCAGGAAATCCAGGATCCGCGGAACGGCTATATCGAGATATGACGGAAAAGATCGCCACCCGGCATCCCCGTGGGTTTTCATATACGACCACTGGTTGTCCAGGTCTAATGAAATGCTGCAGAGCATATTAATTCTGAAACTTGAGTTCGCTAAAGGCTTTTTCGGCTTGTGCCACCGTTTCGTTGATGTTGAGCGTCCCGTTGACTATATGGGACGAGTTAACAATATAAACGCCGTCGACTGAGGACCTCATGTCGGGCAGGCCGCTTGAGTAGTTCACGACCGGAACAGGGAAGACCTGGCGCACGCGGGAGATCTTGAAAGCAACAACATCCTTCCGTCTGAAATGGGGGTACATAGACTCGAGGCCTTTTAGGAATATTCTCTCGATCTCCTCATCCGATTTGTCGAACAGTTCGTCATCCGGTGCGACATATCGGGGCAGATAAACGAGTGCATCGCCGTTAAATTCTTTCTTATCGACAATGGCCGTCATCTCGATGATCCCCGTGAAAGGCGTGTCGTCGGTAATGTTCGTCACATAATACTTCGAGAGCGAACACCGCATTATCACGGATGCGCATACGATTCCTTGATAGCGTATATTTTCGAGCATCTCGCGTTCATTCGGGTCGAGCTGTCCGAGCATATTCGCCGCTGCGTTTGACGGACAGGTCAGGATCACCTTGTCAAAATGTTCCGTAGTTCCGGTTTCAGGGAATTTCACGACCGAACCGGCTGCGACATTCGGTTCGTAAAGGAACGCTCCGGAGAACCCGGGTGCAACAGCAGCGGCCGCCTGAAAAGCGGCATACTTGGTTTTCTGCCTCACAACTTTCGGCTTTACGTCCCGATTTCGACGTGCAGCAACAGTGTCGACCCGTATCTTGCCGCTCGCGAGACGTTCTATGGAACCGACCCTTGCATCCAGCCGTATCTCGACACCTTTTTCGAGGAGCACCTCGCCAAACCGCTTAAGAACGCGGGCATAGCCGCCGCGGACATAACCAAACATCTCGCGTTTCATTCCTGAGCGGCGGGCGGAATACATTCGCTGGATCGAGGCCCAGATAAACGATGCCGCGGTTTCTTTATAGGCCTCGCCGAGCTTGGCCTTTAAGAGCGGCTTCCAGATCTTTTCAAACGTCTTACGGCCCGACAGGCGTGTCAGCCATTTCTCGACATTGATCTTTTCCAGCCGGCGCCAGTTCTTAACACGCGATGCGTAAAAGATCGTCCATCCCAGTCGAAGCTTGCTGATCAGGTCGAGGGGCGGGAACTTGAGAAACTCCATCGTGTCGGACATCGATACGAGCTCGCCGTCGGTATAAAAACCGGTCTTTGTCTCGACCCAGCGAAAATCCTCACCCAGCCCGAGTTCCTCAATGAGAGCACGAGTATGCTGGTCCGAAGCCAGGATTACGTGATAATGCTTGTCCCAAACCGTATCGCCGATCTCCCATACTGACGCCAGCCCGCCGATCTCGCTCGCGGATTCGAAGAGCGTCACATTGGCACCGGCGTCGGCCAGACGCATTGCAAGCGTCATACCGAGAAAACCCGTGCCGACTATTGCGATATGTTGCTTTTTTTTGCCGTTATTTCCGTCCATGAAATGTTATGGCCGTTTTGACCGGCCTTCACCGCCAGAGTTCTTTACCCCATGCCTTTGAGATCGTTGGCTTGGCTTGGTGTTAAAGAAGTTTGAATCGGTGCGGTTTTCCCAAAGAACCTCATCATCGCCAGACGGGACATTAGCTTGACGTGGCCGCCGATGGTCTTAATGGTTTTCATCTTAGACGCACCGAATAGACGAACAGCCAGCACGGTCGGGAATTCGACGATCTTGCCGCCCTTAAGGTCTAATAGGCCGAGCATCTCAGCAACGCCGTGAAATCCAGGTGCCGTCGGGTCGAGGTCAAGCATTGAACTTCGCCGATAAACCCTGAAGCAACTAGTGTACGTTGCGATCTTGGTCCGCAGGATCCGCTGGTAGAGCACCGAAGCACCCTTAGATAGCAGCAGCCTCCATCCGGGCACATTCTGGACGCCGCCGTCCTTGTGATACGGCGATGCGGTCACCATGTCTACACCGGGTGTGAGCATGGGAACCATCTTGACCAGCTCGTGCGGGTCAAACGTGCAGTCGCAATCGATCGAACAAACGATCTCTGTATCAGCGGCGGCGATGCCCGTCACGATGCCGCCCGCAACACCCTTATTGACCTCGTGTTTTAGAATTCTGACGTTTTCCTTATCGCCGAATAACTCATCGAGCACCTTTAAGGTATCGTCCTCGCTCTTGTCATCGACAAAGATGATCGTCGGCTCATATCCGATCTCACGAAGCTGGCCGCCGACCGACGCGAGGTTGTTTGCCAAATACGGCAGCGATTCCTGCTCGTTGTAGCACGGGACGACGATCGACACCGGCGTTCGGTCTTCGGGACGAGTGGTGGCTACCGCTACGGCAGCCTTTTCGACAGCCGAACCCGCTGTTTTGCGATCGTCGGACAGACCGAGGTAATTGGCTACGCCGGTGCATGGGTAGAGGGCGAGATTTTCTTCGAGGATCCACTCCATCTTATCGAGCTTGCGGTAATGGCGGATCCGGTTATATTTCGACGCGGCCGATATTCGGGGCTGTTCAGGGTCGAGTTCCCAAACATGGAAATAGAAAACAAATGGATCGTCGTTGCGTTTATGCCAGTCTTTAACGGCATGCCGCATCAGGGTATATGGGACTTGCCGATAATAATTTCCGCCCGATATAGGCAGCAGGCCAACCTTGAGGTCGGCGGTCGCGTAGGGAAATTCCCATATCGCATCGTCACCCGAACCGATCTGGTGAGCAACACGCTTAGACTTATCGGTCTTTGATGTAGGCAGGAACGACGCGTCGTACGCAAACCCCTCCTCGCGGAGAATATCCAGCACCCATGCACTTTGCTCGAAAGAGAGCTTTTCAGCGGCACGATAACCGACGACACTTTGGCCGCAAGCGTCTTCGATCGCATCGTTCGCTCGTCTGAGATCTTCACGGAATTCGTCGGGGGTCAGATTGCGGGGGCTGCGGTGATAAAATCCACGGCTTGCGACCTCGTGCCCGCGGGCAACGATCTCGCGAACC
>JBGSXN010000136.1:0-48486 GCA_041751355.1 Pyrinomonadaceae bacterium
CGACGTCGTTGGCATTGCATGCGGCAATGAATTTATTAACCGGCAGGCCCGAGGCGTTTGCCAGCATGCCCGATGCTAGATTGCCGAAATTACCGCTCGGGACGGCGAATACGGGTGCGTTGCCCTGCCACTGCCGGGAAGCAAAGAAGTAATAGAACTGCTGGGGCAGCCAGCGGGCGACATTTATCGAATTTGCCGAGGTTAGGTGGACCGTCGCCTGAAGCTCGCTGTCGGCAAGTGCCCTTTTAGCGAGTGCCTGGCAATCATCAAACGTTCCATGTACTTCCAATGTAGTCACATTTCCACCCATTGTGGTCAATTGCAGTTCCTGGACCTCGCTTACAGCTCCTTTCGGAAAGAGAATGATGACCTCGATGTCCTGTATTCCAAAAAAACCGGCCGCAACGGCCCCGCCTGTATCTCCCGATGTAGCCACAATGACGAGCGTCTTCTCCGATCGGTCACGTACAAAGTGCCGCAGGCACCTGCTCATAAAACGGGCCCCAACATCCTTAAATGCCAGCGTTGGGCCATGAAAAAGCTCAAGCACCGAGATCTTGTCGGTAAGCCTAACGAGCGGGAAATCGAAATTCAGGGTTTCAGAGCAGATCTCGAAAAGCTCTTCATCCGCGATCTCGCCTGCGAGATACGGCCGGATGACCTCGAATGCGATCTCGTCATTTGCCCTGTTCCCCAGTTCCGCAATAAATTCAGCGGCGAGCGTTGGTATCACCGAGGGAAAATAGAGTCCCTTGTCCGCAGGCTGGCCCGCAAGAACGGCCTCACGGAATGACGCATGTGGCGATATACGGTTTGTGCTAAAGTAGTGCATCTAAAAGGGCCGTCTGCGATAAAAAGAAAGTAAATGATATAACGGATCGCCCGGCTTTGGCTAAATATGGATGAAATTACGGTTCTCGCTCCCGCGACGGTCTCGAACGTGGTCTGCGGTTTTGACTGTCTCGGCTTTGCCATTGCCGAGCCGTATGACCGTATGACGCTGCGAAAGATCGCCGAACGTGAGGTCCGCATCGTAAACCGTGACGGTTTCGGCCTGCCGACAGATCCGGCGAAAAACGTTGCGGGCGTGGCATTGCAAGCCTTTCGGGAAAGGGCTGACGCCGATTTCGGGTTCGAAGTTGAGATCACAAAACATATCAAACCGGGCAGCGGCATCGGTTCGAGTGCCGCTAGCTCAGCCGGTGCCGTTGTCGCGGCCAATCTGCTGCTGGGCGAGCCTTTTTCAAAAACTGAGCTTGTCGATCTTGCGATGGCGGGCGAGATGCTTGCTTCTGGCTCGCGCCACGCCGATAATCTCGCACCCTGTATCTATGGCGGCTTTGTTCTCGTCCGCTCGGCTGAGCCGTTGGATATCGTCGAGCTCGCTTTTCCCACGCTTTTTGCGACGGTAATTCACCCGCAGATCGAGATCAAAACGTCCGAGGCCCGGGCGATGCTCCCCACGCATGTCCCGCTCAAAAATGCCGTTAGCAACTGGAGCAATCTGGGGGCCTTTGTCGCGGCCCTTGGCAAAGGCGATCATGGCCTGATCAGCCGCTCGATGGTTGATACGATCATCGAGCCGGTTCGGGGTTCCCTCATTCCCAAATTCGACGAGGTCAGGGCCGCGGGGCTTGCTGCCGGAGCCCTCGGCGGCGGGATATCTGGTTCGGGACCATCGATGTTTATGCTCAGCACATCGAGAGAAAGTGCCGATGTGGTCGCGGCCGCCATTCGCTCAGTTTATTCATTGACCGGTATCGAGTTCATTATTTATGTCTCTCAAATATCCACGGACGGGGTACGGCCGGTGTAACGTTAAGCAAATCATCTGTTTTCAATCGCATCAAAACTGGTTAAGATAGGTTCAGAGAGTGATGTATACAAGGGAACTAGAGGAAACACTGAGTTTTGCGGTTGACGAGGCCATAAAGCATAAGCATGAATTCGTAACGCTCGAGCACTTGCTCTTTGCATTGCTCGAAGACTCAGTCGCCCGCGACATACTCTTTCATTGCGGGGCCGAGGTCGAAGAGATCGCCCGCGCCCTGCAAGAGTATTTCGACAGTCATTTCGAAAAAATGCCGGACAGCGTAAAGGCGATGCCTGAGCTGACGTCGACATTTCAATCTATTATCTCGTACGCCGTTTTGCAGGCTGAGGGCAGCGGACAGGGTTTCGTTGACGGCGGCAATATTCTCGCGGCGCTCTACGAGGCGGAGAATTCCCACGCGGTCTATCTGCTGCAGCAGCAGGGCGTGTCACGGCTCGACATTCTCAACTACATCTCACACGGAATTTCAAAAGTCGATCCTATCGAGGGACTTCCGGAGGGCATCGACGAGGACGACCCCGAAGGCCCGGCGCAGGCCCCGCGGAAAAAGCCTCTCGAGAGTTTTACTGTCGAGCTTGTTGCAAGGGCCGCCGCCGGTGAGATCGACCCGATCGTCGGTCGATTGCCCGAGATCGAACGCACGATCCAGGTCCTTTGCCGGCGAAAAAAGAACAACCCTCTTTACGTCGGTGAGCCCGGCGTCGGAAAGACCGCACTCGCCGAGGGCCTCGCTCTCAAGATCAGCGAAGGTGACGTTCCGGAAGTGCTGCAGGGAGCCAAGGTTTTCGCACTTGATATGGGCGCCGTGCTGGCCGGAACGCGTTACCGCGGCGATTTTGAGCAGCGGTTCAAGGCGATCATTAACGAGATCAAGCTGCAGGAGAACGCCATTCTCTTTATCGACGAAATCCATACCATCGTCGGTGCTGGTGCGGTCTCGGGCGGATCGATGGATGCGTCAAATATTCTCAAGCCTGCTCTTGCGGCCGGCGATTTGCGGTGCATAGGCTCGACTACACATCAAGAATATAAAGCAGCGTTCGATCGCGACCGTGCCCTGGCCCGCCGCTTTCAAAAGATCGAGATCAACGAACCGACGGTCGACGAAACATATCTAATTCTAAAGGGTCTCAAGAAATTTTATGAGCTGCATCATAGCGTCAAATTCAGCGATGAGGCCCTGAAAACAGCCGCGGAACTGGCCGGCAAATACATCGGCGACCGTTTTTTGCCGGACAAGGCGATCGATGTGATCGACGAGGTCGGGGCATCAGTCAAGCTGCTTCCAATAAGCCGCAGGCCGAAAAAGGTTACCGTCCAGATGGTCGAGAATACGATCGCCCGAATGGCCAAGATCCCGCCCAAAACCGTAGTTGCCGATGAAAAGGTGCGGCTCAAAACGCTTCGGGATGACATCAAGAAGATGATCTTTGGTCAGGACGAAGCCATCGATCTGATCGTAGATGCCATTCAGATCTCGCGTGCCGGCCTCGGGCACCAGACCAAGCCGGTTGGGTCGTTCCTATTTTCCGGACCTACCGGAGTTGGAAAGACCGAGGTTTCGAAGCAGTTGGCCGAAACGCTCGGGGTAGAGTTTATTCGATTTGACATGAGCGAGTATGCCGAGCCGCATACGGTCTCGCGCCTGATCGGTGCGCCTCCGGGATATGTCGGTTTCGATCAGGGCGGCCTGCTTACCGAGGCCATCATGCGAACCCCTCATGCAGTGCTAGTGCTGGACGAGATCGAAAAAGCACATCCGAATCTTTTCAACCTGCTGCTGCAGGTGATGGATTCGGCAACGCTGACCGACAATAACGGCAAAAAGGCCGATTTTCGAAACGTGATCCTGATAATGACCACAAATGCAGGGGCTCGCGAGTTATCGTCGGGCGGAATGGGCTTTCGCAATTCGTCCGACACTAAAGGCAATGCAAAAGGCGTTATGGAGAGGACCTTTACCCCTGAGTTTCGCAACCGTCTCGACGCCTGGGTGCCATTTAAAGCCCTCGACATGGATGTCATCAAGCTGATCGTCGATAAATTTATCAACGAGCTAAACGGCCAGCTCGTCGAGAAGCGTGTCCTCGTCAAGCTGTCCGAGGAAGCCCGAGAATGGCTCGCCAAGAACGGTTTTGACTCCCGCTACGGGGCCCGCCCGATGGCCAGATTGATTCACGATAAGATCAAACAGCCGCTCGCTAATGAGATCCTCTTTGGCAAGCTGACCGATGGCGGCAGTGTCGAGATCGCTGAAAAAGACGATCAGCTCGAGCTGAACTACTGAGCTACCTTTCTGCCCACCGCTAAGGCAACGCGAGCCTTTGATTGTCGAAGACCTATTTCTGCACTATCCTGGCAACGAACGGGCCCTTTACCGATTTGTCACCGTCAGTAATGTCGATCGTTCCGCTGATCTCATCGGCAGTGACGGTGGTGACCTCGACCTTTCCGGTTACTTTCGAGCCGCTAAAGGTCATATCGAAACTAGTGTTGGTCTCTTTTCCGTCAGCAAATGTGGCGACAGCGAGATAGTCGACCTTCATAAACTTCTCTTTCGGGTCGGCCTTGTAGACGCCTGGCTTTAATTCACCTTTCTGGTCGGTTCCTTCTTCGCCGATGAGCTGAAGCTGAAGCCGTACCTGCTCAGGTGCTGTCAATGGGGTTTTCATCGAACGGACATTCTTGGTATCCAGATCATAGTTGGCTATTACGGCATGAAAGGATGTCGCCGTCGTGACCTTGTTTTCTTTGTCAGTGAAGGTTTTTACGCTCTTGTCGCTGCCGCTCGATTTGACGATCAGCGAGGTGTCCTGGCCGCCGGCCTTGATCGCTAACGGTGCCGAGCCGGCCGTACCTGCTCCGGTGCAACCCATCGTAGCAAGCGCAAAAATAGCAATAACCGCAAACTTTTTCATTCTAATTCCTCCAACCAAATTTTTTGAATTTCCAGCAAAGCTTACCGCGAACAACGCAATTAACCTATTCAGCGAAAACGCTTTACTCCTCTTCTTCGAGCATCATCTGCGAGATGCGACCGGAGCCGTCGAATGCAATTCGCCAAAGGAATAATCGTTTCCCGGCGTCTGCCCGGTAGAGTAGTGTTGTCTTACCGTCGACCATTTCCTCGCCAACGAGAGTCAAAATCTTTGCGGGGCCGGATGCCGCGATCCGCTGGTTAATTGTTTTTGCCCTGGTCGTCGAAACGGCTTCGATCAATTGCGGGGTCATGAGCGTGGCGTCCGGCGAGTTCGCGAGCCGCGCAATCAATGCCTTCAGCACGCTTTGAGAACGCAGCGGGTCAGCGTCGCGAATCGGCTTCATCGCTGTTAGTGACATCGCGGGAACATAGAATTTCGCGATCCTGCCGGCAATGATCCCGCCGTTGCCGGTTTCGCCGGTGTTGGTGAGGACGATAACGGCGAGGCCGTGGTCGGGGTAGCGGTAGTTTGCCGCGGTGAACCCGGCGGTCTGGCCGGTGTGGCCGGTCAGCTTGTGCGTGCGTATCTCGGAGATACGCCAGCCAAAGCCATAGGTGGACTGCTTTCCATCGTTGAAGGTAAATTGTTTCCACAGCTCGGCCTTGCTCGTCGGTTTTAGAAATGTATCGCTGCTGAGCCCCGTGTTCCATTTCACCATGTCGCCGATCGTCGAAACTATCGAGCCCGCACCCATCAGGTCCGTGAGGTCCCAGTTGCGGCCGGCGTAGCGGGTGCCCCGCCATTCATAGCCGCTTGCGCGGTTTGCGATGATGTATTCGGGGTCGCGGTCGCCCGTCTTTGTCATCCCAAGCGGGCGGAAGATACGCTCGCGCATAAATTCCATGTAAGGTTTGCCCGACCTGCTCTCGATAATAAAGGCAAGCAGGTTAAACCCGCTGTTGCTGTACGAGCTGCGTTCGCCGGGTGTGAATTCGAGCGGATGCGGGGAGAGCTGCTGTATAAAATCGGCGACCTTCAGCCGCCTGAGCAGTGCAAACCCGTCGAGGCTCGAATAACTCTTAATGCCCGACGAATGCGTCAGCAGATGCCTTACGGTCACATCTCGCCACGACTCGGGCGTATCCGGCAGGTACGCCGAGATCTTTTCATCGAGCGCGACCTTGCCGTCCTCGACCAGCAGCATTATCGCGGCGGCCGTCATCTGCTTCGAGACCGAGCCGATCTCAAACACAGTGTCGTTTGTAACCGGCACATTATGCTCCAAACTCGCAAGGCCATAGCCCTGCATCTTTACAACCTTATTGTTCTGCATCACCGCGACGGCCGCACCAGGTATGTGCCGCTCGGCCATAATGGCGCGGACATAATCATCGACACGGTCTGCACGGGCCGTAGATGCCAGCAGCACGAGCAAAAGGACCGCGGGAGTAAGAATGTTTTGTTTCATAGTTTTTAATTCGATAAGGGGCAAAGTGCGCACTTTCCGGTGCGTTCAGGAGATTCTAACCCCTCGGAGGATTTGTAGAAAATCCATCCGGACGTAAACTCGTTGCATGCAGACGGATGTTCTTATAATAGGTGCCGGGCCGACGGGGCTGGCGCTGGCGTGTCAGTTGATCAGGTTCGGCGTCGATTTTCGGATCATCGATAAGAAAGAGGGAACGACGCCGTATTCCAAGGCGATCGGCGTTCAGGCCCGCACGCTCGAGATCTACGAGCAGATAGGGCTCGCTGACGACCTGATCAGCAAGGGGACGATCGCGGAAAAGGCGCGGATGTTCGCCGGCGGCAAAATTCGCGGCGAGGCTGTTTTTGCCGACATCGGCAAGGGGCTAAGCCCATATCCGTTCGTGCTGCTCGTCGAGCAGGGCCTTCACGAAAAGCTGCTTTATGACCACATTGTATCGAACGGCAGGGACGTGATCTGGAATACACGGCTCGAACGATTTAGCCAAACCGAGGGCGGAGTCTCGGCCGAAATTACCAATGCGGATGGCACGGCCGAGACTATCGAAACCAAATTCCTCGTCGGCTGCGATGGTGCTAAGAGTATTGTCCGAAAGAGTCTCGGGCTCGAATTCTCGGGCAGCACGTTCGAACGGATGTTCTATGTCGCCGATGTCGAGCTCGATTGGGAATACGGCCACGAGGCACTGCAGGTTTTTCTGATGAGGAATTCCCTGCTGGCGTTTTTCCCTATGGTCGGCGAGCGGCGGTATCGTATCGTGGGCACTTTCCCCGAGGAATTTGCCAAAGATGAGGGCGATGTCCTTTACGAAGAGATCGAGGAAAGGATCAGGCTCGATTCCGAGATCGACCTCGACATTACCAACGTCAACTGGTTCTCGACCTATAAGGTGCACACCCGTCATGTCGACAAATTCTCGGTCGGCCGCTGTTTTCTTGCGGGGGATTCGGCGCATATACATTCGCCGGCGGGTGCACAGGGAATGAATACGGGAATTCAGGATGGTTACAATCTGGCGTGGAAGCTCGCGATGGTCGTCCGTGGTCATTCGAGGCTGGAATTGCTCGAGACGTATAACGAGGAACGCCTGCCGAATGCAAAGATGCTGACGCAGACGACCGACCGTTTTTTCGCCCTGGTAGCGAGCCCCGACCCGTTGCTCGTTTTTCTTCGTATTTACGTATTTCCTTATGTCGCGAATCTGGTCCTGAGTCTCGCTTTCGTCAAGCGGTTTGTCTTTCCGCGGATCGCGCAGATCGCCATAAATTATCGCGGCCGATCGCTGAGCGAGCAGCACGGAAACTTCAGTATAAAGGCCGGCGATCGGATGCCGTGGTTCGAGGTCGACTGTGTGAGCATCTATGACCGGCTGCGCGAGCCGGTTTTTCATCTAGTGGTCCTTCTGGACAGCGTAACCGAGGTGCAGCCCCTGCCAGCCGACCTAATGGTGGCGTGGTCCGGCCTCCTCGACAGCAACGTTTTGAACATGACAGATGCGATCTCAGAGATCTTCGGAACCAGGAAAGCATTTTTCCTGATCCTACGCCCCGATAATCATATTGGATTGATCTCGGATCGGTTCTCACCGGATATCGTCAGTCGATATCTCTCGAAATTTACCGGCGGCTAGGCTAGCGCAACCTGCGTACGTTTTTTCCTCGCGGCGTTACCAGAAGAACATCGCTGACCTTTCGCTCACCGGTGGGGTCGGACGGGCGGTTGACTACCTTGCCATCGAGGAACATCGTCGTCGACCCGCCGCCATCTAGATTCATCGCTTCCACTGCACCCAGCTCAAGCAAGTATCCGGCAAGATCGTAAAGGTCGAGCCCGGCGCTCGCTTCGCTGCGGCCGTCAGCGGTCAGCATGAGGAATTTGCCGTCTTTAAGCTTAGCGACCGCGGTCCGCGGATGTCGGGTCTCGACAAAAGCCTTGCTAGCCTTTTCGTGTTCCCAGGTGATATCGATACGGCCGTTTTTGATAAGCTGCGGCACACCTGTCACGACGTCCAGCTTTGCTCGATCCTTTAAGAAATCCGGCGGTAAATTCAGCCAATCGCGGACCAGCGTAACCGCGGCCTCTTTCCTTACGATCGGTTCGAGGGCACCGCGCATAGTTCCGGAAGCCGACACGACATACCCATTTGCCGGGATCGCAGAATTACCGACGCCGAGGTTTACAGAAAAAATGTTGCCTCTGACGATCACCAGCTCGATGCCGTCATTGCCCGTCAAAGACGTTTTGCCGAACCTGGGCGTGTAGATTACCAGTTCGTCCGTCTTACGCTCGCGATTAATTCCGGAGACTTTGAAAGTCTCGTTACCCAGTCTTAACGACTTAGATATAGAAGATCGGGCCATAAAAACATCGGTCTGCGCCGGTCTGTTGTTAATGATGAGCTGGATGCGTTCGTTCACCGGTTCGCTTATAAGATCACCGTCGATCATGAGCAAGCCAACCGGGTCGCCAAGAAACGGGCTCGTATCAAGACGGAAAAACCCCGCATTTATCGCAGCTACCCCGCGGTACCGATTCGCGATCGACGACGTGGTCTCAGTGCCGATCGCCTTGTCGTGAGCACGATGAACGTCCAGCCGCACCTTTCTTAGATCGAGGCGAAGGAGGTTGATCTTGACCGCTTTTCCGGTGAATTCACGTGTTACTTCGGCGTACTCGATGCCATTGGCGACCGACTTCCATTGTTGAGCGGAAATTGAAACGCAGAGAGCGCAAAGGACGCAGAGGGACGAAATCCGAATGTTTACGAATCTATTCTTTTTCATATTGATCTAACTCAGCGCACTCTGCGGTTTCTGCGCTAAAACCCCTTTTTGCGATTGTATTCGAGATAGGCAAAACTTGAAACACGATATGCAGATCAACGAAAGAGTCGTCCGGCTAAACGACAAACCCGTAAACCCGCAAGCAAGGTACGTGCTGTATTGGATGCAGATGTACAAGCGTGTCGATGATAACTACGCACTCATTTGGGCCATTCGAAAGGCGAATGAACTTCAAATGCCGCTCGTCGTTTACGAGGGACTCAAGTATTACTACCCCTGGGCGTCGGATCGGATACACACGTTTATTCTCGAGGGCGTTGAGGAAAAGCGGCTTGCATTTGAGAAGCTCGGCATTCGATACATTTTTTATCTGCAAAAGGATGGCGATTCGCCGAAGCAGACGGTTGCCCGCCTCGCACGCGAAGCGGCGACGATAATTACTGACGATTACCCGTGCTTTATTATTCCCGAGCACAACAGACGTATTGCCGAGCGGGCTGACGTTCCCGTTCACGCGGTCGACTCAAACGGCATTATCCCGATGTCCATATTTGAAAAGGAAGAATATGCCGCCTACACGATCAGGCCGAAGATCAACAGGATACTGGAGGCTTATCTGAATCCGCTGCCGGACGAGGCGGTCGATGTTCCGAGCGTCGGGATGGAAGTCGATTGTCCCGAGACGATCGTGACGCCCGAAAATATCGCTGACCTCGTGGCGGAGTGCGATATCGACCACACGCTGGAGCCATCGAAGTTCTACCGCGGGGGTACGGAAGCCGGACGAGAACGTTTGAAGAAGTTTGGTGAGGAGATACTGCCCGATTACGAACGGACGCGAAATAAACCGGAGATAGACAGTTCCTCAAGGTTATCCGCCTACCTGCATTTCGGATATCTTTCGCCGCTCGAGGTCGCGTTGGCGGTGAGGGATGCGGACGTTCCGCAAGTATCTATTGACGCGTATCTTGAGGAGCTTATAGTTCGCCGTGAACTTTCGTTCAATATGACGCGGCATAACGCAAATTACGATTCGCTGGCCGCGCTGCCCCCTTTGGGTGCACAAGACAATGCGCGAGCACGCCGATGACGAGCGGCCCGTTACTTATACCCTTGAACAGCTCGAAGCCGGCGACACACACGATGAACTGTGGAACGCGGCCCAGCGAGAGATGGTGGCCACGGGTGAAATGCACAATTATGTGCGAATGCTGTGGGGCAAGAATGTGATCGCCTGGTCAGATAACTACGAGATAGCGTTTGAAACATTGGTTCACCTCAATAACAAATATTGCCTCGACGGGCGTGACCCGAATTCATATGCCGGAATCCTGTGGTGCTTCGGCAAGCACGACCGGCCCTGGATGGAACGGCCTGTCTTTGGCACCATTCGGTACATGACCAGCGGCAGCACGGGGAAGAAGTTCGATTCGAAGAGGTATATTGAGTGGACGAAAGAGCTGCCTTAAGTGGTTTTCCCGTCGAATGGTTTAGTCATTCGCCCCGAATCAAATATTAACGATTAGTTTCCCGACACTTCTGCCGTCCCTACGGGACTCTACCGAAAACGTCACTTTGACCCAGCGATGAATCGCTGGGCTATCAACATTCCGTCCCTACGGGACTAAATTGAATAGCTAGTTACTTGTTTCTAATCGGTCGCATTGGTGGAACAGCCGGCATGCCTATCTCCACCCGGCCGTTTATGTATTCACCGGCTTCGATCACATCTAGCGCGGGGCTGATACCGCCCTGGACTGGATAATATGGTACGGCTCTATCATCCTCGACCGCTATCGCACCCATGATCTGGTGGCGGGGTTCGGGTTTGCTCAGCAAGTTGAATCCGAGCACGCCGGTGAACAGGCCCGCGATCATTGAGAAGGCCGCGGTTACAACTCGAGAAGCGCGGAGTTTTACCGCCGCCCATCCCACGGGGCAATTCTTCGTCAGGATCGTGCCATCGGAACGACGGAACAAACGTACGCAAAGGCGGCCCTCTGAGCTGAGGATGAGGTTCTCGGCCTCACGGCGGGACATGTCGGAGAGGTTATAGACATTCAGCTTACAATCACCGCAGAAACGTTTGCGGTCGCTGCCGAACATCCCTTCCCAATCGGCGCTGCATGGTGATGCTATGCGGATATTATCTAGCGGGCTGGGGAATTTGCTCATAAGGGCCTCCTATTTGTTAGACACGCTGTCGCGACCTTTGTTCCATAGAACGAGAGAAACGTTTCCTCTTGCATTCAAATGGACAGGAGTGCTTATGGAGAATAATTCCCTCGGTTATGAGGGCTGTCTTCGAATGGCAGCCAGCGGCCGCGCCAGTCGTACACCTCAAGGGCGGAGAAGCGTTTTTTATAATCGTAAAACGATCCGCCCTCGTAGGCATATCCGTGGTAGTAGTGGGCCTTGCCTTGCGCGATGGCGTAGTCGATCTCACAAAGCATCGTAAATATACCGAGACTACCGGCCGTTTCATCCGGATCGAAAATGCCGTAAATGCTGGAGATCGATGTCTCACCGATGTCGAAAAAACTCGCAGCGATCAGCGATCCTTCGCGTCGGACATTTAGCTCGAGCACCTCGACAGGCTCGGCCTCGCGGGCGAGAAAATCGTGGATCGACGATGGAACCCCGGCCTTGAATCGGCGCTTATGGCGTTCGAACAGGTCCAAAGTTTCACTCGCAAGCGTCACGGGACCGAAATGGACCTCGGCATCGGCATTTCTTCTCAATACTCGGCGCTGGCTTTTGGACAGTTTGAAATCGCCGAGCCTGATCCGCAGCGGCAGCACCAGACGGATCTCGTTCTCATAAATCCCGAGATTGTAGCGAAAGAAGTGTGGGCCGAAATGGCGCCAGCCATCTGAAAGCAACAGGTCGAGCTGCTCAGGCGTCACGCTCGCGGCAAAAAATTCTTCGTTTATGGGCCGAAACTTGGCATCGAGCAGCATAAGAGATCAAAGTCCAGAGTACCAGTCATAACCCGATTCGGCCCAGTAATCTCGGGGCCTGACGGATGTGAACTCAATACGCCCGATACGTTTTATCTGCTTGATGCCGTATTTCGTCGGCGACGCCAGGCGCAGCGGGGCGCCGTGCTCGGGCAATAAGGGTGCACCGTTCATTTCATAGGCGAGCAGAGTCTGCGGATGCATTATGCTCGCTGTGTCCCAACCAACAAAGTATTTCTGGTCGGGCGTGGACAGCGAGACGTACGGCATCAGATCGTCCGGGCGGTTTATGGCCTCAGGCATATAGGCGGCCGCAAAGTCAGAAAAACGCACACCGGCCCATTTGACGATCACGCTCCAGCCCTCGATGCAGTGGAGCTGGATAGTCATTTCAGTTCGGGGAAGGCTCTTTATATCATCAAGGGTAAGCAGCAAATCGTCGGAACGCCCTGCAAGCCCGCCAACGGCGAGCCGCCATGCGTCAGGGTCGATCTCACCCGCGAGTCCCTCCATTCCATTTACCCGCGGAGGGCTGATCATTTCTGGCGGGAACTCAGGGGCGAGGCGAGACGGCCGATAAAACATCCGGCTGGCCAGCTCGTTAAACTCAAACGTGCGTCGATAGAGCGCAACTTTCGTCTCATCGCTGATCCACCGCCAGCCTAAAACACCGACCAGTGCGGCAACACCGCCAACCAGAAAGCCGCGACGCGTATATCGGCCCATTTGTCTGCGGGCCTCATCGTCGGGCAGGGGCGGCGACAGCCGGCGGTTCTCTTTTAGTATGATTGCCGTATTATCACGGCGTTTGTCATTTGAGTTCATACGCCCGCCCCCGCCTCTATTCTATCGACCGTTGACTCTGGCCCTGCATCGGCATCGACAACATCATAACCCGTGATCATCGACCGGAAATTGCCCCAGCCGGCGATGGCTACCTGTATTACATGCACCGCAAAAAAGAGTACGAAGGCGATCGTCAGCCAGAAATGTACCCACCGGGCCCATTCGTAACCGCCGAAGAGGGCCGTCAGCCATGCTAATTGCAGAGGTTTATAAATCGCCAGGCCCGATAGCACCGAGCCGACTCCCATCAGGATCACGGCTGTGTAGGCGATGCGCTGTGCGTCGTTGTACTTTCCCCGCGGCGGCAGCGTCTTGACGATACGAGCGTCGTGCAGGGCAACACGGGCCGCTCTCCTAAATGAACTGGGAACGGGAAGTATGGTCCGCCATTCGCCTGAAATAACGAGGTAAGCGACATAAACCAGGCCATTTGCCGCAAACAGCCACATGAAAAAAAAGTGAATCTGCAGTCCCTCTGCCAAGCGGTAGGGAATACCGAGCCCGTCGTAGAACCACTGAGGAAAGAAGTGAAATAGCTCGTAACCGCCCAGCCACAGCCCGTAAACCGGATTTGCCCAATAGATCAGAAGGCCGCTCCAGATCATCATCGCCAGCAGCGGAAAATTGACCCAGTGGAGCCATCTGACCGCGAGCGTGTGTTTTTTTTCGAGCTGCTTTGCCATTATCGAGATTATGCCGCGATTATAGTTTATTAGGGTTCGATGTTTTAATTACCCTGAATCCGGCACGAACGCAATTTCGAAGTGCATCTTAATGCTTATGAGACACAAGATCGTATTCGCTTTGTTGCTTCTGGCGGTTTCAGCACTTGTCGGGACCGGCTGCCGGACGGAGGTTTCGACCGACCAGACTGAACAGACCTCTATCGCTGCCGCTTCGTCGCCTGCCCCGGCCGCGATCATCCCGACAGCCGTCGACAATGAATTCGACGGAAACAGGATCGAGAAAACAGAAGAGGAATGGCGAGCGATATTAACGCCTGAGCAGTATCACATCCTCCGGGAAGATGGGACCGAGCGGGCATTTTCGGGCGAATATGACGGTAATAAAGAGGTAGGGAACTATCACTGTGCGGCTTGCAACCTGAAGCTGTTCAGTTCAAAAACGAAATTCGACTCAGGCACCGGATGGCCCAGCTTTTACGAGCCTGCTTCGGCAAAGAATGTCGTTGAGAATGAAGACCGCAGCTACGGCATGGTGAGGGTCGAGGTGGAATGTGCGCGGTGCGGATCACACCTCGGCCACGTCTTTGACGACGGGCCAAAGCCGACTGGGCTGCGGTATTGCATAAATTCAGTATCGTTGAAATTTGTCGGCACTACTCCGGAATAGGTGATAAGTGATAGGTTAAAAGTGATAAGTATTACTTAGCACTTCTCACTTACAACTTATTCCGGAATTGCTCGGTGAGTTACCAGTTGACCTTTCCTTCCTGGGTCGTGTCGATCTGGGCTAGCTCGACGCCCTCGTTGTAGAAAAAGATCTTCATGTTATCGAAGAGAAACTGGTGCGAATCGGGGTTAGAGACATCGAGGCCGAAATGGTTAATGAGCTGCTTTTGCTTTTCCTGCCATTCAGCCCAACAGCCTTTGCACGTCTCGCCGCCGATCTTCTGACCCAATTCCGTTGGGATGGGGGCATAGCCGAGCGCCTCGCCCTTTTGCCCGCATCGGGCACACTTAAATTTATCGCCAAATAAAGCCATATCGGGATTTTACCACAGCAATGATTTAACCACAGAGAACACAGAGATCACCGAGCTTAGTTCATTGACTTAAGGAAACTCTCAGTGTTCTCTGTTGCTAATTAGCCGCCTTGATCGCGGCGAGCACTTCGGCATCGGCAGGCTTAAAGAGGCTCAGCGATTGGGCCTTATGATAGGCGATCCTGCCCTGTTTATCGATCACCACGACGCCCCGCGCCGAACGGCCGGGGAGCCAGGATTTCATATCGTAGATTTCAGATACCTTTCGGTCAGCATCGGAAAGAAGTCTGAGCGGTAGTTGGTTTTTATCCGCAAACCCCTTGTGCGATTCGACCGAATCGGTCGAGATCCCGACGACCTCGGCTCCCGTCGCCTGATACTCCGACCAGTGATCACGCACCGAGCAAAGCTGCGCCGTACAGACAGGCGTGTTATCTCCAGGGTAGAAGAGCAGCACTACAGTCTTACCTTTGTGATCCCTAAGCGTCCAATCGTTTCCACCGCCGTCGGTCAAAGTGAAATCTGGAGCCGTTTCCTTTACCTGCATATCTATTCCTCATTCTCATCAAATATTCTTGAATAGTTTTCAAACTCAGTATTTTTGAGGTCATTTCCGATAACAAGCTTGGCGATTTCAAAATCGACAACGAAACAGCATACCTCCATCGTCCCGCTCCCAATACTTCCTCCGTCGCAATGTCCCAGCCCTGTCCATCCCAGAGTTTCGTCCATCCTTTCTTGTAATCGGTTTCTCTTGTCAAGGTCCTCGGGAGTGCCCATTCCGTCGACATCATACTCGATCAGCAATGTGAATAACTCGTCGTCATCAATTGGACGGTAGCCTTCGGCGATCCTCTCGTCGATACATTTCTGTATTTTCTTTCTAAAGGACGACAAAAAACCAGACCCAATCTCTTCGCTTTCTCCCTTCTCCCCTACGATACCCCAATGGGCGACACCCGTACTTTCGTCCTTGTCCCAAGTCTCCCAATAGTGGAGCTTTTCGTCAATATTCTTATAAAGCTTGAGCATGGTCAGTTAATTCTCACTGAAAATCCCTAACATCCTTAAACGGCTTTTCCGCGTCATTGAAGTCCGGCCGGTAATAGTGCGATGCCGATTCGTACTCCTGCATAAAGCCCTCTTCCATTCCCAGTTCATCGAGGAGCGACACGGCCTCGAACCACTCGCCTTCCGAGATACGTCGCGAAAGGAGAATGTAGCGTTCGTCGGTTGCCGCTTTGTTGGTGGCGTAGTATTGGGCCATCAGCGAAATGGCGGTTTTGGGTCCGAGCTCGTCGCGGATCCAGCGGAGGTTCGCGGCTAGATCGGCAATGTCGTTGGGGAGGACGAGCAGGCGAATGAGGAGACCACGTTTGAGTAAGGGCTGTGTTGCGGACGAAGGCGTCCGCGTTCCGTCAAATACCAACTCGCTGCCCATTTGGCGATGCATTTCTTTTATCGCCGCGCGGGCGTATCGGGGGTAATCACGCACTTTCGAGTACTGAAAACCCGCATCGGCGTCGGCGTATTTAAGATCGGGAAGATAAATGTCAACAATGCCGTCGAGTAGTTTGAGAACTTGGACAGAGTCGTATGCGTTGGTGTTGTAAACGATCGGCAGCCGCAGGCCGCGTTCGGCGGCGATCATGATGGCACGGGCCATCTGCGGAGCGAAATGGGTTGGCGAGACAAAGCCGATGTTATGGCAACCGTGGTCCTGCAGCTCGAGCATCATCTCGGCGAGGCGTTCGTGGGTGACCTCATTCTTTTTTTGTTCGCGCCAGGTTTGGGATATCTGGTAATTCTGACAATAAACGCAGCGGAGATTGCAGTTGCCGAAAAAGATATTTCCCGCCCCCCGAGTGCCGGACAGGCAAGGTTCTTCGCCAAAATGAGCGGTGTAGCTCGAGACGATGGGCAGACGCCCGGAATAGCATGCGGCGATCTCGTCATTTAGACGATCATTGCCGCAATCTTTCGGGCAGACGGTGCAGGATCTCAAGAGCGATTCGAGCTGCTCCACGCGATTCTCAAGCTCATTCGCCGCCAAGAGTGTTAGATACTTTGGGTCCATCCTTCTTTTTCTTCAACCTTGCCGTCGCCATTCCACTGAAGCGACCCTTTGGTGCGTATTTCTCGATTACCGACCTTGGCGCGACCTTGTTAGCCAACGCCCACACGAAATCCATTTCTGCATTTACTGTTGCTGTGGCCATCCGGGTCTCGCGCAGCATCAGCAGACTTCCCCAAAACAAACACATGATACCTACAATACCTATCGGGATGGGCAGCCACCAGTAAACGCCAAGGAGAGCGACAACCGCAATCGAAACACTGGTAAGGATAAAAAAGCCGAGCCCGTAATAAAAGGCGGCCATCGCGTGCTGCAAAATGCGAGAACGGCTCGTGACCTTGTCGATCAGGTCTATGATCACCTCGAGCCGCTCATCATACATCGGTATGTCATCCTTATTTTCGACGTAGATCAGTTCGCCCAGGCGGATCTCAAGAGCGCGCACACGGTCTACGACGCGGCCGAGTCTGGTGGAGGTGGAAAGCACCAGCGAGCCGGTTGCAGACATAAGCAGCGTCGGAGTGACCATTGCCGTGAGAAATTCCAGCGTTGCACTCAATACCCGAGTATCGACATTGACAAGGTCACCTGAAGCCATAGATACGAATTTTACGATATAATCACGTAAAACGAAATTTTATGATCAGTAACAGTCCACTTCGCGGAACGGTTGTTCGTCACGTGATCGACAGCAAAATATTACGAGGAAATCCGCTGGGAGATCCTCACGAAAGAGAGCTTTATACGTATCTACCGCCGGCATACGAGACGAGCGGTGAGTTGTACCCTGTCGTTTACTGTCTTTCGGGCTTCACCAGCCGAAGCAAAGGTTATCTGAACGACACGCCGCTTCGGCCCAACATTGCCGAGCGCATGGACATACTCATAGCCGCAGGAAGGGTGCGGCCGATGATCGTGGTTTTGCCTGATTGTTTTACATATTACGGCGGATCACAATACATAAACTCCACTGCGACCGGAAATTACGAAGACTACCTAACACGTGAAATAGTTCCTTTCGTTGACGAAAATCTTCGCACAATTGCCGCCCCCAAAGGACGGGCTTCGATCGGCATTTCATCCGGTGGGTACGGGTCACTGATCATGGGCCTGAGACACGCGGATATTTTTGGGCTCGTGGGTTCGCATGCCGGCGACGCTTACTTCGAATATTGCTACTTGAACGACATGGCCAGGGCAATGCGAACGATCAAAGGGGATCCGAAAGGATTTATAAGAAAATTCTGGTCTGAGGAACGCAAAGATTCGAAAGATTTTCCAGCTCTTAATATTGTTGCCATGTCGGCCTGCTACTCACCGAATGGGCCGGATTTCGACCTGCCATTCGATCTTGAAACAGGCGAGCTGCGTGTCGATGTATGGGACCGATGGTTAGAACATGACCCCGTCAGGCTTGTGGAAAAGCATGTGGAAAACCTGAAAAGCCTCAAGCTCCTTTATATTGACGCCGGAACGAGAGACGAATACTCGCTGGATATAGGAGCGAGAATTCTCTCGAAAAAGCTACGGGACAATAGCATACCGCACATTCACGAGGAATTTGACGATGGGCATCACGGAATCGTCTACCGATTCGATCGGTCGCTAGAATTGATCTCACAAAAGATCGACGCCTGATGCGTCATTTGATCAGCTTAAACTTCCTCAGGCAAGCGTGGCGGCGAAGTTTGTTCGGAGCAATAGCGACCGGTTTGGTCATGCCGTAGGGATCGCCGGTCTCAATGTCGGTTTCGTCTTTGAAAATTCCTTTTTTATACACTGTCTCGCAATTTTCGTATTTGTTGCAGACCTCAAGTTTTGTGCATATCACGTCGCCATCCCGTTCATAAATATAGTATGTAGCACCCGAATAGGGAGGCCGCGGATAATTCTCAGTGCGAATAAATATGCGTCCGTTCTGAGCAAAACTCCCTTCTGGGGCTGATCTATCACCAGAAGGCATTGTCGGCAACCCTTCACCCAAGGCGAGCCCACCAAAAGCCACCAGTATTGACGCAGCGAAAATAATAAATCCTGTTTTCATTTTGATTAGCTCCGACCTGTTTCGTCTATGACCCTGCTTACCTCACTGTTCATCCGTCCCGTGATCATATACCACATCATTCGAAAATCGCTGATAAACGACCAAAGAGGAAAGCGAAAGCTCGCGGGTTTGTTTTTTTCCACAACGAAATGGGCAAACCAAGCGAAAGCGTACCCGACCACGAAGAATGCGGGAAAGAAATACCACTGGCCGCGGTAAACAAAAAATACGAGCAGGGCAATGCCGAGGGACGTTCCGAAAAAATGCAGCAGCCGAGTCGCCGGCAGGCTATGCTCGGAAACATAGAAATCCCAGAACTCCTTATAGTTTCGCGGGTCAGTTGTCATTCACCGGCATACTAATATTTTATGCGGCTCTTTTCAATTCAGCCGCAGCCGGTTTGAGGTCGGGAAGCTTTATCTGTTTCGCCCAGCCGAGCTTTTCGAACAACGAGATCGCGATCCAGTTCATATCGAACTGATACCATTTCATCCCATGACGGGCCGACGTCGGGAACGCGTGATGGTTATTGTGCCAGCCCTCGCCAAACGTAAGTATTGCGACGAACCAATTATTGGTCGAGAGGTCCCCGGTTTCGTGCGGGCGCTTGCCGTAAATATGCGAGAGCGAATTTACGAACCACGTTGTATGCCAGCCGACAACGACCCTTGCGAATACGCCCCACACGACAAATTGCCATCCGCCGACGGCAAATAACAGCAAAGCCGATAATATGATCGGAACGTAGAAAAATCGCGAGATCAGCACCTGCCCTTTATCTTTCAGCAGATCAGGCACGTATTTGTTCATTGTCACGGCATCATGGTCCTGCGCCGTGCCCCAGAGCACCCAGCCGATCTGCGGCCACCAAAAACCCGATCGGGCCGAGTGTGGGTCTTTGTCGGTATCGACGTATTTATGATGAATGCGGTGTGTCGCCACCCATTTGTCGGGCGGGTCCTGTACCGACATCGTTCCAAGGATAGTAAGAAAATACTCGAGCCATTTCGGAGCCTTAAAGCTGCGATGCGTCAGTAAACGGTGCCAGCCGAGGCCTACACCGAGGCTTCCTACGATCCAGTTGCCGATCAACAACACAGCGAAGTTTTGCCAGCTCAAAGAGAAAAATATGGGAATTGTCGCCAGGTGAAATGTCGTCACGATCGCGACGTTTTTCCAGTTTACTCGTGTAGGGGGCTTTTCGAATTCGAGGACATTGCGCATTGGGACTCTGTAAATCAAACGAAATAAGACCCTTTCAGGGTAACAGGTCGGAGCCAGTCTCAGTGTAATAGTTGGGTAAAAGTTAGCTTTGAACGGTGAGAAGCTATGCCAGCCGCTGCTCGGCGATCTGTTTGAGGCGGGCATTGCGGTTGGTGACGAGGTCGCGAAGATGACGTTCGAGCAGTAGCTTATCGACGATTCTGCCGAGAATTCCGAAGGGCGATGTCCACTCGACAATATCGATCATAAGCGTTCCGCGCTCACGCTCGGCAAATTCGTGGATGTGTTTGAAGGATCGAAACCGGCCCTCGATCATCTCATCGACGAAGAGGTGGGGGCGTTCAAATTTGACCACCTTCACCGTCAGCCGCTGCCGCATTCCAAAATGCGTTCCTTCAAACGTCACGGTTTGTCCCAAGCCGATCATGCCATCGGTCACGCCGGCAACGGCCCTTTCATCGGTCTCGACTGTGGTTTCAGTATGAAGCCGAATATCGCGCATTAGATCAAAGCAGGTCTCGGCAGGAGCGGCTATAAATGATTCGAGGATAATGGTCGGCACGATGGTGGTAGTTTAACTAAGCTCCGAGGGGTGCTGTACCAAATACGAGTAATTAACGCACCTGCTCCCCGATCACTATCGCGGTCAGTCCGGCGATCATTACAAGTACGATACCGATAATGGAAAAGAGCGGGATCGCGATCATGGCTGATACGATCGCCGAGAATTTTCGCCCCAATAAAACATGAACCAGCAAAACTGCCCCAACCGTTATCAGGGTCACTATTACGATGGCAAAGACAATGAACGCACCGAGGCCCCAATCCGCTTGCCTGGTGTTGAAGCCATTCATCGCGACGAGTATCCCGAAAAAGATCACAATACCCGCGGCGAGGTTTACGCCCATTGTCACGATCGCAGCTATTATCTTTGGCGCCATAGTTTTTGCAGATCCTCACTGTCCCGATAAGTCCTATCCCGCAAGCGTCATGAAGTTTTCCTATAAACATCGTGGACTTATGCCCTAATGTCGGGCGACCGATCTCGCTCAAGGATCACAATAGCAATTTCAGCGTTCTGGATATGTTGTTCATATGAGGGGTTTTAGACGCTTTTTACGACAATTCTAATCCGCAAACGCAACACTCAGCTTCTTCAAAGACATCGACTTCTTCTGATCGAGATCATCCACGCCATTACGATGAATGTAGTTATAAAGAATGTCCCTTTGTTGGGGTGTGAAGCCGGCTTCGCGGATCTGGTAGCGGAGGTCTCGTTCATTAGCTTCGTTGTCGGCGCCTGCGGCGGAGACTACGTTTTCTTCGATCATTATGGAACCCATATCGTCGGCACCAAAGCGTAATGCAGTCTGGCCGAGTTTTAGGCCCTGCGTCAGCCATGAGGCCTGGATGTGCTGGACGTTGTCGAGGAACAGACGCGAGACAGACAGCATCTTCAAATAATCGATACCGGTCGGTTCCTCGGTGATCTTACGGCCCAGGGCGGTGTTCTCTCGTTGGAATGTCCACGGGATGAAAGCGGTGAACTCGCCGTATTTCGGATCCACCGCCTTATTCGCAAGGGCTTCGTCCTGAACCTGCCGAATTCGTTCGAGATGGCGGACGCGGTGTTCGACCTTATCACCAATCCCAAACATCATCGTCGCGGTCGAGATCAGGCCGACCTTGTGGACAGCACGCATTACGTCGAGCCATTCCTGCGTGTTGCATTTGGTCGAGACTCTCGCACGTACCTCGTCGTCGAGTATCTCGCCGCCGCCGCCGGGCATTGAGTTGAGGCCCGCATCTTTGAGCCGCTGCATAATGGTGATGTAATCGAGCTTTGAGATCAGCGAGATGTTATGTATCTCAGGCGGTGAAAAGCAGTGGAGCTGGAACGCCGGATATTTCGCATGCAGCGTGCGAAGCAGGTCTTCGTACCACTCGATATTGAAATCCGGGTGCAGGCCACCCTGCATCAGTACGCCGGTGCCGCCGAGTTCTATCGTCTCATCGATGCGTTTCTCGATCTCGTCGATCGAATGGACGTACGTATCGGGCTTTCCGGGACGACGATAAAACGCACAGAAAGTACAAACGACATTACAGACGTTTGTATAATTAATATTTCGGTCGATGATATAGGTAACAACATCGCCTGGATTCTTTCGCTGGCGGATCTCGTCAGCCGCAAGGCCGATACGTACAAAATCGTTTGATTCGAGCAGTAATGTGCAGTCGTCCGCCGTCAGGCGTTCGCCGGCGACGGCCCGGTCCAGGACAGGTTGAATGGGCATATCCATTGGCATTATTCTATCAAATCACGGTTAGAATCGGAGAATATGAGCGCTCTAGCGAAAAAGATCAAATTTGAAGCAAAGCTCGACAAATTCTCGCCCGAATCAGGGTGGCATTTTATCGGCGTGGAAAAAAAGATCGCTGACAGTCTTAAGTTTGAAAAGGGCAGCCGGCGAGTGATGTGCACCTTGAATAGCAAAGAAACCTTTCCCTGTGCCCTTATGCCGTACGACGGTTCGTTTTTCCTCATGGTTAACAAAGGCATCAGGACGAGGCTGGGTATCGAGGCTGGCGACGCCGTCGCGGTCGAGATCGTCAAGGACGAGAGCAAATACGGAATGCCGATGCCTGCTGAGCTTCAGGAGGTACTAAATCAGGACACGGAGGGCGAGCGGCTCTTCCACGCACTCACGCCGGGTAAACAGCGGTCGATGTTATATTTCATCGGCAAGTTCAAGGACGTTGACCGGCGCATACATTGCTCGCTGATCTTTCTCGACCACCTGAAACGGAATAACGGAAAGCTCGACCACGCCGGGCTCAGCAAAGAATTAAAGCGGCCAATTTTTTGATAATTCCGACTTCCACGATCGGGTCTGATACTTTAAGATCACGGTGCGTTTACAAGACGATAAGGTCGCCCAGCTTCGTTCGAATTACCACTCGATTCCAAATCTGCTAAAATCCTTAGAAAGTTCTAAAGCTGAGGAGATAAAAAGAATGCGCAAGTTTCTTTCTGCACTGATGATCGGGTGTCTGTCGGCAACGGTGGGGTTTGCTCATGGTGACAACAGCCATTTTGCTAATAAGCAGGATGTGACGGTCAGAACGACGAAGGTCAGTGGCAATGTGTATATGCTGCAGGGCCGGGGCGGGAATATCGGGGCGATCAATGGGCCGGATGGGATATTGATCGTCGATGACGATTACAGGGTGGTGAGCGAGAAGCTGCGTGACGCGCTCAAAGAACTTGGATCGCCGAGCCCGCGATTTATACTCAACACACACTGGCATAGCGACCACACTGAGGGTAACGATTTTTTCGGCAAGGGCGGTTCGACGATCATCGCTCATCACAATGTGCGGCGTCGGATGATGGACCCGCCGATGGTTTTCGGTCAGAAGATGGCGCCGTTTGTGTCCCACGCGCTGCCGATCGTGACCTATAACGAGGGCTTGACGCTCCACCTCAACGGCGAAGAGATCAGGCTGCTGCATTATCCGACCGGGCACACCGACGGCGACACGGTCGTGCATTTTGTTAATGCCAATGTCGTGCATTTTGGCGATCATTTCTTTGTAGGACGGTTCCCGTTCGTCGATCTGGCAAGCGGCGGCAATGTACAGGGGCTGATTAATAATATCGCGGCGATGATCGCGAAATTTCCGGCCGATGCAAAGCTGATCCCCGGCCACGGCCCCCTCGCGACGATGGACGACCTTAAGGCATATCACCAAATGCTGGTCGAGAGTACAACCTTTATCCAGGACGCGATGAAGGCGGGCCGTTCACTAGAGGAGATAAAAACAACTGGCTTGCCAGAGAAATTCACTGCGGCTGGCAGCGGATTTATCAAGACCCCTCTGTGGATCGAGATCGTTCATAACAGCTATTCGAAGAAATAGGGTATCATTTGCGAGCCCTGCCTTTCGGCCGGCGCCGTTTTTTATTGTGAAAGAATTGAAGTACCAGCGGACGCGGTCCTCGGCCGGGGTGTTTTCGTACGCGCGCGGGAAGATGACCTGTAGCAGGAATACGCGGCTGCCGGTAAAGAAGATGCGGGCGTTCACGGTCAACTCGTGGCCATTCGCCGTGGTGTGGACCCGGAATGTCCGAGTAGGAATGCCGAGGATCTGGGCGGAAGTTTCCGAGGCGATCTTACCGTTCAGCTTACGCACGATGCCGTCACGGGCACGCTTGAGGGAGAAATTCATCGACCGGTCAACGTCGTAGTAAGTGGCGATATAGCGGGTTAAGCCGTTATTTACGGCGAAGGAATTCAGCGTGGCGGCCCCCCCGCCGTCGCCCTCGACCCTTCGCGAGCCCCTCGTCATTCTCTCGTCCGGTATCAGCACAGAAAATCCGCCGTCGGGCGATTCATGACGGACCCACGGGTCCTGCGAGAACGCAGCAATTGCGAGAGCGATGACCGCCAAACCGGTTGTAATCATTCTCGCCATCATTGTTTCTCGTCGACGGGGCTTTAGGCCACCGTTATCTTGCGTTCCAGGTAAACATCCTGGATCGCGTTGAGAAGCTCGACGCCCTCGGACATTGGGCGTTGAAATGCTTTTCGGCCCGAGATCAGGCCCGTGCCGCCGCCGCGTTTGTTGACCACCGCGGTGCGGACCGCGTCTGCCAGATCGCTCTCGCCCTTTGACTCGCCGCCCGAATTGATCAGTCCACAGCGGCCCATGTAGCAATTCGCCACCTGGTATCGAACGAGGTCGATCGGGTTGTCGGATGTCAGCTTTTCATAAACGAGCTTATTGGTCTTGCCATAGCTGCTCTCGATATTGAGCGAGTTGTAGCCGCCGTTACGCTCGGGCAGTTTCTGCTTGATGATGTCGGCCTGGATCGTTACGCCAAGGTGATTGGCCTGGCCGGTAAGGTCGGCGGCAGTATGCATATCGCCGTCGGCAGTTTTGAACTTCGAGTTTCGCAGGTAGCACCACAGAATGGTTGCCATGCCAAGCTCATGTGCGTAGGAAAACGCCTCAGCTACCTCTGTGAGCTGTCGCGTCGCGTTGTCCGATCCGAAATAGATCGTCGCACCCACGGCTACAGCACCCATATTTCGGGCCTCTTCGATCGAGCCGAACATGACCTGGTCAAATGCGTTTGGATAGGTCAAGAGCTCATTATGGTTGATCTTGACGATAAACGGGATCTTGTGGGCGTATTTGCGGGCCACCATTCCGAGAACGCCATAGGTTGATGCCACAGCGTTGCAGCCGCCCTCGATAGCGAGCTTGACGATATTATCGGGGTCAAAATACTGTGGATTCGGCGCAAAACTCGCTCCCGCAGAATGCTCGATGCCTTGATCCACCGGCAGGATGGAAAGGTAGCCGGTGCCGCTCAACCGGCCGTTGCTATATAGCGTCTGCAGACTGCGAAGTGTCGCGGGCGTGCGGTCAGAATTCATCCACACACGGTCGACAAAATCGCTGCCCGGAAGGCTTAGATCTCCTTTCGGAATGGTATTCGACACATGGCTTAAAAGTGTGTCGGCCTCGTCGCCCAAAAGCTCCTGGATCCTGTTATAACCGATAGACATTAAAAGATTCTCCTACAAAAAATACTCGATATTTTGATTGATGCTATTAATATACAACGCCCGCCGCCAGTTGTTAATTATGCCGTTTGCTTTCCGCCTCCGTTCGTTTCCGTCAATAGTTTGAGCAGGGCTTTCTCATCCTCATCAAGCTCAGGCTGGATCTTGCGTATACGTTTTTTCTTTGGGGTGAAGTGCTCGAGTGTTTTACCTTTTTCATAGGCTTTTAGAACGCGCGGGTGGATGTAAGAGCTGCGGCAGACGGCCGGCGTATTACCGAGGTCCTCTGCCACCTTTTTAATCGCGGCGACTATATTTGTCTTCATCAGCTTTTCGTCATCGCAGGCTCCGAGCTCGGCAAGCTGGATAGACGCGAGCAGCGTCCCGGCCCACGTTCGCAGGTCTTTAACCGAGAATGCCGGATCGGTAGCTTCCTTTAGGTACTGATTTAGCTCCTCGGGCCTGACCGGGCGGGGTTTGCCGTCGCCATTGAGATAGTTAAATAGTTTGCGTGCCCGCCCCAACGATTTTATCTCAGCCATCACGGCGGCAAGCTCTTCGTCGACCAACACCTTGCGGTGTTTGACATGGCTCTTGCCGACGAAATCGAAGATCAGCTCGCCCTTTTTTCCGATGGTGAGGTGTTTGTTTTGAAGCGTGGTTATGCCGTATGTGCGGTAATGTTTGGCGCTTTTCTCGGTCCCGACGCGGAAATAAAGCGAATTGATCAGCCGCGTCATAACGGCGAGCACCTTTTCGCGGGGAAATCCGTCGAGCATTATGTGCTCATTGGTCACCTGCCTCAGCTTGGGGAGGTGCTGGCCAAACTCGACGATCCGCGAGAATTTTTTCGCCTGCTGGCGTGCCGCGAATTTCGCATGATAAAGGTACTGGACGCGGCCATTGGTGTCCATCCCGACTGCTTGCAGGCGGCTGCCATGCGTGGGCGAGATGCGGACATATTTCCACGCCGGGGGGATCACCAATGCCTTGATCCTTTCAAGGTGGGTTTCGTCGGTTATCTTGTTTCCGTCGGCATCGACATAATGAAAACCGCTCTTCATCGAGCCGCGGCGGCGCCACCATTTTGCACGCCTGCCTTTCTCGATCGCCTGTCGGGCTTTACTTACATCGAACAACGGTTGCGAATCTGCCATTCATTTCCCCTTTTCCCCGAAGATGATTAGACCACAAAAAAAGGCCGGGCCTCTAGCACCCAGCCTTCAAGAATAAACGATCGCGAGACCTTTATTTGGTGCCCGGCGCCGCGGCGGCAGCCGTTACAGGATTTCCCTCTGTATCTAAGAGGTACAGCGGATACCCGAGTTCCTTAAGCCCAGCCTCGACGACAGCACGATCGCCGACAATAACGATCGCCATCTTAGACGGATCGAGATATTGTTTGGCGACGCGATTTACATCGTCAAGCGTGACCGCATTGATCCTGCCGATGTAATCGTTAAAGTACGAATCGGGAAGGTTATAGGTGAGCAGATTGGCAAGCTGATTCGAGATCGCGCCGACTGTTTCGAATCCCGAAGGATACCGGCGGATGACGCTCTGCTTGTTATAATCCAGCTCAGCCTGCGTGACAGGGCGGCCGCTCCGGATATCGTTGAGTTCTCTCATAAACTCGACGATTGACGCCTTGGTATCAGCGGTTCGAATGTCACCACCAGCCGAGAACGGCCCGGCTCCGCGCCGGAAGGTAAATCCGCTGCGGGCTCCGTATGTGTAACCTTTGTCTTCACGAAGATTCATGTTTATCCGTGACGTAAAGCCGCCGCCGAGGATCGAATTCATGATCGTTACAGGGAAGTAATCCGGGTGCATGCGGTCGAGGCCAATATGACCGATAGACACCACCGACTGTGCCGAATTGGGGCGGTCGACCAGATAGATCGCCGATTTTTCAAGCGGCTTGGTCGCCGGCAGTGACTTCAGCGAAATATCGGCCGGTTTCCAATCTGCAAACGCCCTTTCGAGTTTTTTCCTTAACGCAGCTTTGTCAAAATCGCCTACAACTATGAGCGTCGCGTTATTCGGACGGTACGTCGACTCGTAATAACGGACGAGGTCGTCGCGAGTAACCGCCTTGAGGGTCGCTTCGCTGCTGCTGCGTCCGTATGGGTGATCGCCGAACAATACGCGGTTATATACGATATTGCTGATGGCATTCGGGTTCGAACGCAACTGCCTCAGTCCGACCAGGGACCGAGCCCGCAGGCTTTCAAATTCGTTGGCGGGGAATGCGGGGTTCTGGACAACATCCGAGTAAAGCTCCAAAGCGCGGTCAAGGTGCTTGGAAAGCGACTGGATCGAAACGTTGGTCGAATCCCAGCCAGAACTCGAGCCGATATTGTTCACTCCTATCGCCCGCAACTGGTTAGCGAGGTCCTCGGCCGAACGTGTCTTTGTCCCGGTTGTCAGAAGCGACGACGTCATCCCCGCAACACCGAATCTATCGTCGGGCTCGTTGGCGGTGCCCGTCTTAAATACCATATTCATCGAAACGATCGGCAGTTCGCCGTGGCGGACCATCCATACATCCATCCCGTTCGAGAGCTGGGTCTTTTCTATCGCCGGCAAGGAAAGCTTGGGGTCCGGGCCCGGTTTCGGCAGGGCAGCAGCCTGCTGAGCACGACGGGCCTCGTTAGCTTCTTTCTGTTTCTTATCAGCGGCCGCTGCAGGCTCGGTGGCCTCTTCGCGCGGTGCCCGCGGGGCAGCCCCGGTGCGTGGCACATAGGTCATCACGAGCCTGTTGTCCGTCAGATACTGATTTGCGACGCGCGAAACGTCAGCAGCAGTGACCTTCTTATACCGGTCAAGATCCTTTTGGAACCAGTTCGGTTTGCCGAGATAGCCGGCGAAAGTTGCGAGTTGGTTCGCCTTGCCTAATACCGTTTGAAGGCCAAAGATAGATTGCGATTCGATCGAGTTGAGCGTTCGCGTCATCTCTTCGGCTGTCGGCGGTTCACGCTTTATCCTTTCAAGTTCAGCATTGATCTCCTTTTCGATATCGTCGAGAGATTTGCCCGGACGGGCGGTCGCCTGGATCTGGAACAGCCCCGCGATCTCATTGGTACCACTGAAGGCACCGATGTTCTGAACCAATTCCTTGTTGTATAGCAAATTGCTTTGAAGCCGCGACGTTCTGCCGCTCGAAAGTATCGAGCTCAAAAAGTCGAGGGCCGGTTCGTCCGGCGAATATGCTCTCACACCATGCCAAACCATGTAGCGGCGGGCAAGTGGAACTGAATCTTCGACAGTCGTCCTGATCTCTTTTTCAAGTTTCGGCTGTGCGGGGTTGGGCCGGGTGATAGCGTTGCCCTTGGGGATCGGGCCAAAGTATTTTTCGATCCAGCCGCGGGCCTGCTTTTCATCAAAGGCACCGGAGAGCACCAGGACCGTGTTGTTCGGCACATAGTACTGGCGAAAGAATGATTGGACGTCCTCCATCGAGGCCGCCTGCAGATCGTCGAGCGAGCCGATGGTCGTCCAGTTGTACGGGTGCGGTTTCGGATACATCAGCTCACCGATCTTTTCAAACGCGGTTCCGTACGGCTGATTGTCGACACGCTGGCGGCGCTCGTTCTTAACGACGTCCTTCTGGTTATCCAGCTTTTCCTGCGTCATCGCGGGCAGCAAATTGCCGAGGCGATCGGCCTCCATGAATAACGCCAGCTCGAGAAAATTAGATGGGACCGTTTCGAAATACCATGTGCGGTCCTGATTGGTCGTGCCGTTGATGTTTGCACCGGCTTCCTGAAGCGGGAAAAAATAATCGGCGTCGTAATTTTTCGAACCCTGAAACATCATGTGTTCGAAAAGATGGGCAAATCCGGTTCGCCCCTCGACCTCATTCTTGGCACCGACGTGATACCAAACGCCGACAGAAACTATCGGCGTCGACTTGTCCTTGTGGAGCAGCACCCTGAGGCCATTTTTTAAGGTATAGTCCTTTACGCCGATTGGGGGCAGTTTGTCGCCTCTTTGCGAGAGGCCTGTCGCGGGCATAAATAACAGCAACGCGAGAAAAACGGTTACGATCTTTATACTTCTCATTCTTTAAATACTCCTGATCTATCTGGGTAATAAACGGTAATAGGGTCAGAGGTGCTGACCATTGGAAAGCACTTCTAACCATTCGATGCGTTTTATTATTATACGCGATCTAACTCGGCGTGGTTACAACTTTGGCTAGAGCAGCGATCTTTTCGCGACTTGATACGACAACACCGCCTGGTTTTTCAATGGTGATCGCGAACATTTCGGGAGCCTGAGCCTTTAATTTTGCGTTGATCGGAATGATAACTTCGCCATCCATCGACACGTCGAACGTGCCTCCGTCGATAGGCGTGGATTTATCCTGCGTTTTGTCGAAGATCCATAGCTGGTAAGTTTCCTGTCCCGCATCATTAACCGGCAGCCCGCGAAACCGCATATATCCTGCCTGTTTCTCATCACTCCAGACGACATCACCTGAAATATCTTTAATGTCCTTTACGTTACCGGCGGCCCACTCGGCCCGTACGATGGCTGCACCGGAACCAAGCATTTCTTCTCTAAGTTCGATCGGCGTCAGTACTTTAGGTGTTTCAACGGGCGGCGGCTGCACACGTGCGACCTCGGGCGATTCCGGCCGGAAGACCCATATATTCAGAACAAGAGCGATCGATGCGGCTGCCGCAGCGGCCCATCCGAGCCATGCAAACCATGGGCTGCCGGTCCTGTCGTCTGCAGCGTCGGACTCACTGACTTTTTCTGGCGGCGGCCAAGGTGAAGCTGCCTCAGCCGGCGGAGCTGTCAGATGTTTTTCCGCGTCGTCAGCGATTCTCGCAAATAGGTGCGACGGCATCGGCTCACTTGAATCGAGCCCGATCATGCTGATAGCGGCGGCGGTTTTTTCGAGCGAGCGAAATTCTAACTCAGCCGCCTCTTTATCAAATTCGTCCAGCTGCCGCTGCCCTTCCTCATCGAGGCCGTAAACGGCCTTTGCGGTCAGGAGGTCGAAGAATTGGTCTTTCTGTTCTTCGCTCATACCGTTACCTCCTGTGATAAGTGATTTCCGCCCAGGCCGAGGTATTCCCTGACCTGCAAAATTCCCCGCCGGGCATGTGTTTTGACGGTCCCGAGAGGCATGCCTGTTGCCTCTGATATCTCCTGATGCGACATACCCTGAATGATTGAGAGCCTCAGGACCTGCTGCTGTTCGGGCCTGAGATTTCGCATAGCTTCGGCAGCCTGTTCGGCCTCGATATTTGTCTGAAGGTCCTTATCGGCACGAGTAAATGGTTCGAGCAGCACGTCGTCGAGAGAATCGGCCGAGATTCGGCGTGTAGAATATCGGATCCTATCGATCAGCCGCCGTCGGGCGATCATTGCTATAAACGTGGTCTCGGACGATTTTGACTCGTCAAACCGTTCGGCATTTTTCCAGATATCCACGAAGATTTCCTGCACAGCGTCCTCGGCGTCCTCAGAGTTTCGAAGCATTCTCCGGGCAAGCGACCACACCAGGCCGCCGTACTTATTCAGACAGTCCTCGACAGCATTTCCGTCACCGTTAGCGACGCGTTGTAATATGGCTTGATCCACTAATTGTTGTTCGCGGAATGGAAAATATTTCTAAGTTTACCTATTAAAACCCGCGATGCCAATAGTTTTGTCTTTCGCCAAGCAGCCTCCACTCCATATTTCGATGATCAGTCGGCAATGGATTCAGAATGCATATCGTGCGCGGCAATTCTATGCAGGAATCGTGATGCCAGAAATATCAGGAACAGGGCTAACGTGGTCGCAGCCGATATCAGGCAGAACTGACAGAATGCCCCGATTATCGCGGCCTGGACATAAACCAGCCATGCCGAGAAGATGGTCATCAGCGTTACCTGAACGCCAAATAATCGCCACATCCGCTCGTCTCCATATGCGGTCAACACGGCCAGAGAGAATGCCGCAAAATAAGCTGCGGCTCCGAAAGCCGCAAGCGGTACGCCTCCGACCTCCGCATATGAGCTTGTCAAAACCTGCTCACAGCCTTCGATCAGACTGCACGGAACCGGTTGAGCCGTAAAGTGATGGACCGTCAAATAGATCGAATCGGCCAGACCTATCAACGCCGCGATCGAAGCGGCGATCGCAAACCAGTTCAGGTTCGAACCTGGGAGGTCTTCTGTATCGTCGGTATCGTTCACTGGCCGGCGTTTGCTGGAGCCGGCTGCTGAGCCGCAGGCTGAGTCGCTTTTTGCAGTTCAACGTCGATGATGGTTTTTAGAGCCTGAACATTCATTTCTGTATAGGGCAGAAGTGTCCCGTTGATAAAAACCGAGGGTGTTGAATTTACACCGATCGCCTTACCGCGTTTGACGTCCTCGTCCACACGGCCCTTGGCGGCGATCCCCAGCATGTCTGTTTCCCATTTGGGTACATCGAGCCCGATCCGCTGGGCATAATCCTTCCACATCTGCTTATGCGTATCGGCGGCGGTCCAGTTTCGCTGATTAGTGAACAAAAGGTTCTGCATGTCCCAGAATTTGCCCTGCATACCCGCGGCCTCAGCCGCAACCGCAGCGTCATATGCCTTGGTGTGGGCAGGTATATTGAGCGGGAAGTTGCGGAATACAAAATGGATCCGCGAACCGTACATCGATTTGATCTCGTTAAGTATCGGATTGGCTGAGGCACACGAACCGCACTGATAATCAGCAAACTCCTCGATCCTTACCGCCGCCGATGGCGAGCCGGCCTGGTTAGGCGGTTGGGCTCCCGGAGGAGCGTTTGGCGGGATCGTGGTCGTTTTGGGCTGGGTCGCGGTGTTCGCCGCCGTATTATTGTTGGCTGTCGTAACCGGATTTTGCGAACTGTAATAGTACCAGCCGCCAAGGGCCGCAACGACGAGCACCGCGACAATGATCAGTATCGGGGAATTGCTTTTGCTTTCTTTAACTTTAACTTTTTGCTTACTCATTGTGTTTTAAAATTAATTCACCGCTTTGAGCCTTTTCTTTCGAAGGCTTTTTTCGTCGGTAGTATCTATAGACTCGATAACACGCGAGGCGATTCCCTCTGCATTAAGGCCGTACTCGGCCATCAACACTTTAGGGTCGCCATGCGTAACAATATGATCAGGTACGCCCATTCTGACGACCTTTACCTTATCAGCCAGGCCGTTGGCTTCCAGCAGCTCGAGGACCGCCGACCCAAAACCACCCGCCAGATACGCATCTTCGACCGTTACGATCAAACTCTTTGTTTGGGCAAGTTTAATCATCATCTCGCTGTCGAGCGGCTTTACGAAGCGGGCGTTGATCACAGTGGTTTGGATGCCGTCGGCATCCAGTTTATTGCCTGCCTCGACAGCCGGATATACCATTTCGCCATAGGCGATGATTGCGATATCGCCTCCATTGCGAAGGATCTCGGCCCTGCCGATCTCGATCTTTTTGGGTGCGCCGCTGATATCGACGCCAAAACCGTTCCCCCGGGGATAACGGATAGCGGCGGGCCCAGGGTGTTCGATAGCCGTGAGCAGCATGTCGCGCATTTCCGCCTCATCCTTCGGGGCCATTAGCACGATATTCGGATAACCACGAAGATAGGCAATATCAAGCAGTCCGTGGTGGGTCGGGCCGTCGGCACCGACTATACCGGCACGATCCATAGCCAGCGTTACATTAAGGTTCTGAAGACAGACATCGTGGATGACCTGGTCGAATGCGCGCTGTAAGAATGTCGAATATATCGCCGCCACCGGCTTCATACCCTCACAGGCCATACCGGCACAAAATGTGATCGCGTGCTGTTCGGCGATACCGACATCGTAGGCACGGTCGGGGAATTTCTCGAGCACCTTATCTACGCCGGTCCCGTCAGGCATTGCGGCCGTGAGGGCGACGATCCGGTCGTCGGTGGCCATTAGCTCGCACATCGTGTCGCCGAAAACCTGGGTATATGTTGGGGGAGAGACCTTGCTCGATTTGTACGGAAGTCCGGTGCGCGGATCAAAGGGCCCGGTTGCGTGATATGCGTAATAGTTCTTTTCGGGGTTTGGAAAGCCTTTCCCTTTTGTCGTCAATGCATGGACGATCACCGGTCCATCGTCGACCTTCTTGGCTTCCTCCAGTGCTCGCACGAGCATCGGGACATTATGCCCGTCGACGTATCCGATGTACTTGAAACCAAGTTCATTGACGAGAGCTCCGGGAAGGACCGCCGCGGCGATCGCGTCCTTGAGAGATTTTGCAGCCCGGCGGAGCGAACCGCCGATACCGGGGACGCTCTCAAGTGCATCGCCGATCTCTTCTTTAAGGTGCTGGTAGCTTTGAGCTTCTTTGATTCGGTTAAGATAACCGTTGATCGAGCCAACCCCCGGTGCGATAGACATACCGTTGTCGTTGAGCAGAACGATCAGGCGTGATTTCAAATGTCCGGCATGGTTAATCGCCTCCATAGCCATCCCGCCCGCGAGGCTCGAATCGCCGATCATCGCACAAACGTGAAAATCTTCTTTCTTGCTATCGCGTGCTACCGCCATCCCGAGCGCGGCCGAAAGCGACGTTGAGGCGTGGCCGGCACCGAATGTATCGTATTCAGATTCGTCGCGACGGAGGAATCCCGAAAGTCCGCCCGGCTGCTTGATCGTATGAAGCTGGTCTCGTCGTCCCGTCAATATCTTATGTGCGTAAGCCTGGTGGCCGACGTCCCATACGATCCTGTCGTCCGGCGTATCGAACACATAATGCATTGCGACGGCGAGTTCGACGGCACCGAGGCTGGCACCCGTATGGCCCCCCACGCGCGAACACGTGTCGATAATGAATTGCCTGACTTCGTCAGCGACCTCCTGCAGGTCCTCGACCTTTAGCCTTCGAAGGTCAGCGGGCGAATTTATCTCTGATAAAAATCTCATTTATTAAAAAAGAATTACGACTATCAAATGTCGCATTTTAGCTTGCGCCGACGCAAATGTTAAATGGCAGGCGGCTAATGCGAGTGGTAATGTCTGACATTTCTTTACACACACGGCCACGAATTTGTTCAACCAATTGGCGATGAGGTACGTCATAAGAGGCGTAAAGCGAAAGCTTAAATAAAAACAAGAGGTACAAAAATGTCATTAAAATCCAGATTCTTTACTATTTTTACGGCTGCGGCGGCAACTGCTGCTTTTGCCACATTCACCATCGCTCAAGACAGCTCAGCAACGACCGCTCCTGAAAAGAAAGCGGAAAAACGCATGAAGGGCGAAGGTAAGAGGATGGGCGGAAAAGGCCATTTCGGGAAACGCGGCGGAATGATGGGAATGCGGGCCGGCCGAATGGGCGGACTCCGCGGCATCGAACTCACAGATGTCCAGAAAGAGCAGATCAAAGCGATCCGTGAGGCAAACAAACCGGTCGACAACAACCGCGAAGCGATGCGAACACTCGTCAAAGCAAAGCGTGACGGTACGATCACACCCGAGCAGGATGCTCAGTTGACTGCCACCCGCGAAGCCGCAAAGGCCCGCATGCAGAACGTTCACGCCCAGATCCAGGCCGTCCTGACCCCTGAGCAGAAAGCCCAGATCGAACAGCGAAAGAACGAAATGAAGCAGAAGCGTGAAGAGTTTCGCCAGAATCGCGAGCAGCGTCGTCAAAGACCTGTTGTAAAAACGAACGATACGATCTAGTTCTACAAATTTGAACTACACGAACTTGAGGCTGTCCTGATCGACGGCCTCTTTTTCTATCTTGAGTTGGGGCCTTCGTTGTGTGAAGAACTCGTGACAAAAAGATGAAACGGTTATGGACTAAGATTCGCCCGCCGGACGAGGTCCCCAAATCGCGGGTCCGAACGCAAGGGATCGAAGATAGGCTCGACGCTGAGAAATCCCATTTGCCACGCCCTTTCAGCGAAAGCTTTTTCGAGCCATTCAAATGCAAGGTTATGTTCGTCCAGAGCGATATAGATCATCGCGGTCTCCAAAAGCAAAAGGGGTCGCTTATTTGCGTCCGTACCAAGTTCTCTTAAGATGACATATGCCTTGTCCCTATCTCCGGCTTTCGCATAGCCATACGCGAGGAGAGCCATCATACTGGGATTGCGGTTTGAAATCTCGACTGCTGATTTAAATGCCGCGATCGCTTCGGCACCTTTTTGCTGCTGGACGTATACAAAACCTAGAAAAATGTGAGCGTCCATTGCTTTTGGATCGAATTCCAATGCTTTATGCAGCTCCGCAACAGCCTCGTCATAACGGCGGGCACGATAGAGGGCCAGTCCGACGTGTGAATTAGCGCTCGGGGAAAGCGGTTCGAGTTCTTGTGCACGCTTCGCTTCTTCTACTGATTCGTCCAGCCTTCCCATCCTGGCAAGGTGCTGCGAATACCAGTTCCGGGCAACCGGATAATTTGGATTTAGTTCGATGCCGCGCTTGAAATGCTCTTCAGCTTCGGTCCAATCCCAGTAATAATCTGCGATCACCGCCGCCAGCGATACATGGGCTTCAGCAAGTTCGCTGTCGAGCTCAAGGGCCTTTTCGGCCGCGGCCCTTGCCTTTGGATGCGATTCATTCAGGGGCCAAACCCCATAACTGCCGAGCAGGTTATAAGAATCCGCCAAACCGGCGTATGCGAGAGCGTAGTTTGGATCTAACTCGATCGCCTGCTGGTAAAAATCGACGCTCTTCAGCAGATCGTCCGGCGATAACTTGCTCCAATAGAATCGCCCTTTGATATAAAGCTGATATGCGGCCGTATTGGTAGTATATTTTTTAGCCAGGTCGGTATGCTCATCACCCGTCAGCCGCACCGCCAGTGCGCCGATTATTTTCTCCGAGATCGAATCCTGAATCTCAAAAATGTCTGTAAATTTCTCATCAAAGGTTTCCGTCCATAGGGTGTTGCCGTCCGCTACCCGCACCAGACGTACCGATATCCTGATGCGTTCACCTGTTCGTTGAATGTTTCCGTCGAGAACGGTCTCCACGCCCAAATCACGTCCGGCCGCGAGGGCATCCTGCTCGAGATCCGTATACCGCCGTACCGAGCTTATGGGCCGTACGGTGATCTGCCGCAAACGGCTTAGCCCCAAGATCAACGTATCGCTCATTCCTAATTCAAGAGCCTCGTCTCGGTCGCTCGCGACCAACGGCTTGAATGGAAGCACCGCAATCGACCGTCCTGAGTTGGTCAATGGAGCATTCTTTCCGGCGCTCCATAAATAGAAGAAAAGACCGACCGACAGAGCAACCACACAAAGACTTAAAACGAACGTACGACCGAGGGGCATCAGCGTCGAAATACCGGCACGGGTCGGTGAGCCCGCCGGTCGCCGGGTGGAAAGCTTCGGGGTCTTAACGACCCGAGGATCGCGGGCTGACATGAAATCAGCGGCGGACGCCTGAAAAAATGCCGGGTTCCTCTTTGCACGGGTTTTCAATGCCGCTTCGTCGGATATATCAACCGGGGTTCTTTCGCTGCTTTCCAGGATTCTCCGATCTGATGGCGTCGTTTCTTCGGATCTGGCTGTTGTAGCTTCTGTCCTTTTAACCTTTGCGATAAAACGATAGCCCCGGCCCGAAACGGTTTCGATAAACGTGGGCTCTTTACGGCTGTCTCCGATCGCCAGCCGGATCTTCGAAATGTTATCGGCGAGGTTACCTTCTTCAACGAATGCATCCGTCCATAGCCTTTCCATCAGGTAAGTCTTTTCCAAAAGGTGGCCACTTCCCTCGACGAGAACACACAGCAGTTCCAAAGCCTTGGGGGTCAAGGGCACGACCTTACCGCCGCGCATCAGCCGACGCTCCGTGGGATCGAGAGTAAACTCCCCAAACTCAAATAGAAATGTTTGATTCTCCCCCATAAAAGCTGAAGTTTACGTTCCTAGAACTTTCCTAGAAATAACCGAGGATTTCCAGAGGACTTCATAAAAGCTCCCAAAGTACAGTCCAGACAAAGCAGGACATCGCTCACAGACGATCGGCGGCTTTTCGAACAAAGTTAACACATTGCGGAAGTAGGACCGAGAAAAATCGAGTCCTCGATAGCAAACTCAACTCGCCAAAGACAGGCGACGATACCAAAAACAAGGAGAGAAACAATGATTAGAACAAAGATCTTTATCGCAATATTCATCGTAGCAACAACCTCGATGACGGCATTAGCCCAATCAAGCAACGCTCCCGCGTGGACGAGCCCGGCCGGCAGCTGGGAGGGTGTAGTGACTAGCGATGGTGGCGTCCCGGCGCCGTTCCGGGTTTTGATGAACTTCACGGCTGATGGCGGATTCACCGGAAGCGGTGACGGAGACAGCGCCGTTGGCAGTCCGCAATACGGTGTCTGGGAGCGGATCGGAGGCAAAAGCTCGCGAAAATACTCGGTGACTTTTCGCCAGCTTTTTTACGATCCGCCGAGCTCAACCCCGACCGGATACGCGAAAATGCAGCAGACCGTCATCCTTAGCGAATCGGGCGACACGTGGAGCGGCCCATTCGTTGTCAGGATCTATCTGGCTGACGGCACTCTAGTCGCTACTGGAACGGGGACCGCTACGGCGACACGCATCGTTTCCGAGCCCTTACCTTAACGTCATGCAACCCCGAATGCGGCCGGTGAAATCCACCGGCCGCCTGTAGATTTACGCAATCAAAAAAATAATATGCCGAAGCCATTTCTTCTTTTGACCTTTATACGATCTCTGAACGTGAAGAAATTAATGATCATCACGGCCATTTTCTTATTTTCATGCAGCGTGAGCCAGGCTCAGATCTACCGCGTCGCCGAGATGAATGTGGAGCAGATACGTGCACTCGACAAACGAAAAACTTTAGTAATTCTCCCGGGCGGAATGCTCGAGGAACACGGGCCGCATCTTCCGTCGTTCACGGACGGTTACTCGAACGAGTGGCTGACGCAAAAGCTGGCAGGGGCTATCGCATCCCGGCCAGGGTGGACGGTGCTCGTGTTTCCGATCATCCCTCTCGGCCATGCTGGCGGCAACGAGATCGGCGGAAAGGTGGTCTTCCCCGGAACCTATTCGATCCGACGAAATACTTTGCGGGCCATCTTCATGGACCTCGCCACCGAGCTCGGCGAGCAAGGGTTTCGCCGGATCTTTATAATGCACGGACACGGTAGTCCTCACCACAATTTGATCCTTGACCAGGCCGGCGATTATTTTCGAGATTCGTATGGCGGATCAATGGTCAATCTTCACGGGCTGGAACCAACCCCGGAACAGTTGTCAAAGTTGAAACTGACCAATGTTAACCTCGGCCTTTCTGAAATGGAGAAGCGGGAGATAGGCGTTATGGACGACCACGCCGGGTTTGATGAAACGAGCCGATTATTATTCTTGCGCCCCGACTTGGTAGACCGGGGCTATCAAGCTTTAATGCCGCTTGCGGCGAACGATCCCGCACAGCTATTCAAAATAGCCCGAACTGCGAATTGGCCCGGCTACGTCAGTTCCCCGCGCCTGGCGACGGCGGCCTACGGTGCGAAGCTGCAGCATCATCTAGCAGAACGAAACCGTACCCTGGCAATCGCGATCCTCGAAGGCCTGGACGAGCGAGAGATCCCGCGTTATGCAAAGCTCATGCTGAAAGAGGCGGTGGTAAAGAAAGCTCTGTTTCCATCCACTGAATACGACCACGAAGTTGAACGCAAACAGCGCGACTGGATTCGCCGAAAAAGGATAGATTGAAATGCCTATATTTGGATAGATGGATCGCGCTATTGACCTTTATTCGGCTGGAATAACCGATCACCGGTTTTGTCTAACCAGGACAACATCGCGGATCTCGCTGCTTCGGGTCATCGCGATCTTTTTGCCATCGGGCGACCAGGCGAATCGCCAATGGTATACGAACCTAAATTGGTGATCTGTACCGGAGTTGAACCATCCAGCGGCTGTCGCCGCACCGTGCATTGACAGCCGACGGCGGTCGACATCGATCTCGAATTCTCCGGACGAATAGCCTTTATTTAATTCGCTATACACAGCTTTAGCAAACTTTAGCAAATATTAGCCCGAAATTAAGGACTTTTGACTTGATACGGACCGACAATGGCCCCTAATCGCATAAGTCGCGAACGAGAGTTCTGTTTCCGGGGTTGGCAAATCATAGCAAACCAACCGGTTCCGGACAAGATAAATCGGTTCTCAATAAGACATGACAAAAACTCAGAAACGACGAACCGAGATCACGATCGAAACGCGAAAAATTACGATTATTCGAACCAGTGTCCGCCGAAGCGATCTTATCGACTGCATGCATTGAGTTCCAGCAGTTCGGGATGAAGTTCACCGTGACGATCGGCTACTTTCGCCATAAGGGGCGTCAGTCGTTCAATCTCCTGGGCTGTAAAAACATGATGCTTTGAAAGGATGTATCCACCAGGTCGGTCGGGGAGCGGTCTTCGGGGTGGGCCCGGTCAGTCTGACCCTTGCTGTCGATTATCGCGGTTTCGATGCGTTCTATCAGCATTTGCGGATCGATACCCGAAGATGAGCACACATCCTCGATCGAACGGCGCCCGCCGCAGCAATAATCGATCTTAAATTCCTCAAATACGCGTGTCGTTGCCGGTGCCTCTAATGCGATATCCCGGATTGTCTTGTTCATTGTCTGTAACATATATTTCGTAGTGAGCCTCCACTGAATACAGAATAACGCCTATTCTTTTGAAGAAATATGATCTGAATCATATACACAGAGATTTACCGGATTAGAATAAAAATATGAAATTGCGGCTGCGAAAGGATTCGATTCGCCTGAGACTGACTCGGGGCGAGGTCGCGGAATTCGCCGAAACGGGGAGCGTCGAGGATTCGGTCCAGTTTGATTTGGGGTCACGGATCAGCTACCGATTGAGGTCCGCTGCCGATGCTGGGGATGTATCGGCGAGTTTCGAGGGTGACATTATTACGGTCTCCGTACCGGCGGAGGTTGGTAAGAGCTGGGCCGCAACCGAACAGGTTGGCATCGAAGGCGAACAAAAGACTGGCAGCGACGGGGTCCTAAAGATACTTATAGAGAAGGATTTCACGTGTCTCGAACCGCGTCCCGGAGAGGACGACGATACGTTCCCGCATCCTCAAAATTGCGGGGATTGAACCCCGAACGGAGCCAATTTGGAACGAGGGGGTATCTTAAGTACACTGGATAAACGGTCCATCGAGTTGTAGTAAGTAAATATTATGACGACCGAGCCGAATATAATTCCGACGCATAGGATGAATTATCGACATCCGACGATAATCGGTGTCGCCGCTTCGGCCCTTCTGACCGTCCTCGTAATCGCCGGTTCCCGCAATCTAGAACATTTCGACTCAGCATTGTTTGGCTACACTGTCGCCAGTATCGTTGCCTTTGGAGCCATATTTTTCAGGTACGCCCTTTGGCTGCAGCGTCCGGCGACGAGGGTGTACTTTCGCCGCGGGCTGCAGCTTTTTCTTCAGCGAAGAAAGTTGGCGCGTAATTCCGCCCGGGCGGCCAAAACGCTGGCGACCAACCTCGTCGAGCAGCAACTAGCTGCGGATAGCATGGAGAACTTAATACTTGTCAATGATCGCTTTCTCGGATGTTGATGGATGGATTATCGCCGGCGGGGCGAGCCGCCGAATGGGCTTGGACAAGGCCGCCCTCGAGATCGGCGGGTGCACACTGATCGAGCTGGCAGGAAAGGCCGTGTCAGAAGTAGCCGAAGGCCGCATTTCGATCGCCGGGGAATTGCGTGAATTCGCTCCTCAGTGGCCCGCCTTTCCCGACAAAGGCGCGTCCGGACTCGGCCCTCTTTCAGGTCTGTTGACTGCGTTATCAACGGGCAGCAGTGAATGGATCGCGGTAATTTCCTGCGACATGCCGTTTGTTAATGGCGATGTCTTTCTAAGACTTACGGACCATATCAGCCCCGAAACCGACGCCGTCGTCCCCATCCAGCCCGACGAACGCCCCCAACCGCTCAGCGCTCTCTATCGGCGAAGCCCGACTCTCGATGCCGTTCTCGAGCGGCTAAAAAGCACCGACCGCAGCATGAGCAACTTGCTGTCACGTATAACAACGCACTATGTCCCGTTCTCTTTATTCCAGGATCTGCCCGATGCCGAGCACCTCTTCCTGAATATCAACTCCATTGCCGATTATGAACGAGCAAAGGACATCGCTTGTCAGAACCGCGAGCGGTAGCGACGTTGACCCGTCGCATCCGTCACCCCTGACGATTTACCGAGTAAAAACCCGGTCTCAACAGTCGATGGCGATTATCTTAAAACTGAAGGTGCGGTAATTTCGCGCAAACTGAAGGCAGATGACTGCATTACGGGCACATACTCGGGCGATCTTATTTTCGGACGACCGCCAGGGTCAGGTTTGCAGCTGAGCCAGGTAACGCGATCGGGTTCTGCTGAAAGTTTGTCTCCGCCTGGACGGTTGTCCGGGTAAACTGAAACAATTCTCCGGCGGTGATCAAATTATCACGGTTATAGTCGGCCTTTCCACGCAGGCCCTGAAGCATAGCCCACGTGAAAACGCCGTGATTGCCCCACTTTGTCGACTCACGCGAGACCTCATCAACGTCGGAGGATGTGAGCACGGCCCGACCTTCCTCGCGAAACAGATATTTCTTCGAAAAGAAGTTGGTGATATTGTTCTCATCGCCCGCCAGCGACAACTGTCGGTTCGTGATCAGCGAGCGTGTTTTCTGGTTGACGCCGGCACTGTGACAGGTATCGATCAGAACGAAAACCCGCCGTGCCGAAAGCTGCGTATCGAGATACCGCTTGAGTTCGGCCATCGGAAATGCGGTCCTCTGCATATCCGCAACTTTCGTATCATGAAAAAGAAAATAGAGATTTCCCGTTGCGTAGGGGTCAGGTGCACCGTGTCCGGCGATAAAGATGAAGACAAGATCGTTAGGGCCCGCTCGTCGCGCGGTATCGGCAAGTGCCGCCCGCAGCGAGATCAACGTGGCATCACGATCAATGAGCAGCTTGAGGTCTGCCGGAAGGAAGCCGCCGCCTTCTTTTGAACGCAGGAAATCCGCGATCGCCTGCGCGTCATCATCGGCGAAATCCAGGCTGCTCAGGCCTGCATCGTTGTACTTATAATCTGAAACACCGACAATGATGCCGAACTTCCGACCGCTAAATCGTTCGGCCGCAACGGATTGCATCGGGCCGCGTTCTGCCGCTGACTGGTCACCCAGTATGAGCACGTACGACGCATAATATTCCCGCAGGTCATCGTCCGAGGCTTTCAGTTCAAGAACATTCTTGCCCGGCAGAATGTTATAGCCGAGACTATTCTCGCCGCGGCGACGACAGGTGACCACCTTGCCTTCCGTATCCCGCGTTTTTGAGCATTCGCGATTTATTCCGTCGCCGTTCAGGGTGACAAGTATGTCGCCATACTTTATTTTCTCGGCAAACGGCGATAGCACGCGGATCTTGAGCGAAGGCAAGTCGATGCCCGCCAGCCGAACGGTTGGCAGCGTATATCTGTTTAAAGAAACTCCTGGAAGCTCAAGAACGAAAGGCTCCCGCGAAGTGCCGCTTGTTTGTGCCTTCGTCCCGTTAACCAAGACAGCGGCGAGGCCCAAGGCTAAGAAAACACTGATTAGAATGCGTACCCGACTCATCACTTTATTCCCTGAGCTGATGCCTATTACTCACTGCCTTCTTGGCTGGCCACCGGCCGGGTTGCCTGCTGGCTGATTCGCTGCCGGCGCGGCTACCGAACGCACCGTCGTGTATTGGGTTGCGTTCCAATTAGTGTCACCAGCCTCCTGCAAAAAGTCATAAATTACATTCAGGCTCGGCGGCAAGGCACCGCCATGCACTCGTTGGTACGCTGCCACGTATTCTTTAAGGTCGCGGACGGTTTCCTGCAGATTATTAGTCGTTCGGCCAGTCATCTTTGTGAGTGCATAGTACAGGCGAGCTTGCGGATTGGCCTCACGTTTGTCTAGTTCGATCGCCCTGACAAACATTTGCAGGGCCTGTTCGCGCTCGCCGGACTTGCGGGCCGTTTGTTTCAGTACCTTGCCATAGTAAAAATAGCCGAGCGAGTCGTCGGAACGGATTGCTAGTGACTGACTGATATTGCGCGCGGAAAGTTTGTACATGTCATAGTAGAAGGCCACTATGCCATTGTCGCGTTTTAGCGCGGACATAATGTTCTCAAACTCCCCATCGCCTGCTAAAATTTCTCCGTTGTCGACGCGAGCCTTGACCTCGGCCGCCATGGCCTGCTGATTCCTTTGCGCCCGACTGATGACCACATTCAGATTCCTATCAATTGAGAGAGCCTTGCCTCGAAGGTTAGCGGCACCGATAAGCGTTTTCGACAACGAGTTAGAGTCGGTCGCTAATATCACTCGATCAACGGCAAGACGCCGCTCGTCGCCGCGTTTCCGGTCTGCATAACGGTCGAGTTCTATGCGAGGATCTTCTACAGCCGCCGCTTGAAGCGTCTTGTAAAACTCCTGTGTTTCACGAACGTCATAATTGCGTTCCAGCATATACCCGAGCGCCAGTGTATCGGCTTCATCCTCCTGTGCCAGCGACCATTCGAACGATTTTCGGTTGATTATTTTTGCCAGCGAGCGACCAATAACTGTACCCAAAATCGCACCTCCCAGCGCATCCCCAAGCAGCCCGCCCGTCACGGCACCACCGATGGCGCCAAAGATACTTCCTTTCCTCTCGGCACTTTTCGTGGCGTCTTCAACCCATTTCGCAACGAGGACGTCCTGGAACCAATGGTCCTTCTCAACATGGGCGATCTCATGAGCGAGGATGTAAGCAAGCTGAGCCTCGTTATCCACGAGCGAAAGCAAGCCTGTTGATACATAGATCGTCCCTGTTGAAAGCGATCGGGCATCAGGCAGCGGATTCACGATGATCTTGAAGCCGTAACGTTTCTGCGATGCTGTAGGAACAAGCGATTGCCCGACCCTATTCACATAATCCTGGGCCATCAAATTGTCGTACATTGAATCGTTACTTTTCGGCAGCTTGTCACCGGCATAGGTGACGACCCAGTCATTGCCATCGCTCGTATTCATTTCAAATGCGGTTCGAGCGTGATCGCGCTGCATCCTGCGAAACTCCTGCTCGACATCCTCGCGAAAATCTTCATCCTTGTTGTGCTTCTCGCGGGCTTTCGCAAGGCTCTCTTCGTATTTTTTTACGTTCTTGTCGATCCGCTTATCATCCTTCTCGTTCTGCTTGGCCTCTTTTTTATCTTTAGCCGCGTCCTTGGAAGTATCTTTCTGACCGTACAGCAGGCCAGGGAGCAGCAATCCATAGACACATGCCGCAGCCATCAACCGAAAAAATTTACCGTAAGTTCTTGCTCTCATCGTTTCTCCTGGTGCCCATTGCCTCTATTCGGCAACGGCAAAAAAAGTCGGAAACCCACTAGAATCCGGCTGCCAAAAATCTTTAGAGTTAACTTTTTACTGTTCCATCTCCAGCTTTAATCCGGAAATTGCTAGCGGCATTGAGCTAAATGGAACACCCAATAGTAAGTTCGGACTCTTCTTTATGTCAATGAAATATTAATCGTTTTACTTTTATTAATTAGCCCCGCTTCAAAAGAGCAATGATGGCGATGGTTCGATTGCAATTTGGCCACTCTTCGAACAAAAAGTTACAGGATATATAAATGGGGGGTTCGCGGAGTCGTTCAATCGTAGTCCGGTCTCGCTGCCGGCGGCTTAACCGATTTGTTTACTACTGATAATATGATTATATGGTTTGGCGACTTGAACCTAGGCGAACCTACCGGCCTCGTGACCCACAGGTTACGTCGACAATGATGTCGGCTGTGAAGAACAAAGGGGGAAAGGCGGAAATGGTCCTTCGTAAAGCTCTCCATAAGCGGGGGTTTCGATATCGCTTGCATGATCGCCAACTCATCGGGAGGCCAGATATTGTTTTTAGACGCCAATCTTTGGCGATCTTTGTCGATGGCGATTTTTGGCACGGTCGAGCGCTTGTCGATGAGGGAACTAACGGATTACTGCGTGGTCTGCGCACTAAGAGATCCGCTTGGTGGATTGAAAAAATCACAAAGACCGTCAAACGGGATAATAAAGTAACCGCAGAGCTCGGTCGCCAAGGGTGGTTGGTGCTAAGATTCTGGGAAAGCGACGTTCTGGCCGATGTTGAGCCCGCGCTTCGTCAGATTGAGAGCCTTTTTCGACAAAAGTCTTAAGTATGAATGCAATTGAATTGTTTGCAGGGGGAGGAGGTCTTGCGTTGGGTGTTGCCGCTGCGGGCTTCAAACACGAGGCACTTGTAGAGTGGGACGCTGCCTCTGTATCTGCAATGAGAACAAATGTTTCCAAAGTAAGCTGGCCATTTGGAAATTGGAACGTCATTCAAGGGGACGTTTCCAAATACACGTTCAGGCAACTTGAAGGCAAAGTGGATTTAGTTTCAGGGGGGCCGCCATGTCAACCTTTCTCTGTCGGCGGCAAACATCTAGCATTTAACGACCGGCGCGACATGTTTCCAGAAGCGGCACGTGTCATTCGTGAAGTCAAGCCACGTGCCTTCATTTTTGAAAACGTTCGCGGCCTAACTAGGGAGGCATTTAAAAACTATTTTCAGTACGTGAAATTACGTTTGGAATTTCCTGAGGAAACGATTTTTGAGAGTGAGTCCTGGCTCGAGCACTTACATCGCCTAGAAGGATTATATTCCTCAAATGCAGACGTGGGTCTTAGATACATGGTAAATACTCGTGTTCTGAACGCTGCCGAGTACGGTGTCCCTCAGCACCGGCACAGGGTTTTCATAGTGGGATTCCGATCCGATGTCCATGAGTCGTGGGGTTTTCCTAGTCCTACCCATTGTGAAGACGAACTTCTTCGATCTAAGTGGCTTACCTATGAATATTGGGATGAGCATCGTATAGCGAAATGTAATAGACCGGAGATTTCCCAAGCGGAGAAACGTCGCTTATCTCGCCTTCCTTTCGTAACGGACGCCTTACGTTGGCGTACTGTGAGGGACGCTGTTAGCGATCTCCCGTCACCAACGTCGAGGAGCTCTTCCCAGTACCAAGGGCACAAATTCCAGCCGGGGGCAAAACCCTATCCTGGCCATACTGGAAGCCGACTCGACAATCCTGCTAAAACACTTAAGGCAGGGGATCACGGTGTTCCAGGCGGTGAAAACATGCTGGCGACTGAGGACGGTCAATACCGGTATTTTACCGTGCGAGAAAGCGCGCGACTTCAGACCTTCCCCGACACATATGAGTTCCCCGCATCGTGGACCGAGAGCATGCGACAGATTGGAAATGCGGTACCAGTGGAATTAGCTAAAGTCGTAGCGGATAGCGTTAGAAATGTGTTGGAGAGATACTCGACGCCTCCTGTGCCGCGTCAGAATGAAGCTGACCGGCCTATAACTCGACATTGATGGTGCCAACCACAGAACAGGAAGATGGGGACCAAAAGATTTCCCCAAAGACAGCGTCCGATGCGCTCCAGGCCCTTCTGCAAGCAATTCCCGAAGGGTCTGCTCTAGATCCGGGGGCGACCATACCCCAACTCAGAAAGCTTCGGAAGCAAATTCTCGTTGTACTGAGGCGGTTGGAACGCCTTCTGCAGGAAGCTGATCCTGTACAGCTTCCGACATTGATGTTTGATCCCGGGGACGCACAAGTCGTCGGCGAACTAATCGCTAATACCTTGCTGCATCAGCCTCGCCAAGGTCTCGAAACGCTGCCGCAGTTTTATGGTTCTGGCGTTTACGCACTTTATTACAACGGCCCATTTAGAGCATATTCGCCATTGGTAGGCCATGAAACTCCGATTTATGTTGGCAAAGCTGATCCGGCCAATTCGCATGCGGTGACGGCGGCCGACCAAGGGAGAACGCTCCGTAATCGATTATCTGAGCATGCTAAGACGATTGCCGCCGCAGAGAACCTCGAGTTGCCAGACTTCGAGGTTAGATATCTTGTTGTTCGCAGCGCGTGGCAGGGAACCGCCGAACACTACTTAATAAATCGTTTTAGACCGATCTGGAACAAAGAAACGAAAATTTGTTATGGATTCGGCAAACACGGCGATAGCCCAAAGACTCGCAAGAATAAGCGATCACCGTGGGATACTCTTCATGCCGGGCGCAAGTGGGCCTCAGGTCCTGAAAACGTCGACAATAAATCTTCGGTGGCCGAAATTGAGGCTCATATAGCTGCTCATTTTGTTGCCGTGCCTCCAGTCAAAAAACTTAGAATTTTGAACTAACCGTCGCTGTGTACGCCTCACCGTTCCCTGTTCCCGGGCGACGACTTGGAGCCTCGCAGGCTCCAAAATCCATGAACCGCGAGGATGATGCTGAAGACGCCGGTGAGGGCGAGAAGCAGGAGTGTCAGAGCAAACACGAAGCCTCCGCTCGACCTTGCGATCTCGCCTATGCCCGCTCCCCTCATATGGACGTACGGGATCACTACCGCAAAGATCCCACCGACGAACATGATAATGCGTCCCGCCAGCCTTTCGCGTAGAACGAGCGTTCCATAAAGCCAGACAACGGTGATGGCCGTTCCGCCGATCAGGTTGTTTAGCCCTCCGGGCTCGATGCCGCGAGTGATGTCATCGGCTAAGTGGACCGTAAACAAAATGACCGAGATAATCGATGCGACGGTCAGCATTTTTGCAAGGTCAGGCCGATTAGCGGAGGTTTCTATTCTCATTTGGGCCTCAAAGAGTTAAAGAACGAATACTGGCTGCAAAGTCATTTTTCCTGTCGCTGTTTACTCATCACGGTTCACGGATCCGGCCTCGACAGCACGGAATTTCTCTTCATCCACTCCGACAACGATCAGCCCAAAGATCTTTGCGGCCACACTGATGAGAGCGAAGAGAGCCAAAAAAATAAACATGCTGCGGCCGAGCGGGGGATAAAGGAACGTCAGCCATCCCAGGCCGGCGATCATCCCGAGCACGCCCAGCCAACGCGGCAGGTATGTCGAGCGGAAGATCAGATAGCCCATC
>JBGSXN010000137.1:0-14672 GCA_041751355.1 Pyrinomonadaceae bacterium
GATTATCAGGATCACGCGGTTTAACAGGTTTCTCTCGCATCTGCAGACAAACGATTTTTCAAACCTCGCCTCCCTGGCGTCTGAATGCGGCTATTACGACCAGTCTCACTTGATCAGAGATTTCCGCAGCTTTGCCCCCGCGACCCCGGGCGAATTTCACCGCGATCTGCCGCTGCTTAGTAACGTTTTCAACCACATTTAGTTCGTGATTTTACAATTCGGATGTAGCTCATTTGGGCAACATCTAATTATCGCTTTTTCGTTTTGGAAGAAATGAGGAGACCTGGAATATGCAAACCCGTTCACACACCCACAAAGAAACGTTCGACGTGACATCGGAGCGTTTGTTTGACCTATTGATCACACCCTCAGCCATTTGCGAATGGTGGGGAGCATCGAGGGTGATCGTTATGCCAAAACTCGGTGGTGTCTGGACCGCTGCATGGGGAGCTGAGGACGAACCCGATTACATCTCGACTGCAACGCTCGTCGAATACGACCCGCCGCAGCGCCTAGTTATGAGATACGGCGAGTATTATGCAAAATCCGGTTCCCTTCCCTTCAAATTTGCCGAAGATGCTGTGACGATTTTTAGCATCGAGCCAGATGCCGACGGGAGTACCTTACGCGTAGAGCAGACCGGATTCCCACGCGATGCTGTCGCGGACGAATTTTACGCTGCTTGCGAAACCGGTTGGAAGAACACATTTGCCGGCATCCGCTCGTATTTAGAGAGGATCCAACAGGAATCGTGATAAGGATAAGTCAAAACTCTTTAACACGACGACAAGACCTAGGCGATCGGGACAATTATTCAACTTCGGATGAGGATACCGATCAATCGCGCCTACGAGATTCCCCTGATTAGCAATGTTTTCAATCACATTTAGTTCGCATTCTTACAATTCAAGCCAACGCGATGCGGCTACACTTCTTATAAGAGTGCGAATTGAAAATGTTTAATCGTCGGTTCAATCGTCGCCTGTACTGCAGAGGATTCCATCGAATAGTCCCAAAACATCACACGGTATACTCCAGTTCAGACTGGGGTTAATAAGGAAAGTTACAGAACGCCCCAATTGTCCCGTTTCAGGAATACTGATGATGAAGAAAATTACAAACAATGGTTTTGTATTTTTTTATAAAGCTGTATCGAAAGCTATTTTATTGGCAATCAGTGTCGGATGTCTTCTTGCATGTGGATCCGTCACTAATTCACAGCGAATAGAGATAAACGAATTTCTGAACAGTAGAAGGGATAGAGAGAAACCCATTGCTTTTATTAATGTAAACGTAATTCCGATGAACACTGAAAGGTTATTGAAAAACCATACAGTTATTGTTCAGAATGGAAAAATCGCCTCCGTGGGTTTTTCAAGTCAAGTTAGAATCCCGGAGAATGCTTTGAAAATAGACGGCCGCGGTCAGTATTTAATACCGGGGCTGGCTGATATGCACGTTCATATCAGGGATGAAAGTGAGTTAATTTCATATTTATCGTATGGCGTAACGACGGTATTGAATATGCGGGGTTCGCCTGAAATTTTAAAACTGCGAGATAAAATTAAAAATAATGAAATTATCGCCCCTACGATTTTCACGACCAGTCCCCTCCTTGACGGTGACCCGCCGATTTGGAGCGGTAGCGGAACCATTGTAGTAACAGATCCGGCAAAAGCTTACCAAGTAGTTGTCGATCAAAAAGACTCTCGTTACGATTTCATAAAAGTTTACAACAAACTAAATCGCGAAGTTTACAGCGCGATTGTAGAGGCGGCAAAGAAAAACAATATCGCGGTAGTAGGCCATATTCCCCGCCAGGTCGGTGCCGAAAAGGTTATAAAAGCCGGTCAGGCAATGATTGCTCATGGTGAAGAGTTGTTTTTCACATATTTCGGGGGACCCGCCGATAATATGAATCAGGATCAAAATCGTATTAAACCCGATGAGAGCAAGATCCCGGCAATTGCGAAAGTAACATTCAGTGCAAAAACCGCTGTCACACCGAACTTGTCTTTTATCGCGGCCACGAAAAAGCAGCTTGAGGATTATGAGGCTGTCATTTCAAGCCCTGAAACCAAATACTTAACGCCCAATGTAATAAATATGTGGAAGTCGAACAATCCGAACAATCGGCGCGATATCGAACAATTCAAAGAAAGAGAAAAGTTAAAATACCCGATAGTTAAGGCACTTACAAAAGGTTTTGCCGATGCCGGAGTTGTTTTGCTGTTGGGAACGGACGCGTCGGCACCCGGACTTTTCCCTGGTAAATCAGCGCACACGGAACTTCGTGAATTGGTCAGTGCGGGGCTCACTCCTTTTCAGGCCCTTTCGACCGGGACACGCAACGCAGGCGAATTTATTAATACGAACGTACAATCGGCTGCACCGTTCGGGACGATCAGAGTGGGTCAAAGGGCCGACGTAATCCTGCTCAACGAAAATCCCTTGCAGGATATAAATGCAATTTCGAGTATTAACGGCGTGATGATTCGCGGACAGTGGCTGCCGAACGCAGAACTTCAAAAAATGAGATCCGAGTCAAATTGATATTCGCAAGAAGCCCAGGTCCTTATAGCGTTGAATGTCTTTGAAGTATCTGGAAAGTAAGAATTAATAAAGCCGCTATAAAATTAGTGAGATGTTAAGAAGATGAGGATGATCAGATCAGAACACGTATTTTCGCTTTTATCCGCCGTCGTTTTATTGACACTCGCGGGTTCCGCCCAAACTCTCGCTCCTAGCAAAGTTAAACAGATCGAGCAGTTGATCACGGCGAAAATGTCGAAGGACCGCATACCAGCATTTTCGATCGCCATCGCTCTTGAAGGGAAAATAATCTGGTCCAACGGTTATGGCATGGCGGATCTAGAGAATTTCGTTCCCGCAAAGGCCACAACCGCTTACCGCAGTGCGTCTGTCGGAAAGCCGATCACAGCTACCGCAGCAATGCAGTTATCTGAACGAGGGAAACTCGATCTCGACGCTCCGGTTTGGCAGTATTGCAAGGCATTCCCTTCGAAGAAATGGATGTTAACTTCGAGGAATCTGCTGGCTCATATGGGCGGGATTCGCCATTACGGCGGGGCAGATGCCGAAGCCGAATTATACAGCACTAAACGATATGGAACGGTTGCCGAATCACTCGAGGTCTTTAAGAATGACCCTCTCGCGTTCGAGCCGGGCACGGAATATCTCTACAGCACATACGGCTATAACACGCTCGGCTGTGTCATCGAAGGGGCGTCTGGGATGAATTACATGGACTACCTGCGAGAAAATGTCTTTAAGCCGGCGGGAATGCTAAATACACGCGATGATAACCCGCTTGCAGTTATTCCAAACCGAGCTGCCGGTTACATAGTCAACGAACGAGGCGAATTTGAAAATTCACGCCATATAGACATGAGCAACCGTCTTCCAGCCGGAGGATTCCTTACAACCGCCGAAGACCTTGTCTTATTCGCCGCGGCCGTGATGGAAAATAAACTTGTCAGTCAAAAGACGTTCGAGCAGATGCTAACGCCGCAGAAAACGAAAGCCGGAAAGACGATCGAATACGGCCTCGGCTGGGGACTGTTCCCCGGCGAAGATTGGTATGGCGAACGCGAGGCCTTTCACGGCGGACAATCGCCGCAGGTAAGCAGTGTTCTGTACCTGCTTCCCGGCCGGCATTTCGCGGTTGCGATTCAAACGAACCTGGAAGGAGTGTCTGACAGAACGGGCTTTGCGGCCCAGGTAGCGCGGATCGTGTTAGATCTCAAGAAGTGATCGAAAAAGTATACGTGTATTATTCGTATTCCTTAGCCATCCGAAGAATTCCTCAATGAAGGGATCTGTAGCGAAGGCACTGAACATCGATTGCACATCGATCTGCGTATTTTTGGACAAACCTTAGAATCGACCATTAAAAATATGAAACCATTATCAACCTGGTCCGCAATTTACATTTTGTTCTTAGGAGTAGTCTTATCGCAAAGCGTTCTCGGTCAAAACGCTAAAACTAAAGCGATTGACGAATTCATCAAACCTTTCGCCGATGCGAGGCATTTTTCCGGTGTGGTTTTGGCATCGGAAAACGGCGGGGTGATCTATGAAAAGGCTTTTGGCTGGGCTGAAGCGGCTCATCAAGTTGTAAACAAGCCCAACACCCGCTTTTCAGTTGCATCGATCACCAAACCGATGACGGTCGTCATTTTGGCCCGCCTGGTTGAGCAAAAGAAGATTGCTCAGCAGGACATGCTGAATAAATACATTGCCGATTTCCCGAAAGGCGACAAAATTTCTATTGAGATGCTCGCACGACATCGCTCGGGGATTCCACATCGCGTGACAAAGCCTGAAGAGGAAACGATCGCATACACCCAAGCGGAAATGGTTGAAAAGATCAAGAAAACAGCTCTGGTTTTCGAACCCGGTTCCGATACTCTCTACAGTTCCGCCGGTTACACTACGCTGGCCAGGGTTTTGGAAATCGCTTCGGGCAAATCCTACTCGGAGCTTTTAAAGGAACACGTTTTTACGCCCGCCGGGATGAACGATTCAGTCAATTTTAACAGTGAGAACATCCTTCTTTATCAAAGCGACGATTATCTCCTCGACACGAATGGATACATCAACGCACCTCTGATAGATTTTTCGTTTCTGGTTGGAGCTGGTTCGGTGTTTAGCACGGCGAAGGATGTGCACAGATTCGGCCATGCGGTTGTGAATGGAAAATTAGGAGAAACGGTAAAGCAAACGTTCGCCGGTAAAGATGTTTTCGGCAGCAACGGCAACACCAACGGATTTCGTGCAAACGTTAGAATTGATCAGACACAGAAATACGGATACGTTGTCGTGTCGAACCTGGCATCGGGGGCTAACGATGTAATAATTCAGAACCTCCGGGCGATTTTGGAGGGTAAAGACCCGGCACCGCCGGTCGTTCCCAAGCCCAAAGTTGCTCCCGGTTCAAATAGGAACCTTTCGGATTTTTCAGGGACCTATAATTTTGGTAACGGTAAGTTTGAGATATTTGTCAAAGGTGACCAGCTATATGCAGGCAATTACAAACTGGTTCCGATCGGGAAGGATCGGTTCTATAATTTTTGGAGCTATGCGGAGATTGATTTTGTTCGAGATGAGAAAGGACGAGTCAAGGGATTGGACTGGACCGGCTCGGGCGGTAAATCAGAGTGGGTGAGGCAATAATTTTTCGAGATCATGCTTAATAATTTGTTATTCGCCTAAGGAGGAATTTTGAGAATGGTAAATTACCAGCAATCAGGACCGACAAACTTCGGAGATCTATTGGAGCCACTTCCAACAGACGTCCGTGAAGTCGCAACTCGATTACGGGACATCATCAATGCCACCATTCCAGACGCTGACGAAGCAGTATCTGGGGGAACCAAGATGGGAATGGCACTGTATAGCATCGATGGGCCGAACAACGTCATTTGTGGAATTCAACCAACTGACGACATGTGCAAGCTATTCTTCCACGGATGGGAGCACTTAAGGAAGTCGGGTTATCAACTCGAAGGTTATGGGAAGCATGCTCGTCATATCAAGATCCGAGCAGCCCGGGAACTCGAAGCGGAAGAGATCGCCAAAGTGCTTAAAACAGTTCGCGAGGTCCTTTGACCAAATCAGAGTTCTTCAGATCTGAGAATACGAAGTGCTGGCGTTGTAATTACTGTGGGGAGAGTTAACAAAATCTCGCCGTACTACGTCTTTTGTTATGCTCAACAAATTATTTGTCGTTTACTTTGCAGTACTCGTGGCTTTAACTGGTCACCAGGCCTTCCCTCAAAAATCGGCCGCATCGGATAATAATGATGAAGCGATCAAACAGGCAAGGCAGATCATATCGGCCATCGTTTCGGACCAAAAAATACCGGGCCTGACCATAGCCGTAGCGGCCGACGGTAAGATCGTCTGGTCGGAAGGGTTCGGCTTCGCCGATATCGAGAATGCCGTTCGGGCAACGCCCAAAACGCGTTTTCGTGTGGGGAGTATCTCAAAACTATTTACGGCGGCCGCGGTTGTCCGGCTATCCGAGCTGGGCCAACTGGATCTCGACGCACCCGTGCAAAGATACGTTCCGACATTTCCGCAAAAGCAGTTTGATATAACATCACGCCAGCTTGTCGGCCATCTCGGCGGCATTCGCCATTACCGGCGCGACGACTATATTAACCAAAAACGCTATGAAACAGTCTCGGACAGCGTCAGGAATTTCCAGTATGATCCCCTTCTCCATCAACCGGGGAGCAAGTATGCATATTCTACTTTCGGCTATGTGCTGCTGAGCGCGGTGATTGAAGGAGCCGCGAAGCAAGATTATCGCGATTACATGCAGACGCAGGTATTTAAGCCCATGGGCATGAACGATACCGCGGCCGACGATAACCGAAAGTTGATTGAGAACCGGAGCCGTTTCTATTCTAAAAACGACGAGGGAACGATCAGCAATGAGATCTATATGGACACCAGCGACAGGCTGGCGGCCGGCGGTTTCCTCTCGACGGCCGACGACCTGGTACGTTTTGGAATGAGTCATTTGAGCGATGGCTTTTTCAATCCGAAAAGCCGAACTGCTATCTTTGCATCACAAAAGACCAGCGACGGCAAAGAAACGGTTGTCGGCATTGGCTGGAGGATCGGTATAGACAGCAAGGGAAGAACCATCTATCACCATGGCGGTGATACCATCGGCGGACGAGCCTTCCTTATAGTTTATCCGAATGCAAAGGTCGTGATCGCGATAACGTCCAACTTATCTTTCGCTAAGTTCGCTGAAAAGGAAGCGGAAAAGATCGCTGCATTGTTCATTGGATGAGCATGTCGAAACCCTGATATAAGGTTCCAATGGAAGGAAAGATTCTCTTCGGTTCAAAAATGTGTAAATACAACGTCTGGGACTTTGAGGATGTGGGACAGTCTTTGCACAAAACTGCCGGCTTTATTTTCTTATCATTTCTTTTAGCTTTTGCGCTGTTCGTTTCCGCGTACGGTCAGAAAATCGATAAAGCCGCTGCCATCAAGCCAAAACGAGAAAGTCTGTCCCACGAATTTATCGAGGCTTTCAATACAGGCACGTTTGAGGCTCTTCACCAGTTTATTGATACGCATTATGATCCTGAATTTATGAGAGGATACGCCGGTGACAGCGAAGGTACGGCGGCGCGTATGCTGGATCTATACAGGCTTTACGGAACTCTTCGCTTCCATTCTGTTCAGAATGATTTTTCGCCGCCGATCTACTGGATGCAGGGGGTCGATACAAAAGGCTGGCTGGGGTTGCAGTGGCGTGAGAACAGTTCCGGGCTTTTCGGACACACTGTATGGCGCACACGCCCGCCGACCGCTGCGTCTTCTCCTGCCGTCTCGCCCGAAGAGTTGAGGAAGCAGCTCTCGCGATATTTGATGCGAACCTCCGCAAAAGGCAACTTTTCCGGGGTCGTCCTCGTCGCCAAGAATGGTAAGGTCCTGTTCGAAGGAGCCTATGGGGAAGCGGAGCGAGGTCGTCGGCGAAATCGATTGAACACCCGCTTTAACATCGGTTCGGTAACCAAGATGCTGGTCGGTACTGCCGTTTTGAGGCTGGTCGAAAATGGCCTGATCAAATTAGAAGATCCGATAGGAAAATACATCCGGGAATATCCACAGCCGGCTGCCCAGAGGGTGACGATCAAACATTTGCTGACTCACACATCCGGCATCGAGTTTGACGACTTTCCGGGTTTTGTTGAAGCACGCCGGGAAGCCGAAACCATCGAAAATATCCTGAAAGTACAGCTCAGATATGCAAACCAGGCGAAGATCGACCAACCCGGCTTCCGCCCAACCAATGAATTTGATTATTCAAATGATAATCTCGAACTGCTTGGCGTCATTCTTCAGCGAGCCTCCGGAAAGCTATGGGAAGACACTGTCCGCGAACAGGTGCTTATTCCGGCGGGAATGAAGAATACGACCTTCGCGATGTTTCGGGAAAGGCGGGACGTGGCCATAGGGTATACAGCGTTCAAAGGCGATACGGACACTTATTCTCCGGGTCCCCGCAGCGACGCAGCCCCTCTACTACTCAAACGTGCTTCGCCTTCGGGACAAATGTATTCAACGACACGTGACCTCCATTCGTTTTTGCGGGCAATTCTTGATCATCGCCTGTTGTCTGCAGAGATGACCAAACAGATGTTTAGCTTTCAAGCCGACGCGGGCGAACTGAAACCTCTGAGATTACAAAGTGCCTACGGTTACACAATACAGATCTCAACCGGCTATGGAGTCACAACAAAGGGACACGGAGGTGTCGTTCCCGGCTATAGTGCGCAGGTGCAATGGTACCCCGATCTGGGTTATGAAGTAGTAGTCTTGTCGAATTTCGGTGATACCGCCGCTCACATTGCCGCGAGTTATATAGAGAATCTAATTACGGATTTGTAATTGGCGGTAATCGCACTTTCCGCTCGGGAAACAGCCATTGACAATGATTTATAGGATTTACAAAGCGGTGCTGATGAGCACAGTCCGGTAAATAGGCATTAACGTTTTAAGAGCATTTCCTGAACATTGACAAAATTCCGAAGAAGGCTCATGTAATCGGCCGCAGTAATTTTTTCAAATAGATCGGTGATGTTGTTCCGGGGAAAGGGCACGGAAAGATATAAACCAATTTGATGGAGGGATTTCGTGATGAGAGTGATACTTTGCGTTCTACTTTTGAGCTTATTGTTTGGAACCACCGTCTTCCCCCAGGGCAAGGCAACGACCGATCGTAAAAATATGGACAAGATAATTCATCGATCAGTTCTCTTACGCAGGGACGTTAACGAAGCTTACAGACTTTTTACCGAAAACCGTTTACTCGAATCATGGTTGACGAAAGTTGCTGAGGTCGAGGCAAAAGTCGGCGGCAAATACGAATTGTTTTGGGAGCCGGATGATCGAGAGAACAACAGTACTATCGGGTGCCGCGTCACGGCAATCCAGCCAAACAAGTTCATCTCCTTTGAATGGCGCAGCCCAAAGCAGTTCAAGCATTTTGCCAACAATGCGGATCCGCTGACACATGTTACGATTTTCTTTATAAAGGTCGGGGATTCAACGGAAATTCACCTCATTCATTCGGGCTGGCGGCAAACGCCCGAGTGGGAAGAAGCCCGCGTGTGGCAAGACCAGGCTTGGGCAGCCGCTTTTCAAAATTTACTCAAGCGAGCGAATTAGAATGCTCCTTTACAATGCTGACCCGGCGACGACAGAACGTGCAGCAAGATCACTAAAAGCGATAAAACTTTTTCCATCCATTTCTCCGAGCATAGTGAAAAGACCGTAGTTTGAATGCTCTTTAGTTCGCATTTTTACTATCAGGGGTGAGCGAGGAATGTTACATCGTGAGTTCAGATAGACAAAACGGATTTGACTGAAAAGCTATTTAACCTAAATTTTTTCCTGCTTTGGCAAGGTCAGCTTGTTAGCAATATTGGCAGTCAGGCTTTTCTGGTGGCAGCTGTGTATTGGACCATGCAGGCTACGGATTCTGCAAGCTTGATCGGCATTCTGATGATGGCATCGGCACTTCCTGCTGTAATACTCACGCCCGTGGGTGGAACATTCGCAGATTGGTACTCGCGGCGGATGATCATTGTCGTCTCTGATCTATTGAGCGGGCTTTCTGTTATCACGCTGGCAGTTTTGTTCTTTCTGGAGCGGTCTGACTTTTCTTTAGTCATCGGGCTGTTTTCGGTCTTTGTGCTGCTCAGTACTATTAAGGCATTTTTCCAACCTGCAATAATGGCAGCGATACCTGATCTGGTTCCGCTGGATAAAGTGGCGGCAGCTAATTCACTCACTCACTTTTCAACGCAGGCCTCTACTTTGCTCGGTCAGGGGCTTGGCGGCGTTCTGTACCGCTTGCTGGGACCAGGATTATTGTTTCTGGCCGACGGCTTAACCTACATCGTCTCGGCGGTGAGCGAGGCATTCATCGATATTCCAGAGGTCGCGCGACCAAAGAAAGTGAATTTTCGTCAAGCTCTCCGAAATTTCAAGCTAGATACGCAGGAAGGAATTCGTTACGTTTGGAAGCGTAAAGGAATGAGCAGCCTGCTCCTTTTATCATCGGTCATAAACTTTCTTTTGATGCCGGTTTTCGTTCTGCTTCCCTTTTATGTGGAATTAAATTTAACAGGAGGAGCAGAATGGTATGGCTTTCTGCTCGCGGCGATGAGTGCAGGAGCGGTCGCGGGTTTTATGATAGCGGGCCTTCTACAGGTTAATGGCCGTACTCGCGCCCGTTTGATCATCTCAGCCTTCTTTGGAGTTTCCGTTGCGTTGGCGGGAATGTCCCTTGTCACAGACAGGTACATTGCCCTTGTAGTTCTGTTTCTGGTAGGAATCTTTAGCGGCTTGATAAATATCTATGTCATCACGATTTTTCAGACCCAGACTCCAACGGAGTTGCGTGGAAGAGTAATGTCGCTAGTTATCGCCCTGTCTGGCGGGATAGCTCCGCTTGGGATGATGTTGGGCGGGTTATTAGGCGATTTGACAGACAAGAACATTCCAGTCATTTATGGCATCGGTGGGGGACTGGCCGCCGCTGCTACTTTAATCGCGGCTCTTAGTAAGGAATTTCGGATGTTTCTTGCCTTAGAACCTGTGGACGTCGAACAACCGCTTAGCGCTTCCGAAGGATAAACGATTTTCTAAGGTCAGGGATGGAAACTTACAACGCCAATGATTTGCGGAGCTGGGAGAATCTATTTGAAACTATCCCCGTAGGGTTTTGGAGGTCCGCTCCGCCGTCAAAAGCCATGGAGGCATGCCTCGATTTCTTTAACCAGCACAACGTCAAGACCGTGCTGGACGTGGGTTGTGGGGTGGGACGATGGGCAGTTTATCTGGCTAAACATGGATTGCAGGTAAAGGGAACGGATTTTTCCGAAAGGGCAATAGAGATCGCCCGGAAATGGGCGCTGGACGAACGGCTGAATATTGAATTCACCCGTCGAACTCTTACTGAACCCGCTTATCCCCATGAAAAATTTCAGGGAGTCGTGGCAGCTCTTATTCTGGATAATGTTTCCCCAGGGGAGATGTTGACTGGAATAGAACAAATACGCGAAAGTCTCGACGACGACGGCTGTTTGTTTGCCCTCTTCAATCCGGTGAGAACAGACGAAGTGACTGAGACCCAAATAGAGTGTGAGAATCCAACCGCCGGTATCACGCAAATAAATTATACTGACGAAGAAATTACCTCTACCTTCAGCGGATTTAATGTATTAGACATCCAAACGTTTGAGGCGCAAATGCGGGGATTCTTCTTGAAAAGTTAAATACATTAGAAGCCTGAGGAAATGAGATCCTGAACGCCCGAGGAAACGTTCCTCTGCAAAATCCCAACAAAGGCCAAGGTCGGAACAGCTTCAACTACGCGAGCCTCAACTAATAATAGAACTATCGAACGAGCAACAAAAGCTAATTGATCGGAAGTGCAGCTTGAAAATTTGTTCCGTAAAATAGAAGACGACACAAAGAAAACCGGCGGCACTCCAGTAAGTGAAATGGGTAAGACGCAGTAGTCGAAATCGAACTTACTTCAGCCGAGAAGAAGCAATCGAGCAGTATATAAAAGCTAGCACCTGATCAATGTCTCGTTCGCAATTTTACAATTCAGGAGAATGCGATTCCAGTAAATTTCACTTCAAGGGTTTGCTTTAAAAGTAAGGATACGCAATGGGAGTGCCGAAGGATCAGTCGTAATAATGGGAATCACCAGATCAGCACAGGTATTTATTTGCGTATCTACAATCATATGTTTGGCAGACGCCGGATCTGCCCAGACCCTTTCCCGAGAAAAGGTCAAGCAAATAGAACAACCGATCACGGCCAAAATCTCGAAGGACCGTATTCCTGCGTTTTCGATCGCGGTCGCGCTTGAAGGGAAACTAATCTGGTCCAACGGTTATGGAATGGCAGATCTCGAGAATTTCGTTCCCGAAAAGGCTACAACCGCTTACCGCAGCGCGTCTGTCGGAAAGCCGATCACAGCGACGGCGGTGATCTGAAGAAATGATCAAACATGGCTGGGGGGTGAGACCCTCTGGTTACACTGTAGTCACAGACAACCACCAAATGCTGAGGGCAGAATGAGTAAAACACAATTTCTGATAGCGTGTGTAATAGTCTTCACGGCGACCGCAATCGGAGGTCGGGGAGCGGCGAGCGATCGCCGAAGCTCGACACAGGATGCAAGTAAGGATGTCAGTAAAACGATGGATTCGGGCGTGCGTGCCGCCGCGATCATCCAACGAGCGATCAACGCGGTCGGCGGGCCCGAGATATTGGGATCTATCAAATCTGTCGAGGCGGACTTTGAAGGCGAGGCGGCCGCTACATTTCAGGGGTTAAACCCGAAAAACCCCCACCGGCAGCTGCCCAGAACGGGCGATCTGCTGTTCGATATCATCGGTCCCCGGTTGATCACCTTCAGCGAAACCAAATGGCCAAACTTTAGCAACAGATCAAAGGTGCTCTTTCGCGACGGTAAGACTTTCACGTTAGACGATCAGAACAAGACCTATCGCACGTCAGAGGATGACGAAGTTTTGGAGGCGTGGACCTTGCGTTTACTGCCGGCAGTTCTAAAGCGTTTGATCCAAAATCCGTTGTCTTCCCAATATGGCGGCGTCCGGGAGATAGACGGCCGCAAATACGACGTGATCGTGTCGAATCTTGGCACCAAACGCGTCTATAGTCTGTATTTCTCACAAGGCTCCGGGCTGCCCGAGTTGATCGAAAACCTCGACTACTCTTCGGATTTCGGAGATATCACAGTGAGGCGGACCTTTGCCGACTTTCGAAAAGTCGACGGTGTTCTGATCCCAGCGACCGTACGGGTCTTCAACAACGAGCATCAGGTCTTCCTGTACAGCCTTAAGAGAGTTTCGATTAATCCGAAAAATAGCAAACATAGTCTTGAGATCCCCGCAGGCTATTCCACGGCTCCGCGCTCATCCGACCCGCCAAAGATGCAGACACGCCGAATAGCGGACGACGTATATTTAATAGAAAACCTGGCTGGCCGCGACTACAACGTGATGTTTGCGGACATGGGAGATTTTCTTATCGTCTTTGAGGCACCGATAGACATCTGGGCGTCAAAAATTGCCGTCGATGAGATCCGAAAGGTATTTCCTCAGAAACCGATCAAGTATGTGATGGTCACTCATTTTCATGACGACCACGCGGCAGGCATCAGACGTTATATGGCGAACGATGTGATCATCATTACTACGCCTGGCAACCGGGCGTATTTCGAAACGGTTGGAAGGCTCAGACATACCTTTCATCCAGAAAACAGTTTATTGAAAGCCGTCGGGCCAAAATTTGAGCTCGTTCGAGATAAGTACCACGAGATCAAAGGGGCCAATATTTCGGTCCGGTTTCTGGACCTGGGCCCGACGGCTCACGTGGATGAAAATATTGTGGCCTATATACCCGAGAGAGGAATAATTTTTCAGGGGGACTATTTTCGCGTGCCACCGGACAGGTCCCGGCCCGAGCCGATTCGTGATGAGGGAATAATACTATTGCAAAAGCTCAAAGAGAAAGGCCTGACAGTGAAACAACTGGTCGGAGCACACGGCCAAACGGGCGACCTGAGCGATCTCGAGAGATCACTCGCGTTGCGGAAGAACGAGCAGTAATGATTTCGTCCGATGCGGCCGACGGCAATCGGTTAACAGAGTTCCGTTTAAAGACGTCTTTTTAATATGCTCACTAAACTACTCGTTACTTACTTTACGCTGTTTGTGGCGTTTACGGGCCATCAGGCTATCCCTCATAAATCGGCCGTTGCGGGCGAAAATGACAATGCGATCAAACAGGCGAGGCACATCGTATCGACCATAAACCAGAAACGCTGTGAAACCATTTCCGACAGCGCACAGGGATAACGAATATTGAAAAGTCATGAAAACGCGTCAACCGATCAAATGAAATCAATTCCAGTGATTCGGACGTCTCGATAGCAGGAATAGTAATATGGCCTCTAATTCAAAGCAATTATATGGTGAGATCGTCAAGATCACCTCGCTTGGCGCCTTTAAGTTTTCAGAGGCTGTATATTCGGAAAATCTCACACTCCCTTTCCACACCCATAATTTCGCTTATTTTTGCTATGTTCTGGACGGCGATTTCACCGAGCATTACGGAAACGCGAAACATTTATGTCGGCCCACGGCACTTATCTACCACCCTCCAGGCGACCGTCACAGCGACAATTTTCACACACCAGCGCGCTGTTTTAATTTTCAGTTAGATTTACCTTTTTTGGAGCGCTTAAATGTGACGAGCCAGATATCGGGAAGAAATACTATTCAAAAAAGCCGAGAGCTTACTAACCTTGCGAACCGTCTTTATAAAGAGATTTCCGAGTTGGATGAATATTCAGTATTGACGGCTGAAGGTTTAGTTTTGGAGATCATCGCCGCGTTCATGCGCCATTCTAACAAACGGGGATCGCCGGATCCCGCTCCGCGCTGGCTCTTGAATGCAAAGGAATTCATCGCCGACGAGTATGCGAATAATCTGACAATTTCTTCGATTGCTTCGATCGCCAATGTTCACCCGACGCATCTTGCTAGAGAATTTCGGCGTTATTTTCGTATGAC
>JBGSXN010000138.1:0-4519 GCA_041751355.1 Pyrinomonadaceae bacterium
ACCAGCATCGGAAAGTCGCTGAATTCGCTAACAATCTTATCAAGATTTGCGAGCAACTCTAAATTTTGATCGAACGTCTTGCCAAAACCGAGCCCCACGTCCAAAACTATCTGTTCAGGACTTACGCCGCGGCCGACAGCAGCGCTGACCGAGCGGTGTAAACCGTCCGAAACGTCATCCATTATGTCGGCGACAGGGTCCTGTTTGTGCATATTTTGGGGGCCACCACGCGAGTGCATCAGGACCAAGCCCGCCCCGGTGTTGTTGGCCAGATCAGCAAGTTCCGGGTCCCACCGAAGGCCCGATATATCGTTAATGATCTCGGCTCCGGCATCGATCGCTCTGGCTGCGACCATAGACTTAGTCGTATCGACCGAGATCGGGAAATCAAAATTCTTCGTAAGAGCCTCTACCACCGGGACAACGCGCGAAATTTCATCTTCGGCAGATACCGGTTCGCCGCCGGGCCGGGTGGATTCGCCACCGATATCGATAATGTCTGCACCGTCCCGAATAAGCTTTTCCGCCTGTGCCAACGCATCGGCGACGGATAAAAATTCCCCGCCATCCGAAAAGCTGTCGGGCGTAACGTTGAGTATGGCCATGACGAGGGGCCGGCCCCCGATAGAGATCTCACGTTTCGACGTTTTCCACACGTTCCTCATATTTCTTCAATAGTTCGTCAGCGCCCATCGTCAATAAAAAAGGGATGAAGTCGAAACTTCATCCCCTGAATATTCAAACAGTTCCGAAATTATGCCGTTGCCGGATTGTTTCCGGTGATCGGCGGCAGGATCGGTTTCTTAAATCGACTTGTCGACGTCTCTTCAGCCGTTGCCGAACCGTCATCGTCAGTTGACGCCGAGCTGTCACTGTCTAGCGGCAAGCCGGCCACAACGCGCCGGATCTGGACCGAGTCAAGCGTCTCATGCTCGAGCAGTGCCTCGGCCAGCCGGACCATCGCTTCACGGTCGTCCCGGATGATCTTCTCAGCCCGGGCATACTGCTCGTTGATTATCTTCTGGACTTCCTGGTCGATCCTGATCGCGGTGTCCTCAGAATAATCGCGGTGCTGCGATATTTCGCGGCCCAGAAATATCTGTTCCTCTTTCTTGCCATACGACAGAGGGCCAAGTTCGCTCATCCCGTATTCGCAGACCATCGAACGCGCGATCTCGGTCGCCTTTTCAATGTCATTAGCGGCACCTGTCGTAATACTGCCGATAAAAATGTCCTCCGCGATACGTCCGCCCATCGACATCGCGATGTTGCCGAGCAAATATTCTTTGGTCGCGCTTAGACGGTCTTTTTCCGGAAGGTACATGGTCACACCCAGGGCCATACCCCGAGGAATGATCGTCACTTTATGCACTGGATCGACATGTTCGATCTTTAGGCCGACAAGGGTGTGACCTGCCTCGTGATAAGCAGTGATCTTTTTCTCGTCGTCCGAAATGACCATGCTCTTACGCTCTGCGCCCATCATCACCTTATCTTTGGCGATCTCAAAATCATTCATCGACACGACTTTTTTATTAAATCGTGCGGCGTTAAGAGCAGCCTCGTTCACAATGTTTGCAAGATCGGCCCCTGTAAAACCAGGAGTTCCGCGTGCAATGACATTTACATCGACGGCCTCATCAAGAGGGATCTTGCGGGTATGGACTTTTAATATACCCTCGCGGCCGCGAACGTCGGGACGCCCAACGACAACTCGACGATCGAATCGTCCCGGACGAAGTAGCGCGGGGTCGAGAACGTCCGGCCTGTTGGTCGATGCGACCAGGATCACGCCGTCGTTGGATTCAAAACCATCCATTTCGACAAGCAGCTGGTTCAAAGTCTGTTCACGCTCGTCATGCCCGCCGCCTAATCCAGCGCCGCGGTGACGGCCGACAGCATCGATCTCATCGATAAAGATAATACAGGGTGCATTTTTCTTGCCCTGTTCAAACAGATCCCGAACACGTGAGGCTCCAACGCCAACGAACATCTCGACAAAATCAGATCCCGAGATCGAAAAGAATGGCACGTTCGCCTCGCCCGCAACCGCCTTAGCCAACAGCGTCTTGCCGGTGCCCGGAGGCCCCACCATCAGGACGCCCTTGGGGATCTTACCGCCGAGCTTTTGAAACTTCTGCGGATCCTTCAAAAATTCGATTATTTCCTGGAGTTCTTCTTTGGCTTCATCGACACCCGCGACGTCCTTAAAGGTGACACGTTTTTGCTGGTTATTCAGCAATTTCGCCTTAGACTTGCCAAAACTCAGTGCTTTGTTACCCCCGGCCTGCATTTGCCGCAGGGTAAATATGAGAAAGCCCATTAGAAGAAGAAACGGAAGGGCGTTGACCAGGACCAGCCAGCCCAGGCCGCTTGAAGGCGGCTCAAGTCTTATTTCCGTGTCTGTTCCAGCAGCCGCGGCATGGATCTGGTCTTTTGCGGAATCACTGCCGTCGAGCCGTGCCGAAAACTTTTCGTCACTTTTATTTTTCAATTCAAGCGTGTCCTGTTTTACAGTGACTTCCTTGATATCCTTGTTTTTGATCTGCGTCAGGGCGGCGTCAAACGACAATTCCTTGGGCGGTGTCGTCTGTTTCGTCTGCAAATACCAGACGAAAACGAGCGCACTCGAAATTATCATTAACCACAGCAGAACTTGTTTTGCCTTAGAACTCAATATATAGCCTCCAGATCAACTCGATACCGTGAGTTTCTCAATGGTCTTTTGATGTCGGCCGCCCCAATGGAGTTGTGCTCAATGGTGGCAACTGCCTGTCTCAAGCGCCAACCTTCGATTCTAGACGGCTAAAGGTCAATTTTCAACCTTAATTTCCTCATAAAGCAGGCGGCCATCCCGCTTTATCACCTGTCCGCCGGGCAATTCCGCGGCCCTGCCGCTCTTCACGCTCAATACCAAACGAGCAACTGCATCGATATGTTTCAGTTGCAATCGACGCATAGTTCCACGTCTCTGCCGCAGCCACGAGCGGATAATTATATACAATTCGCTTTTGGAGCATGCCTTAAGGTCCGCAAGAACGAGTTCGACAGGCAGCGGATCATCGGTTTCTGGCGCCAGTCTGTCCGTTATGTCCTGCATCAGGCGGGCCGTATTACCGAGGGCCTCGACGATACGGGGATTAAAGTCCTCTAATAATGGCAAAAGGATCTTTCTGATTCTGACACGTTTAAAGGCTGTATCTTCATTCATCGTGTCATATCGATACTCAATTCCCTTAGAATGGCAATAGCCCTCAGTATCGACGCGTTTAGCCCAGGTCAGTAAAGGCCGAATGAGCAGAGGGTCTTGCTGAAATGGGAGCGTCGACGGCTGAGCACCGTTGGCGTCCGAGTCGTCCGGGTCCGGGCCCTTCTCCGCCGCCAGAGCCCTTATTGTCCTCATTCCCGACAAACCATCGGGGCCACTGCCACGAAGTAGATTCATCAGAACGGTTTCCGCCTGATCGTTGACAGTGTGACCGGTCAGCACGGCAAAGGCATTGAGATTCGCCGCCGTTTTTAGCAGAAAAGCATATCGCGCCCGGCGGGCATTTTGTTCGAGATTTCCTTTGGTTGGTACGTTTGAGGCTTTTTCTACCGCGAGTTCGATGTTGAGGCTGGTTGCAAGATCGCGAACGAAATCCGCATCGGCATCACTCGCGCCATCCCTGAGGCCGTGATTAAAGTGGCCTGCGACGATGCGATGAGTGAGTTTTTTTCGTTCTTTTAGCTCGCTCAGGGCCATCAGCAGACTGACCGAATCAGCACCGCCCGAAACGGCCACTACGATCGTTGCATCACCGAACGGCAACTCAAGCCGACGCCATTCTGTTATCAGGTTTCGTACAAATTGATGCACAGCTTGGGCAATATCTTACGCGGACGTTCCGATCTGAAAATAAATGGCCCCGCGCGATCACGGGGCCGGCAAACTCATCATATTCTCTGCCTAGGCCTCAAACGGGATCTCGGCGTTTTGCAGCACCCCCAGCTCATTTCGGGCCACACGTTCAAGCAGCTTTTCGTCGTCGAACATTTTAAGCAATCCGTTGACCGTGGCGTATCGGGGCTCGTCCGCGATAGTTACGGGAAGGCTGATAAACGACCTCATATACTGGTCAATGCCCTCTAGCAATGCCCCGCCGCCCGTCAGGATGACCCCGCGGTCGTAAATGTCAGCCGCCACCTCGGGCCGCAGTTCGGTCAAGGTATCTTTAACCCGAAGTGCTATCCGGCGAACAATGCTCTCGACGATCGGATAGATCTCACCTGAGGTCACCTCGACCGCACCCGGGCTGCCTGTCTGGACGTCGCGGCCGCGAACCTCAGTTGATTTTGAGATGTCATCAGGTAAGAATGTCGAGGCAAATGTCGTTTTAAGGAATTCGGTCGTTTCCTCGCCGACCTGCAATCCCCGGTGACGCCTGAGATGAGTGGCGATGGTTTCGTTTATCGCGTGACTGCCGAAACGTTCCGATGTGGAATGAACGATCGAGCCCTTGGCGACAACGGCAATGTT
>JBGSXN010000139.1:0-9654 GCA_041751355.1 Pyrinomonadaceae bacterium
CGATGGTAGGGGACTAAAGGTTTCGCGAAGGATCACAACGGATTATTTAAGCCAGACGGTTTTTGCAGAGAGTGTCTATACGAAGACGGATTCGGTCGCCACGACGCACAGCGGGGGAAATCCGGACCGCCGGACCGGGAACGACCCTCGATATGACTCTGACGACGCGTATTCTGATAACGACCAACCCGCCAATCGCGGCTCTAGCCCGAGCCCCCGCGGCAATTCGCCTTACCCTCGCACCGCAACCACGCGGCCGGGCAACTACGTCGTGCCGAACGGCACAATGATCACCGGGGTCCTGGAGAATGAGATCAATACTGGCGTATCGCAGAATAACGACCGGTTTAGGATGACCGTACAGTCGCCGGATGAATTTCGCGGAGCGGTCGTCGAGGGATATGTTTCGAACGTTACACGCTCGGGCAAGGTGACGGGACAGGCAGCCATTACACTGCATTTTGAATCGATCACGCTGCGATCAGGACAGCGGTACGATTTCGCGGCCTATCTTACTGATGCGCGGACGCTGAACGGCAAGAACATTCGGGTGGACAACGAGAGCACGCTCAGAGGCGATAGCCAAACCACGAATACAGCCAAACGCGGCGGTATTGGTGCCGGTATCGGTGCCGTGATCGGAGCGATCGCCGGCGGTGCCAAAGGTGCGGCGATCGGAGCCGTGATCGGAGCTGGCGGCGGTGCCGGATCGGTCGCGGTCCAGGGCCGGGATGACATCGAACTGCAGGTCGGATCGACGCTGAGCCTTATCTCGTCTTCGCCCATACAGCGCGGCCCTCAGGACAGATGATCCGAACTAATACTTCCGAAATCAGGGTGGGCTCTTTGCTCACCCTTTTTATTTTGTCTATTATCTCGATACGCTTTTATGAAGACCCTGCCGCCGGAAATAGAGAGGTACCGCGACCGCAAATGGCGGCGGGAGGAATCGCTCAAGATCGACTCGGTCGAGGCGGTCAGGTCGATGGTCGATGACCTGGGTTACTGCCTCGGCCTGACGGATGCACGCAAGGGATTGCCGTCGGTGTATATCGCCGTCTGCGGCCGCCGTGATGCACATATGCCGAGAAACGTGCAGAAAGATTATGAGGCCAGCCGTGCGTGGGTGCTAAAGGATGAAACGATCGCAAACGGCGATGTTTACTATGCCAAGCTGTTAAAGGGTAAATCGTGGTTCGTCAGCAGGCGGATGGTCCCGGTATTTAATTCGATCTGGGGCGTAAGGCGGGCATCGGAATCGAATGAACTTTCCACGCCAGCGAAGCAGGTACTAAAGGTCCTCAGAAAAGAGTGGGAAATGGCCACGGCGGATCTGCGCGAAGCGTGTGGCTTTAAAGACAAGAAAGATCTGGCCGGCGCGATCGACGAGCTGCAGCGGAAAATGAAGGTCGTCCCGCAGGAGGTCGTATACGTTCCCAAATTCACATATATCTGGACCGTTGCCGAAGCTCGATTTCCCGAAGAATTGTCGATGAAAATGCCGCGTGACGAGGCCGTGCTCGAACTTGCCCGCAGTTTCCTCGAGATGTGCGGTATGACGTTATTGGGTGACCTGTCGCGTACATTCGGGTTCCAGAGGTGGGAATCGGGCCGGGCTAATCATCAACTGGTTGCCGAGGGTTATGCCGAACGTCTCGGAACCGGCATTTATATCATGAAAAACGTAGATTTTTCGGCGTTCTGACAAAACCTTGCAACCACCCGGTGCGTATTAGACATATAACTATTTTCCCCAAAGATTAAAGGAGATCTATTGAATGATAAGACAAAAGAGTATTGTTAGTGTGTTTTTTGCTGCCCTGATGGCCCCGGGCCTTTTGATAGGCCAGGCACCCGCACCATCGGCAGATGCGATGGCGAAGTTCAAGGATGAGGGAATGAACCGTTCACAGGCGATGGCGACGATCCGGTATATGACTGACGTTATCGGCCCGCGTCTTACTAATTCACCCGCACAAAAGCGGGCTAACCGCTGGACGAAAGAGCAGCTCGAAAAATGGGGCATGCAGAATGCAGCGGTTGATCCGTGGGGCGAATTTGGCCGCGGATGGGAAATCAAGCGTTTTTCGGCCTCGTACGCAACGGCTGAAGAGAACGGCCCTTTCCGGGCCTTTCCAAAAGCATGGTCGCCCTCGACAGCCGGCCCGATAACCGGCGACGTTATTTATGTCGACGCTACGGATGAAGCCGGACTCGAAAAGTATAAGGGAAAGCTAAAAGGCGCTATCGTTTTTACCAGCAGTGAGCGTCCGGTAAGCGATATCTTCAAACCGACCGCGACACGCCAGAGCGAAACTGATCTGGCTAAACTTGAGAGTGCCACGCCGCAAGGCCCACAGCCGCAGGCTACGCCTAACGCCCAGATAATTGCGGCGCAGCGATTTAATGCACGGAAGAACCGGTTTTACTTTGAAGAGGGCGCAGCCGTATTGGTTGATTCGGGGTTTGGCGTAGATGGTGGGACGATCCGCGTAATGGGTGCCAGCATGCGGCCGCCGGCCGAGGGAGCCCCATCGACACCCGGTATGAGGATCGCATCGAAAAATGCACCGGCAACGATACCGCAACTCGCGGCCGAGGTCGAGCAGTATAACCGTATCCTCAGGCAGATCCGTCAGGGAATTCCAGTAAAAATGACCGTCGATCTCGACGTGCGTTGGACAGATGATGATCTGCAGGGATATAACACGATCGCCGAGATACCAGGTACGGACCTCAAGGACGAGGTCGTTATGGTCGGTGCTCATCTCGATTCGTGGCATTCGGGAACCGGCGCTACTGATAACGGCGCCGGTTCGACTGTTGCGATGGAAGCGATGCGTATCATTGCCGCATCCGGCCTTAAACCTCGCCGAACCATACGGATCGGACTTTGGACCGGTGAAGAACAAGGATTGCTCGGTGCTCGTGGATATGTTTCAAAATACCTCGCCACGATCGGCGATGGTTCGGATGCCGCCGTGTTCGGAGCCATGGCGGGAGGCCCCCGAAACATCAACAGGAAACCTGCCCACGACAATTTTGCGGCCTACTATAATCTCGATAACGGTACGGGCCAGATCCGGGGGATCTATATGCAGGGTAACGAGGCCCTAAGACCGATCTTTAAAGCATGGCTCGAGCCGTTTAAGGAATGGGGAGCGTCGACCGTTACGATCAATAACACGGGCGGTACAGACCATCTCGCTTTTGATGCAGTCGGCCTGCCGGGATTTCAGTTTGTACAGGACCCGATGGAGTATTTTACCCGCACATGGCACACGACCCAGGACGTGTCAGACCGTATCGTAGAGGAAGATCTGAAACGCTCGGCCGTGATCATGGCGGCATTCGCCTATAACTCGGCGATGACGGATGAGAAACTACCTCGAAAGCAGGCGTCAGTTGCGGCGTTGGCGTCGGTCATTCCTCAATTCGATTTTTTGAATGAACTCGACGAGATCCGCTTCAGAAAGATGGGTTTCGGATTCTCAGTCTGCGGCGGCGAGGCACATGGTGCTGAACTCGCTAGTGCGGGGTTTCCGGCCTTTTTGGCAGTCAGCGAATCGCTTCATAGCCATGCGGAATAGTTAGATCTACATCTCGATCAGGCCGGTAATGCATTTCGCTTACCGGCCTTTTGTTGAGGGCCAACTCGTCTCTTGTATTTAGTGAGTTTTGCGGGCACTCTGGTTTTAATTTCGGCTGGTCAGATATTTCTTAGGGATCTTGTTGTCGGGCGTTTCTGCCTGCCAGTAGATCGTAACAACCCACCAGCGTTTGCCGTCATTCAAAAGCTGAAAGCTGTTGATGCCTCGCATGAATGGCGTTTTGTCATCCTTTTTGCGGAAGGCGTGATAGGTAGAGAAAACCTGAGCGATATTGCCATACTGGTCAACGCGGCGGGCGATTTCGCGCTCGTGAAATCCGTCCTTTTCAAGCATCGGACCGCTGCGGGTTATGTAGTCTTCGGGCGTCATAAATCGAGCTCCAGTGACCCCCGTCTGCGGGTTCTTGCCCGTCGGGATCAGCCGCGCGTCTTTATGAAACAGGGTACGAAATCGATCCCAGTCCCGCGGCTGGCCTGCATCGCCCGAGATCACGTCGTAAACGGCCTTCATGATGCTGTCGATCGATCCGACGTCCTTCGGATCAGCCTCTTTTGGTTGAGCCATGACTGTTGAGAAAGTGAAAAATAGAGTGAGTAAAAGAATTAGTGGTTTTTGCATATCGACATAATACGACAGAACTAGCCGTGGAGTTTACCGAGCGGAACACCAAAGGTCTGCGATACGCGGATAATTCCTTGCCAATACGTTAAAATAGAAAGTTATGAGCGAAAAGCTCCATCTTTTGGGAATGTCTCGTGCGGAACTGGTTGAAGTGTTTGCCGGTTTGGGCGAGCCGAATTACCGCGCCATACAGGTTTTCAAAGCACTTCATGAGCGGCGGCTTGGCTCGTTTGACGATATAACCGACCTGCCAAAAAAGCTTCGGGTCCGGCTAAACGAATCTGCCGTGATCTCAAGGCTCGTCGTCGAATCTAAATATGTATCGGTCGACGGGACCCGCCGTTACCTTATGAAAACGGCGGACGGATTTCCCGTCGAGACCGTTTTTATCCCGACGGAAAAGCGCGACACAATTTGCTTTTCCTCGCAATCGGGCTGCCCGCTAAAATGCGATTTTTGCCTGACTGCCAAACTCGGCCTGCTCCGCAACCTGACGCCCGGCGAGATCGTCGAACAGGTGATCATTGTCTTAAATGACGTTTATGGAGTCGGTTCAGAAACGCCGCACGGCACTAACCTTGTCGGTATGGGCGCGGGTGAACCGTTTCTCAATTTTGACAATCTGATCGCGGCGCTTCGATTAATGGCCGACGAGGAAGGCCTCTTTATTGTCCCGAACCGCGTGACGATCTCGACGGCGGGGATCGTGCCCCGGCTTTATGATTTTGCAAAGCTTGAGGACCGTCCGCATCTCGCGATCTCGCTTTCATCCGCACGCGACGGCTTGAGAAACACATTGATGCCGATCAATAAACGATGGAATCTCGACGAATTGCTAACGGCCGCGAAAGAGTTCGAGGGCTCGCTCCGCCGCGGTGAACGATTTACTTTCGAATATGTAATGCTCGGCGATGTTAACGATTCGGACGAAGACGCAATGGAATTAGCTCGTCTGCTCGACCGGTACCAGCTTTCCCGGGTGAAGATAAATTTGATCCCGCACAACGGCGCGGAACAGCTCGATTACAAAGCTTCGACGCCCGATCGCGTTGACCGCTTTAAATCGATACTCGAATCCCGCGGCGTGTCGGCCTACGTTCGTCAGCCCCGCGGCCGCGATATTTACGCCGCCTGCGGCCAGCTTGCGGCTAGATCGGGAGCTTCGGCTGCAGCCTAAAACATTATGGAGATCCTTATCCCAGGCCTCATTCTGGTCGCGTTGATGGTCTATGCCTCAACGCGGATTAAAAAGACCGCCGCATTGGCGTATGAGCCCGAGACCGTCGAAACCGAAGACTTTGTTATCCAGAAGCCAGCGGGCTTTCTCACTGTGATCGGGGGCGATCCGCGCTTTGCTTTCGAATCCTATTCCAAGGAATACGGCGGCGAGACGGCACCGGACTTTCGCAAGGCAACGGCCCATATCACCGTTCATAATGCCGGTTCACAACCCCGCGGAACGGATGCAGATGACAAGATCGTAAGCGATGTCAGCAAGAAGTTCGGCGGCCGCTCTTACCGTGTAACGGAAGCCCGCCGCACTGTCAGGGACGTGGATTTTAAGGTATTCAGAAAGTCCGGCGAAACTAACGGCCACATCGTCAGGCTGGAAATAGTTGTGTTAAATGAAACAACCGATGAGTTCCTTCGTAACATCGAATCAATGCTGCAGAGTTTTGAGCTCAAATAATTTAATACACGTTATGATCAGAAATTTATCGAGACTGGGATTACTTTTGTCTATTTTGGCGGGAGCAGGATATTTTTCTTCCGCTGACGCGCAGACCGTGACGGCATCGGTGCCGGGAAACACGGTTGCTAAAGGCCGGGCGACCCGCGCCACGGTCGTGCTCAGCATACCATCCGGACTTCATGTTAATTCCAATCGTCCTAACAGCGAATATGCCATTCCGACCACCGTCCGTGCGACCGCCTCGGGCGCGCGTATTGGGGCCGTACGATACCCGCCGGGCAAGAATCGCAAGTTCAGCTTTTCCAGCGATACTATCAACGTCTATGACAGACGGGCGACGTTTAGTTTTCCTGTGACCGTGCCTGCAAATTATCGCGGCAGCACTCTCAAACTCGACATCACCGTTCGCTATCAGGCATGTACCGATGAAGTATGTTATCCGCCACGGAACAAGACCGTCACGGTCAATGCCCGGGTCCGCTAACAGCTTCAAAGGGGAATCCTTCGGGCACGAATTCCATCGCTATTAATTGAAGGTCGTCGCTGTCGGTCGCCGCGTCACCTGCCCTAAAGGTGAATATGACGTTCTGCACCAGCGGACTAGTGCCGCACCCGAGCGGTGCCTGCGACGCGTCGACGCTGAACCAACTCGGCATAAAGTCCGGCCCCGCTTTTAACCGCAATCTACGCCCTCCGGCCGAACCGACGGCGGTGAAGCTCGTACCACTGCACTCCACCGATTCCAGAATGCCGGACACCCGCTGTTCGCTTTGCTGGACGGACCTGAGATGCCGCATGATCGATGTCCAACGGGCTTCGGGTGTGGCAGCCTCAGCCGATATTCCCCCGGCTGCATCGCGGTCCCGCCTTAGCAGGTCGTCCTCGATCACGACCAGTCTCGCTGCAGCTAAACGCTCGGGCGGCAGCAGTTCAAAATGTTCGGGAACAAAGGTGATAGACATCAGCCGCGGTATCGAATTTGCCCGATTTGCCGTTGCGGGAAGATAGGCGAGGACGGCCGGATTGCCTGGCAGCCTAACTCCGCAGTCGACTTTAAATGAATGCTGGCCCGTCACCAGTACTGCCATCCTTAGATCATCAAAGCGGTTTCCACCAAACCTCAGGGTTTCGGCGCCGGACCTGACGTTGTAGGTGATATTCCCGTTTGAACATTCAATACGTTCGATCGTGCCTAATATGCGCTCTTCACCGGTGCGAGGCCGCTCGAGAACGCGATTAAGGTTTGATATATCGCGATATCGTTCGATCCGAGCGAGGTCGCTTTCGTTGACCCATGAACGTTTCAGGAACACCAGGGCCGGAGACCAGGGAACCCCGGTCGAACCTGCGTTCGTCGTGATCTGCAGTTTTGCCTTGGAATATTGTATTACGGACTTGAATACGCCACTTGCGTCTTCGCGGATCTGCGGATCGCGGGCCCGGCTGCTCAACCGCTCGGCCAGCTTGCGGGCCTCATCGAACCTCTCCAGCCGCAGCAGAACGCGGGCCAGCAGAATCTCAAAATTCTCATCACCCGGCTTTAAGGCGAGCCCTTTTTCCAGAAGGTCGGCGGCCTCGGCTATGTTCTCGCCATTCACGAAATTGATGAATGCGAGCAGTCGGTAGCTTTCGGCAAATGACGGTTCGAGTTCGATCGCCCGCCGCAGCGAGCCACTCATTCGCTCGGCGGTCAAGGGTGGAAATCGGCTAACCATACCGCCAGTGCCGCTCGCCCGGCTCAGAGCATAGGCGTAATTGAAGTGTTCGAAGTAACTCGGCATGCCTTTGGTCACCGCTAGTTCAAGGTGTTTGGCCGCTTCGGCAGATCGGTCACGCCGGATCAGCAAAAATCCGAGCGATGCGTGCGCCATACTTATGCCGTTGTCGGCGGCGATCGCTCCGCGAAGGTATTTCTCGGCCTCATCCAGCCGGTTCATATGAATGAGCAGGTCGCCAAGATAGGCTCGCGCCAACGAATTGGGCACCTTTTGAGCGGAACTCTCAACGAACTCTGATTGTTTGCCCGTGAGTTTCTCGACCGAGACCGGTATTTGCGGCTGATCAATGTACCGTCGCAAAAGCTCATCAAGCCCAGCGGTATCGAGCTGAAACGCCTGACGCAGGGCCTCTTCGGTAGATCCGTTTTGTCCAATCAGCCCGAGAAACTTATCCAGCCGTTCACTCGGGTTCGCTTGCCCCTTGTGCATTAGGTAATGGACCAGCAGCCACGACTGGGCGTAGAACATCGAACGCGACACATCGACCGTACCATGTAATGACGTCCGCTCAGCAGCAAACAGATCCCTCCATGGCAGCAGGCTGCCGTTGCGCAGCATTCCTATCCTGCCTTGAGGCGGTTCGCCTATTAAGGCAGTGTCGTCCGTCGTGACCCGCATCGTTTCGTAATACTGTGCCAGGCCTTCGCCGAGCCAGGCGGGGACTTTGTTTTTTCCGGTGTTCGAATTGAGCAGGAAATGCAGGTATTCGTGAAAAATCGTGTGATAAGGGTCAGCCTTGCCGCCGCGCATCGCCAGAGTTATATAATTGACCGACTCGCCGGCGAGAAAGTATCCGGCGACGCCCTCGTCCGGTGTGCCGTCCGGCCGTCGCGGCCTGAATTCCCTGTATGTTTCCGGATCTCGAAAGATCAGCACATTGGTCGGCACCCTGCTGTCGACCCGCATCTTTGGAAATAACCGGCCAAAAGTATCGCGAAATTGCTCAAGCCGTACCGCGACCGCCCGAACCTCAACCTCGGTAACCTCGCCCGCGACAAAAAAGTTCGCTGAGCGTACCGAGGTCCATTCCGCCCGAACGCCGACCGTCAGCAGGACCACAAGTGCGGCCAGGCATATACACTTACCGATGATCGATCGAATATTCAAGCCAGGGGTCTCCTCAATAAAACCGTGAGAGCGAAAATTTTTGCCGGCATTAGCGGCGGCCTATCACTGAAAGCAAACGGCCCGTCTTACCGTATTTCTTCTTTTCGATGCGATAAGAGAAGAAAAGATCGGTATGCGACATCGTACAAAAGGGCGAAGTATAGATATTTTCCTCTTCGACCCCAACGTTAATGAGCTGGTCGCGGTTAGCCGCGATCAGATCGACGAGGGCATGCCCCTCGCGAGTCGGGGTAAAATATTTACCCGCACTCGAAAACCCCTCGAATGCGTCGATCACATCCTGTCCGATCTCGTATCCTCGGCAGGTAGCCGCCGGACCGATCGCGGCAACCATTTGGCGCGGCTCGCTGCCGTAAAGCTCTTTCATCTTTGCCAATGCTCTCTCGACTATCGATGACGCCGTTCCGCGCCATCCGGCGTGGACAGCGGCATATGCCCCGCTCGTCGGATCGCCGATGAGAACCGGAACGCAATCAGCGGTTTTAACCCCGACGAGCAGCCCCGCCATATCCGACACGATAGCATCGTGGCGCTCGTCAGTAGTGTCGGCCTCGGCGTCTGTACTTATCACTTTTACCGAATCTCCGTGCACTTGCCAAACGGTCGAAAGCTTCGGAACGCCCCCAAAAACGCTCAAAAATCGTCGCCTGTTCTCCTCGATATTCGCCGCGGCATCCTCGTCATAGCCTGCCAGATTGAGGTCGCCTGCCGGGAACGCCGAGACGCCGCCGATCCGCGTGGAAAAACCATTTACAAATCCCGCTTCGTCTAATGGCCTGCAGGCCAGCACTTTGATCTCGCCGCTTCCTCGCCAATAAAACCC
>JBGSXN010000140.1:0-2666 GCA_041751355.1 Pyrinomonadaceae bacterium
ATAGCCTGCCAGATTGAGGTCGCCTGCCGGGAACGCCGAGACGCCGCCGATCCGCGTGGAAAAACCATTTACAAATCCCGCTTCGTCTAATGGCCTGCAGGCCAGCACTTTGATCTCGCCGCTTCCTCGCCAATAAAACCCCGAATCTGCTAAAGTTTGTTCATCGACTTTCAAAGCAGGATCGCCCGCCGCGGAGGGCTGATATATGATACTGTCCATCGGCATAGATATCGTTGAAGTTTATCGTATACGCCAAACGATCGCCAGAACTCCGCGGTTTGTAAAGCGTGTATATACGGTTGATGAACGGGCATTCTGCGAGGGCAAGGGTGTGGCGGCAGCACAGTCATACGCAGGACGCTTCGCTGCCAAAGAGGCTTTCCTGAAGGCCCTGCAAACAGGATGGCGCGGACGCATCACATGGCACGATATCGAGGTTATTTCGATGGATGGCGGCGCTCCCGCATTGGCGATAACCGGCGAGGCCGCCGTCATCCTGAAAGACCGCGGCGCCGACCGAGTCCACCTCTCGATCTCACACACTGCCGACCTTGCCATCGCCCAGGTTTTACTGGAAAAGACCGTCTGACTGAACACATAGGCATTCAGCCTGGATGCGTTTACTTCGCCGCGGCCTTAGGGACGAAATTAAAATAAGCGACCGCTATATCGTGGTCCGAATAGCGCTCAGGGCGCGAATCGTCATTGCGATAGATCGCCGGAAAATCAGCATTGCCTCGAGCATACCCGAATCCGTGCACATGGGGCCTGAGCGAGGCGCTTACCAATATATGGTCCAACACCTGTGCATTACCGTCGAAGTAATACGAATATCGCTGGTCCGGAGCTATAAGGTCCACCAGATTGATCATGTCAGGATCGACCAGGTCATCCGACGGGTGCATCACCTCTCCGACCGCGGCGGGCGATCCCTTGATCGTACCTATAACGTCAACAATGCCATCATTGTATTGATAAGCGTTGAAATCGCCCAGAAGAATTATCTTCTCCGCAAGGTTGGCCTTTTGTCTTTCCTGCACCGTTCTGGCCAAAAATTCCGCCTGCAGTTTCTTTTTGAGTCGGACGTTGTCCTGCTGTTTCGGATCGTTGTATCCGAGGAACGATTTTTTATGGTTCACAATAGCCGTAAATTCGAACGGCTTGCCTGATTGAGCATCCGCGACCGAACCGCGGAGCATCAGCGGCGGGCGGTCATTTAAGATAACGTCTTTCTTGGTCGTGGGGTGCTGATATTTATCGTCCTTTCCGAGCTGCTTGACTTCGATCACCTTGACCTTGCCCGCCTTGACCAGAAAGCCGACATCGATACCCCGGCCGTCGTTGCCGTCGATCAGATAGGCCTCGTATTTGGGATTAGGTTTGCCGGCGGATTCGGCATCGGTGTTTACACGATCTGCGAGACGCTTTAGGGCGGACAGGTTCTCGATCTCAACCGTACCGATCACGTCGGGGTACTGCAATACAGTTTGCATCGCCAGCGAGATCTTTTTCAGTCGCTGGGCAAAAGCTTCGGCAGTCACGATATCTTCGCGAATGGCCGGATCATCCTCGTCATCGAAGAAATTCTCGATATTCATCGCGGCGACAGATAATTGGTTCTCAGTAGCCGGCGGCATGCTCACTTGGGTAATGGTGCCCGACACACCCGGCCTCGCGCCGGGGTCCGTTAAGATCGAATAGGCACGATAGGCGTAATGCATTACACCGACCACGTTCTTTAGCTCGGTACGTGCCGGTACATCGATGGCCTGGGCGCCTAGCTGGGCCAGACTCTCAACCCGCAGCCGGTGCGGGTTTGACGTGAAGAGCGGCATTTTGGGATAGGCTTTTCTGAGTGCGGCCTTGTCCTTTTCGGTGAGAAATATGAAGTCATATACATTAAATCCGGCCTCCCTGTACGGCCGCGGGAGGCCCTTTACGACACCGTAAAACACTCCGTTCGAATCGACCCGGTTATTCCTGATGTCGGTCCGGCCGCCCGTCGGTTGTACAACGGTCATTTCGGCAACCGCGACCCGCATTCCTTCAAATCGCTCGAGATCGTCGATCATCTTCTGGGCAAAATGTTCCGTTGTCAGGGTAACGGGCTTTGGCAGCGGATTATCCTTCGACGAGACGAAGATGCTGTCACGGTTATTGACCATCACGAGCTGTGTGATAGGTAGGCTGAACGGCTCAGCGGCGGGGCGAAACTCGGTCACTGTTCCCGAGACCGTAACGAGATTTCCCACCGACGCCTCACTGCCCGGTTCGGTACGCGTAAAGATAAAGATCCCCTCGGATGTAGCGGGGTTTGCGTCGACCTTGTCATCGGGGGTCTGAATAAAGAACCCGTTTCTGAGGCGGGCCGTTACGATGCCCGTGGCCTTGACCGTCTGTTTCTCGAGCGGCGAGGTATTCTTGTCGCCCTGAATGGCGTGGATCGGATATTCCCTCTGGCCAAAAGCAGTTATGGCAGTCGCCAGGACGATTGCGGTCAGTAACAGATTTCTAAAACGGCCGGTGCCGGTAAGACGGTGTTTCATTAGAGTTTGTCCCTTCTTCGTTCGATGAGTTCCTGAGTATTCTTCGGGATCTCAGAGTAAAAGTCATGTCCGGTGAGATATTCGACGGCGTCGACGGTAACACGATAATTTCGCCATGCA
>JBGSXN010000141.1:0-12598 GCA_041751355.1 Pyrinomonadaceae bacterium
AGGAAGAATGTAATGAGGCCCGACGTTGCATTTGTGATGGACGACATCATGAAAGACGTCATCAATCGCGGAACGGCGGCACAGGTCCAAAGCTGGGGATTAAGGAATGTGCCCGGCAAGACTGCTTTCGCGGGAAAGACAGGAACTTCGCGAGACGGTTGGTTTGCGGGCTTTACGCCGGAACTCGTTTGCGTCGTTTATGTGGGCTTTGATAATGGCGATGATCTGGGAATGAAGGGCTCTGATTCGGCGATGCCGATCTGGGGCGACTTTATGAAAGAGGCCCTGCGGCTACATCCCGAATGGAATGGAGATTGGACCGTACCGGCAAATCTTCGACGTGCTGAGATCGACGTGCGAAATGGAGCACTAGTGCGGGAACTTGATCTATTCAGCGATGTCGAGCCCGCACCTGCCTCGGTAACGATTCCCGAAGTTCCCAAAGAACTAGTCAACTCGGAACCTGCCGAGATCTTTGTCACCGAGGTTCCTGCCGAGTTCAGACGGATAGAGTTCTTTATAGCCGGTACAGTCCCCAATCGATCGCTGCTTCCGATTCCAACGGTCGAAATCCCGGATAGCATCGAAAAGCCCGAAGCCAGTCCAACTCCTTTGTCGGGAACATGGCAGGATGGGCTGGATGATCCTCAAAATAGCTTGCCGTCCGAGCCGTCTAATCGCCCGCCCCCCGAAAGAAATCGTCAGGTCAGCATCATGATCTGTCCCTTGACGAAATTGCGCGCGACTGCAAATTGTTCAAAAAAAGAATCTAAATCATTTCCGGCAGGCGAAGAGCCCGACGAATTCTGCACTTTCCATCGGTAAGCAAGCCGAACGACATCCAGCGTTCGTTTACCCGTTATCTCAAGGGTTTAGGGTTGACATGACTCTCGAACCCTCCTATCTCTGCGCCAAATAGCCAAATTTAGACAGGATTAACATTTCGGACGTGTGTGTGCTGGCATACACACGACATACAGCATCGGTGTCATACTAAAAATGAATTCCGATCTCGCCCCATTTACCGCTGCTCCACTCTTCCGGCTAACGGGCGAGTCCCGGAGCAGGGGAAATTCTGAAAATACAAGGAATATTATAAATATGAAAAAAGATACGAATTACGAAAAAGGGATTACTGGTGGGTCGGCGGTCAACTATCGCAGTGGTTTGGCTTACCTTCTTATCGGCGGCGGCATTGGAGCAACACTCGCCCTATTGTTTGCACCGAAAGCAGGAAAACAGCTTAGAGGCGACATAGCCGACGTTACTCGACGCGGGTATGACGCAGCGGCCGACAAAGCAAGAAATCTTAAAGAAAGCTCAGGCGAGCTTGCTCATGCAGTAAGAGAAAAGGCCGATGCCGTTTATGATTTTGCCGCACGAAAGGCAGGATCAGGCATCGATACGGCGGTCGAGACCGCGGAAAATGCTGCGTCGGCATCAGAAAAGCTTGCCAGCGAAACTAACAAAGCGGCGGAACGTTTGGAAGGCATTCGTAACAGCGCGAATGTTGGCTAGACACCGTCCACAGATCGCATTATGCGATCACAAAAGTCCAAGGGGAGGACATTTTATATGAGAGTCAATATTAGACAGTTTACAGGTTTGACGGTCATTGCGCTTGCAATGGCTATATTTAGTACAGCAATCAATGCACAGGTCCGTGCATACCGTGTCTCGGACCGGCAAGTCCAGACGCTTTTGAATCGGATCGAGAATCGGGCCGACCTGTTCAAAAATCGCCTCGACCGGGCACTTGACCGCAGTAATATCGACGGTACAAGGCAGGAAGATTCGATCAATTACATGGTCGAACAGTTCGAACAGGCGACTGATCGACTTAAGAGCAATTTCGACGGCCGCCGCTCGACAGCAGCAGACGTTCAGGAAGTGTTAATGCGAGCGACGATGATCAATCGTTTTATGAACAATAACAATCTTCAGCGAAACGCTCAGCAGCCGTGGAACCTGCTTAGGGCTGATCTGAACACGCTCGCGGGTTATTACAACGTGCGAGCCGACTGGAACGCCGTTTATCCGGTCCAGGGACAGCAGCCGGTTTATCGTGTTGCTGACCGAGACGTTCAGATGGTGATCCAAAGATTGGAGAGCAGTACAAATCGGTTCAGAACCCAGATGGGCCGAGCCCTGGATAACAGCAATATCTCCGGTACAAACCGCGAGGATTCGATAAATGCGATGGTTTCGGCCTTTGAAGTCTCAACCAATCGCCTCAGAGACAATTTCAACAGCCGACGTTCTACCGCGGCTGATGCCCAGGATGTATTCAATCGTGGTGCAATGATCGACAGGTTTGTGAGAAGCAATCGCCTGCCGAATCAGGCTACAAACACCTGGACCCAGATCAGGGGCGATCTAAATACCCTCGCCGGTTACTACAGCGTGACAGCAAATTGGGATTACGTCGGAACGCCGACCGGCCCGGTTTACGCGGGCGGTTACACTGCCACTGACGCACAGATGCGAAATCTGTTAACCCGCATCCGGACGAACACATCCGACTTCCGAACCAGATATGCACGCTGGAATACGCCTTGGAGGCGAAATCGTTCGAACACGGAGGACCTTTCACAGCCTCTCGTTGACCTCGATCGCCATTTGAATGATCTCTCGATCAACTATACGCGAGCAGGTATCGGAGATGTGGAAGAGGTTTTGAGGGCAGCGGCGGTAATTAATAGCGAGATGGCTGCCAACCGACCTAATAACGATCTCTTTAATCGATGGGGTTTAGTCCGCAATGATCTGAGCACGCTGGCGTCCTACTATAGGATGAGCTGGGACTGGAATAACCCTGTTTACACAGGCGGGGGCAATCAATGGGCCGGCGGCAATTTCGACACGCAATTGACAGGTGCGTATCGATTGAACCAAACGCTCAGCGACAATGTTTCGGTCGTGGTAGATCGATCGATCATTAACGCCCGATACAATAATCAGCGTCCGAATCTGAAGCGAAATTTGGAACGCAGACTGAGATCGCCTGAATTGATCACGCTCGAAAAGCGTGGAAATCAGGTGACGATGTCTACGGGTAACCAGGCTCCGGTAAACTTTAGTGCTGATGGTCAGGCCCAGAGCGAGACTTCGCCGAGCGGACGGACCGTGACAACACGCGTTACTTCGACCAATAACGACCTGACGATCAATTATGAAGGTGACAGAATGAACGACTTTTATGTCAGCTTCATGCCGGTCAATAATGGCCAGCAGCTCAGGGTCACGCGCCGGGTTTACATCGAGAACCAGAACGAGACCGTAACCGTCAACAGCGTTTACGATAAGATCAGCCAGACACCGCAGTGGAGCACCGTTCCCGGTCCGGGCTGGGTTGGCGGCAACACGAGCGGCAACACTGGTGGTTTCATTGTGCCTAACAATACCACGATGGTGGCTTCGCTCAACACTCCGCTGTCAACGCGAACGGCACGTGACGGCGACCGATTTTCAATGACCGTCGATGCTCCGAGCCAATACAATGGTGCGATCATCGAAGGCCGTGTGATCGGCGAGCGGTCGGGCGTAGTTACGGGCAGGGCGAATATGTCGCTTAGCTTCGAAACTATAAGGCTTCGCACCGGCCAAGTTTATCAGTTTGCCGGTTTGGTCAATCAAGTACGCGAAACGGACGGCGGATTGGTCAACGTAAATAACGAAGGCAGCGTTCAGGACAGCAGCCAAACCACCCGCACCGTTACACGGGCGGGTATCGGAGCTGTTCTCGGAGCTATCATCGGTGCTATCGCCGGCGGCGGTGAAGGCGCGGCAATCGGTGCAGGCGTGGGAGCCGGTGCAGGTGCCGGAACGGTGATCCTGCAGGGCCGCGATAATCTCGAACTCGGCGCAGGCACGCAGTTTACGATAACGGCGACAGCGCCTTCGAATATCGGTATGCGCTAAGCATCTGAAATACCTCTCCCAACCGGGAGGACTTATCTGAAAAGACTCTGGCCGACGCCTTTATGGCGTTCGGCCATTTTTTTCAAGTGAGAATGTTTTCTAATTATAAATGCCGAGGTCGTTGGGTCGGCCTCGGCATTTAGGTTTTTGATAAGGATGGTCCCGGCTTACAGTTTCATATCCAGATTTTTGACCAGGAAGCCGTAGATGTCGGTTAGCTCGTCGATCTGCTTTGAGGTCGGTTTGCCGGCGCCGTGGCCGGCTTTGGTTTCGATGCGGATCAGGATCGGGGCATCGCCGGCCTGGGCTGCCTGCATTGCGGCTGCGTATTTGAAGCTGTGGGCCGGGAATACGCGATCGTCATGGTCGGCCGTGGTAACCAGCGTCGCTGGATATTTGGTGCCGGGCTTTGCGTTGTGGTACGGCGAGTAGGCATACATCGCCTTGAAATCGTCAGGGTCTTTTGGCGAACCGTAATCAGACGTCCAGGCCCAGCCGATGGTAAATTCCGTAAATCGCAGCATATCCATGACTCCGACGGCGGGAAGGGCCGCTCCGAAGAGGTCGGGCCGCTGGTTAAGTACCGCGCCGACCAGCAGGCCGCCGTTCGAGCCGCCCTGGATGGCTAGTTTCTTATTCGAGGTGTAATCGTTCTTGATCAGCCATTCGCCGGCGGCGATGAAATCATCAAAAGTGTTTTGCTTTTTCAGCCGCGAACCGCCCTGCCACCACTCTTTGCCATACTCGCTGCCGCCCCGGATATTAGCGACGGCATACACACCGCCCATATCCATCCACGTGACGCGTGAGACCGAAAATCCGGGAGTCTGCGGCACGTTAAAGCCGCCGTATCCGTACAGGATCGTCGGGTTTGTGCCGTCTAGCTTTATGCCCTTTTTGTGAGAGATGAACATCGGGATCCGCGTTCCGTCCTTGCTGTTGTAAAAGACTTGTTTGACCTCGTAGGCCGACGGGTCGAATTTTACTTTCGCTTGCCGGAACAGGGTGCTCTTGCCGGTTTTCATGTCATACCGATAGATCGTTGGCGGGGCGTTATAGCTCGAATAAGAGTAAAAGGTATCTGTATCGTGGCGTTTGCCGCCAAAACCGCCTGCCGAACCGATGCCGGGCAGGTCGACGTCGCGTACAAATTTACCGGACGTTTCGTAGATCCTGATCTTCGTCGCCGCGTCCTTCATATAGTTGAGGACGAACTGATTATTTATAAACTGAACACCATTCAGCGTGTCGGCAGACTCAGGAATAACGTCTTCCCATTTAGGGTCCGGCGTGAGAGCGTTAACTTTAACGACCTTTCCTCTCGGAGCGTCTCGATCGGTGCGAAAATAGAATATACCCTCATCATTTCCGATGAACGAGTAGCTGTTCTTAAGATCGGTAACAAGCGACATGATGGGCGCCTTTTCCATGGTCAGGTTCTTGAAATAGACCATGTTCATCCGCTCGGTACCTTTACCGACGGTGATAATCAGCCAGTTGCCGTCCTCCGAGACGCTGCCGCCGACGAAGTATTCCTTATTATCCGGACGTTCGTAAACTACATAGTCCTCTGACTGGGGAGTTCCGAGCTTGTGAAAGTAAAGCTTCTGAAAATAGGTGGTGGTCTTGAGTTCCTGTCCCTTTTCGACGGGTGCGTAACTGCCGTAAAAGAATCCGGAGTTGTCATTGAGCCACGAAAAGCTGCCGTAGCGGTTCGGTGCCAGCGTGTCGGGAAGGTGCTTGCCGGTCGCGACGTCCATTACACGCCATTCGCGGCGATCAGAGCCCGCCACGGCTACGCTGTAGGCCCAAAGCTTGCCGTCTCTGGTAAACGATGAACCGCCCAGGGCGACCGTGCCGTCGGTAGAGAGTTTGTTGGGGTCGAAAAACACCGTGCCGGGATCATCGATCGATGAGGTCTTGTAAAGGACGCTCTGGTTCTGAAGCCCGTCATTTTTGGAATAGATATAGAAATCCGCTACTTTCGACGGGGCCGAAAGCCGTTCGTAATTCCAAATCTCAGTCAGACGTTTGCGTATCTGATCGCGCTCGGTGATCGTCGCCAGGTAGGAATTAGTGATCTTGTTTTGGGCCTCGATCCACGCCTGAGTTTCCGTCGACTCGGTGTGTTCCATCCAGCGATAAGGGTCGGCGACCTTTGTGCCGTGAAACTCGTCCACCTGGTTAGCTCGCCGGGCCTGCGGGTATTCAAATTTACTCTGGGCAGGTACAATGGCTGCCGCAAAAGCGCACACCAGAAAAACATAAACTGATCTTTTAAACATAACGCGTAGTTCTACTCCTGATCGAATGATTTTCGATTAGTATAGATGGCGTCAGATGAAATTGAAAGTTGGTCGGCCGAAGCGGCTAGAATACGGGCAGGTTCAATTCGTCGGCGCTCTGAGGTTTGTCAGACGGCGAAGTGATCAACTTTACCGGCAGCCAGCTCTTATTTTCGTAGAGCGACTTTTCGGCGGCATCGCGGGTCAGAGGCCTTGCCAACAGATAACCCTGTCCATAATCGCAGCCCAGATTTCTGAGCAGCGACAATTGCGATTTTGTCTCGATGCCTTCTGCGATGACCTTCTTTTTCAGGCTCTTTGCCAGGGAAATGATCGTCTGGAGTATCTCTGAATTCTCGCCGCCTTCGCCCACACTGTAAACAAATGAACGGTCGATCTTCAGCGTGTCGAACGGCAGCCGGTGCAAATAGCTGAGCGACGAATATCCGGTCCCGAAATCATCAATGCTGAGCTGTACGCCGAGGGTTTTTAGGCGGTTCAGCATATTGATGGTGTGTTCGGCATTTTCCATGGCCGCACTCTCGGTGATCTCGAGCTTGAGGCACTGAGGCGATATTTTCGAGATCGCGAGAGCATTTTCGACATCGTCGAAGAGGTCGTCATTGGAAAGATGTTTGCCCGATATATTCACGCTTACGATGAGATCGCTATAGGTCCGATTTATCTTCTGCCAGCGGGCAAGTTGGGTCGTGGTTTCCTCAAGTATCCAGACAGTGATCGGAATGATCAGACCTGACTCCTCAGCGATCGGTATGAATTTATTCGGCGGGATCATCCCGAATTCCGGATGGTGCCACCTTAGCAGTGCTTCAAAACCGAACAATCCTCCGTCCTGCAGATCGACGAGAGGTTGATAGCTCATCGATAGCTCGCCATTTGCGACAGCATTTCGCAGGTCATTCTCGAACCGGACGCGTTCCAGAAAGCGTACTCGCAGCTCCTTGGTGAATATCGCCACGCCGCTGTCCCTTTCTTTGGCGTAGTGCATGGCGATATCGGCATCACGAAGCACTTCCTCGGGCGTGTCGTATTCGGTATCGCAGGGTGCAATGCCGATGTTGACACTGATCGATATGGTGTTCCCGCTTAGCGAGAATGGTTGAGCTATGCTGTCGAACATCCTGCGAGCCACCTTTTGGGCTTTTCCCAGGGAAGCAAGATTAGTGAGGATAACGGCGAATTCGTCTCCGCCGATGCGGGCTACCATGTCAGACGAATTAAGCATTCGTACAAAGCGTATTGCGGCGACCATCAGGACCTTGTCGCCAAGCGTGTGGCCGAGGCTGTCGTTGATGTTCTTGAACTTGCGAATGTCCAGGAACAGCACGTAAAAGGCGGCGGACGGATCGTTCTTGTAATTTTCGATCAGGACGCGAAGTAGATCGCCGAAATGTTTACGATTCGGTAGATTTGTCAGCGAGTCATAGAGAGCAGCATGCCGCAGGTCTTTTTCGCTCTGGCGGAGAGCTTCGTTTGCTTTTTCTTCCTTTTCAAGCGTTACTGCCAGCTGTGACGCATGTTTCTCAGCCTCGCGCCGCCGCTCCCGCTCGGTCTCGGCTTTCTCACGCTCGGCGGCCTCGGCCTGAAGAATGGCCGATCCGATCTCATTGAAGGATTGTCGATAACTCAAATAAACGAGTGCCAAGCCAATGACAGCGATCCCGATCACCACCGGATCGGCAAATCCGATCATTTTATAGATGATCCCTGTCAAACATACGCCGGTGAGCTGCGTAAGTGAGCTCGAAAGACATTCGGTTTTCCAAATTTCCCATATGTTCTCACCGGTCCTGATACTCTGATAAGACGCCGCAAAAAAGGAAGATCCGGCAAAATGCGTCAACGCCAATATGCCCAAGACAGTTATCAAGGCACGCGTGTTGAGCAGATCATTTAAGAGGCTTGGATCAAAATACGTCGAGAACAAGAGCAACACGCTGTAACTAAAAGCGGTCACGAGCGACACCGCCGCTGAATTAAACAGGATTATCCAACGGCCCTTCATAATGCCCCTGGCCTTTAGATAAGTACAGTTTGCAACTGATTCTACACACGCCGCGATAATTGCCAGTTCTCCGCCATAGAGAAGAAAAACTAGGAAAATAACGGACTCTGAAAAACTGAACGTTAACTTCGAGTGGGGCAGAGTAAGCGACGTCCGAGGCGTCACCAGAACAGAAAAGGCTAAAATTGCCAGATATCCCAGGCCTAACGATTCCGACGGGACATTGATGAGTGCAACTCCGACTGCGAGGGCGCCAAGTCCAATTATTATTAGCTTCGTATAGAGAACTAGCTTTTGTCTGTCCATAGATGACGGAAATGAGGCAGGGTGAAACTGGGTGGTTGTAAGTGCGGCAGTAGCGGACGGAGTTCCACACGCAACCAGTTTAACATTTTTGATCATTCATAATCTAGCAAAAATTCTCTTTTTTTTGAGAGCTTTGGCTACGAGGTATACAACTAGAATTTGTATACGAAATATACGAACTGGTAAGCGCTAATTATTCTCTCACTTAAGACTAATCCGGTCGATTTATGTAAACGAAGTATACAGATATTCTCATCTCGATTTCTGCTCGAAATTCGAGTCAAGAATATCCGTAACCTATTGATTATACAACGCTTATCAGACCAATGCATGTTTAGGTATGAGTTTGGCACAGGGCTTGTAATAGGTTAGGGCAGGATCTAACAAAGTGGGTCAAATTTAATTCACAGTAACTGGAGAAGAAAAATGAAAAACATACTAACAGCGACCGCATTAGCAATCACGTTATCACTCGGAGCAACAGCTGCAAACGCAAACGCAGGAATCCTCGTCAGTGACAGAAATGCAGGAATCCTCGTCAGCGACAGAACTGAGAAATCTTCATGCACGAACATCGAGAAAGAAGGTATCATCGTCTCGGATTTTGTTGGAGTCTTCCGAGCCATTCTCGGCATTCTCGTATCCGACCGGACCCAGAAGGAAGGCTGCACCGGATCCACTATTTCGAAGAACGGCATCCTCGTCAGTGACCGGGCCGATCGTATCCGGTCCAACGGTATCCTCGTAAGCGACTAATAAATATCAAGAAGGTTCCAGCCGGGGGGAAACGAAAAGCAGCCGATTCGGGAAACCGGTGGGCTGCTTTTTTCGATCCGGAGTAAAGATCAAGGGGATATGACAATGAGTTATGTTACTGAGGCTGCAGACCTTTTTCTCTCGCTAAACGCGAACGTTCCCATCCTCAGTCCCGAGGATTATCTGATTATCGCCGAATGGGAGAAGCAAGAGATTCCGCTCTCTTTGATTCTGAAATCGATCCGTGACCACTGGGCAGGTAATATACCGATGGAGTCATTGACCATCCTCCGACTAGAAGTTAAAGCTAATTATGCTGCATGGCTGAACGAGAGCGAACAGGGTCAATATCTTGCGGTGGGAGAATCTTGACATTCAAATGGGGGTTCAAGACTTGATTTCTCTAGCCGCGTGAGGTTCGGCGGAGCTGATCACCTCTGAGAAAGACGGCGGAGTGATTCGACCGCCTTTGGCAGCACTTCGAGAAGTTTGCTGACATCGCCCGAAGTGTTAAAACGCCCGAAGCTGAAACGTATCGCTCCGCGGGCGCGTTCGTCGTCGGGGTCGAGGGCCCGGATGACCGGTGATGGTTCCAGTGAGCCCGACGAACATGCCGAGCCGGTCGATACGGCGATGCCCTGCATATCAAGGTTGATAAGCAGCCCCTCGCCCTCGATCGAGGCGAATGAGATATTTGAGATATTTGGGAGTCGCCTTTCCGGGTCGCCGTTTAAAGTGATTCCCGAGATCGATTCACCAACGCGGTTTTCAAAGGTATCGCGAAGATCTTTCAATTGTTCTGTCGATTCGGACAATTCGGTCGCGCTGATCTGGCACGCCTCGCCGAAAGCTACGATATTCGACACGGATTCAGTGCCTCCTCGACGTTCGCGTTCCTGGTGGCCGCCGATATTTTGCGGATGAAGCCGTACGCCACGCCTCACGTAAAGTGCCCCGACACCCTTAGGTGCATAAATTTTGTGTGCCGAGATCGACAGCAGATCACAGCCGATCTCTTCGACGTCGACCGGGACCTTTCCCGCCGCCTGTACTGCGTCGGTATGAAACCAGATCTTCCTGCCATTCGCACGCAGCGATCTGACCAGACGGCCGATCTCCGCGACAGGCTGCAGGGTTCCGATCTCGTTATTTGCCGCCATTATGGTGATAAGTAATGTCTGGTCGGTGATCGCCGCCTCGACGTCTTCGATTCGAACGACCCCATTCTCATAGACAGGCAGATAAGTCACCGAGTAGCCGCTCTTTTCAAGGTCTTCGCAAACATTCTTCACCGCCGAATGCTCGATGGCGGAGGTGATAATATGCGGGATCGCTTTGGAGATGCCGGCATTGCCCTTACTTACGTGCGGGCCACTGACACGTGGGCTACTGCCCAAAGCCTCGATCAGGCCTCGGATGGCGAGATTGTTCGATTCGGTGCCGCCCGATGTGAATACTACCTCATTTGGCCGCGAGTTGATCAGCCCGGCAACCTGATGACGTGCCTTATCCACGGCGCCGCGGGCTTCCTGCCCGAAAAAATGAATGCTTGACGCGTTGCCAAACTTTTCCGTCAGATACGGCATCATTGCCTCAACCACACGGGGGTCAACCGGCGTCGTGGCACTATTGTCGAGGTAAATTCGGCGGAACATAGTCATATCTTATCTTACAGGCCCGGAAAGGCGGAACGGTACGACCGATCGACGTACGTCATACCAAGGGGGCTAAATTATTACAATTAAAGTACGATTAAGCGGCAAATGGCCGCCAACTTGATCTTGTGCACGACATCGCGTTTGAGATAAAGTAAAACGTTGCGATGGGGTTCGGCATCTTAACCGGGCGCACTTGTGTGGAATATAAAATCATGGATTTTGCGACAAAAGAAATTTTCAAACGATACGCCAGCATCCTGGTCGGCAAGCCCATCTCGCCGGTATTTCTGAACATACTGGTTACGAGCGTCTGCGATATGCGATGCACGCACTGTTTCTTTACCGAAGAGCTGGATGATCGCCCGCGTAAAAAGCTCCAAATGAAGACTCACGAGATCGCGAAGATCTCCGAAACGCTCGGCGGGAATTTGGGCGTACTCGTCCTAGCGGGCGGTGAGCCTTTCACGCGAAAAGACCTGCCTGAGATAGTTCGAGCATTTTACGAGAACAACAAACTAGATTCAGTTTACCTGATGTCCAACGGCCAGATACACCCGCGTATTTTCCCAGATGTCGCCCGCATCATGGACGAATGTCCCAAACTCAATGTCAGTGTCGCCCTTGGTATTGACGGCATGAAGGACGCCCATGAAAAGATCCGCCGCAAGGAAGGTAGCTGGGACAAGGCAATCCATACCGCTCGGACCCTGCAGCAAATGAAGAGCGAACAGTATCCGCAGCTCGATATTCAGACGTGTACGTGCGTAATGCATTCGAATGAGGATACGATTTTCGACTGGTACGATTTCCTTAAGTATGATCTTAAGCCCGATAAGGTAAACATCAACTACATTAGACCTCCGTCGGCCGACCCGATCGAGCTGCAGTTCGATCATAAGCGCTATCAGCAGCTCTCGCAGATGATCCTTGAGGATACGAAGAGCGCGGCACTGAAGAACAATTACGGCGGTGATTCGGGTTTTTTTAAGGCGGCAGTGGACATCTACATGCACGACCTAATCGCCAAAACGAAAGAGGAAAACAAGGCCCAACTCAAATGCTATGCCGGAAGTGCCGGAGCCGTAATTTATGATAACGGCGTGCTTTCGTCGTGTGAAAACAAACCTGACGTACTCAATCTACGTGACTACGACTGGGATTTCCAGGCTGCCTGGAAAACGGATCTTATGAAAGAGCGCCGCAAAGAGGCCGGAGCGGGATGTTTTTGCACTCACGAATCAAACTGTTTCTACCCGTCGCTGCCGCTTAACCCCGGCCATTTGATCAAGATCAAAAGGCTCGAGGGGCAAATGAAGAAAGCTTCAAAAGATGCGGGAGTTTTGGCTGGGAAGGAGATTGCATTGAAGGCGTAAGACTGGATTCGAACTGGTCGCTGAAATTTCGCATTCACGAGGTCTAACGTTTCAGATAATGTTTGAACGCCAGATTGCGTGGCCGCCGGCAGATTTGTAAGCAGCTAGAGATTAGCGACCCTACATGCCCCAAACTACTCCGAAAATCCTTATCATCTCATCCGATACCGGCGGTGGGCATAGGTCGGCGGCTCAGTCGATTGCAGACGGTTTTGATAAATTCTGGAAGGGCACGTCGCCCGTTGTCAAGATCATCCGGGGTGTTGAAGAATC
>JBGSXN010000142.1:0-19787 GCA_041751355.1 Pyrinomonadaceae bacterium
TGCCATTAGCGGCATGAACGGGCGACAGTTCGGCCTGTACAAAGTCGGGCACCGTGTCGGGATCAAAGTCGGATTCCTCGATCTCGATCGTCAGATCCGACGTTATGTGCAGATCCTTTTCCTTTGCCTCTAGCTCTTTAATAAAATCGTCCACCGTATCGGTGGTGTCGAGATCGAGCTCGGCAAGCGTTTCTTCGGGTTTGGGGATTTGATCTTGGGGATTCATGTTGTAGCAAATGACGGGAGCCCATTCGCGTCCGAGTCTAGTTTTTCGATCCATCCGTCGACATCAACTTTTCTAATGTTCGGGCAACATAGGAAACGATCGATATCATCCTCGCATACTCCATCCGGGTCGGTCCGAGTACGCTTAATGTCCCGACCGCCGAACTATTACCTATCCGGTAAGGGGCCGAAACTATCGTGCAGTGCTGAAGCGACGGCGTACGGTTCTCGCTACCGATCACTACCTGCACATCTCCTTTGGCTGCGGCGTCTCTCTCGATGCATTCCGTCAGGATCTGCATCAGGCGAGATTTTTCGCCGATGGTCCGGAGCAGTTCACGAAGACGTTCTAGATCGGCAAAATCCGTTTTTGTCAGGATATTCGTCGTGCCGTCCACGAAAACTTCACCGAGCCGGTCGTCGTCCTCAATACTTTCGGAACAGAGGATGACGGCCGTCTGGAGCAACTTGTCAAACAAGGCTTTTTCCTCGTGCATGAGCATCATTATCTCGGCACGTATCTCAGCCAGGCTCTTTCCGGCAAATTCCGCATTGAGGTAGTTAGCCGTGCGTTCGAGTTCTTCCTTGGTAAAGGTAACGTTTAGCCGAATTATCTTGTTATGAACAATATTCGGGGCGGAAACCAATACCACGAGAATCCGATTGTCAGAAAGATTGACAAATTCGATATGCTGCAGGCGATCACTCGCCAATGATGGCGATACCACGATGCCCACATTATTAGAAAGAGCTGAAAGCAAGTGAGAGGTACGTTCCATTAACCTGTCTGGTGTCTCAAAGTCCTGGGAATTCAAACCGTATTCTTCGCCTATTCGGAAAAGATCGTCGTTCGATATGCTGAGAACGCCAAGCAGATTGTCAACGTAAAACCTATAGCCTTTATCTGTCGGAACGCGTCCGGCGGAGGTATGAGGCTGCTCGAGCATCCCCAGGTCTTCCAGTTCACCCATCACGTTGCGAATAGTTGCTGAGCTCATTCCGGAAGCGTTGGCAAACTTTTCGGCAAGCACTTTCGAACCTACCGGCTCGCCCGTGACAAAATGTTCATTGATAATGGCCGTTAGAATTATCTGTCCGCGAGAATCGAGAGATCCGGCGTCTTTCTCTGGGCCCGATGGCCCGCTGCGGGCAGAATTTGGGTGAATTTGATGCATACGGCAGGTCGGCTGTATGCTTTTCCCATATAAAGGGATAGCATTCAGAGAGCTACAATGTCAAGAAAAATCGTTGAAACTCATTAAACATTTTTGTGACACTACTAACAGAACAGATCCGTGAAGTGTATATTGAGGCGTATCGCTGGTACAACCGGAAACGCGATATCCCGCCCATCCAGGTTTCATTTTACCCGTATATCGGCATAAATCATACGATCCGCATACGGGACGGTGAGATTTTTGTCCGGATCGGTGAGATTTGCCGTGAGATGCCGCTTCCCTGCCACAAGGGGTTGGCCTATATCCTCGTCGGTAAACTATTAAGGAAAAAAATACCGGCCGGTGCCCGAGAGGTATATTCGGCGTATGTGAAATCAAGCGCCGTCCGCGAACGAGCGTCAGAGAACAAGCGGGCCCGCGGCCGAAAGGTGATGACGACTTCGAAAGGGCTCGTTTACGATCTCGATGAGATCTTTGTCTCCGTCAATGCGAAATACTTCGATTCGGCGATCCCCAAACCAGCATTGACATGGTCTGCCCGCAAAACATACCGGATACTCGGCCATCACGACGCCACTCACGACCATGTGGCTATCAGCAAGTCGCTGGATTCGGCTGACGTCCCTCGCTACGTGGTCGAATACGTAGTCTTTCACGAGATGCTCCACATCGCCCATCCGACAAGACATCTTAACGGCCGCAGATATAACCACACGGCTGCATTTCGCCACGATGAGAGGAAGTTTGAACACTACGAGGAAGCCGAAAAATGGATCGAACGGAACGTTAGAAAGCTCAAGAAGGAGGCGAAGCGGTAGACCCCTTTACAAATCCCGAACTCAGCTTTCGGCGAGTTGGGCGATGATCCAGCCGATCAAGCCGAAATCGGAGGTTACCCGTCGTTCTATCCCGGCCCGGGTGAAGCGTGTCTCGGTCGTATATACGGAGGCAGACACCACGACGCCGGGCTCGGTTTGAAACATCACCGAAGCAATTGCCGGAGCAATTTCTTTATCGACAGACATCGAAGCGGCCGACGCACCCGTTGCAAGCAGATCGACCTTAGCTGGGCTTTTTCCCATAGTGCGATCGGCCGCGCGGGACCTCAGACATGCTAAGACTGCCTCAGCATCGCCAGTTATCACCTTGCCATCGAAAAAGGCGGCGGCGAGATCGCCGTCGGGTGCCCGTAGAACTTCGACACCAAACTCGTCGCTAAGTGCCTTATCAAGCTTCAATTCCGGATCGATGGCAGCCCTGACATTCGGGGCAATCACGACACTGGCGATAACGACCGGCTTTTCGCTGTTCTGATCGATATTGCCGGTTACGATCGACGGACCCACACCGCTAAGAAACAATTCGGGATCTCTTATGCCGTAGGACTCGGCAAAGGCTATTCCGAACTCGCCGATCAAACTGCCGGGCACAGGATCGGCGAGTGTTTTCGATGTCAATAAAAGGCTCCGCCACGCCACATTTGGTTTGGCGAGGTCGTATGAAGTAACCGAGAGGATATCGTCAGGAACGAGATCGAAAAGCGTCCGGTCGGTCCGGCCCGTCGGCGTCAGCGTTTCGCTCAGGACTCTTGCGATCTCGTCCGGTGATGTGATGGAATATCGATCTTCTACCCTCGCGGCCGTTGTGGAAGCGACCCACTTGACCTCTGACATCGTTCCGCGCAAAAGCTGCGGCAAAATACCCGCGATCGCACTTTGGACCTCTGGTTCGCCCTGGGTTTTTGCAGCCATTGAAAGACTGACGAGACTTGAGATCTGGGCCATTCCATCGCGTGAGACGTAGCCAGCGGCAATTGTGGTGGATTCGGCAGGGGCGATTTTGCCTGTCTTGATAATGCTGTCGGCTTCGCCGCGTTTTACGGCGAGACATTTCTCTATGGCAGGTTCATCATTGCCAAAATAAATAAGACTGTCAATAACAAGGGCAAATGCCTTTCGCTCATCATTAGCGGTCCATGTAAACCACGTGCCGCCGTGTTTTTCGATCTTTTCCTGAGCTACGTCGGAACGATACGCGTCCATCACGAAAGAGCCGATCTGGCTCTCGGCAAACGCAACCGCCTGCCAGTTCCACGCGTGCGTTTCGACTATCGCGACGAATCGCGGCTGCACACGGCCGAGACTGTGCTCGTCCGTCAGCTTTTCCTCGGTCATTTCGAATCCGCTTACCGTGACGGCAACTTGAATCCCCTTTAGGGCGGAAATGTCAGGCTTTGTCTTAGCGGCTTTTATGAACGCATGGTTATCGATGATGGGCTGCAGGGCGGCAACGAGATCGTTGGTTTCGAGATAGATCAGCGAATCGGCAGGCACGAGGGTTCGCATGTCGGTGGGCTTTGTTGTGCATGACCACGCAAAGGCAAAAGTAAAAAGGCAAAAGGCAAACAAGGCTCTAGGAAAGGAATTCACTGTTTTACTTTTTCGTTTTGACCGATCAAGTCTCGGCGGCCCAGAGCCTCTGCGATAATCCGTCTGTGATAACATCTTCGAAATATGACCGACAAAATTTTTGCTGACAATATTTTACAGGGCAAGGTTGCTTTTGTAACGGGCGGCGGTACGGGGATCACGGGCGGGGTTGCGAGGGCATTTGCCGAGCACGGTGCAAAGCTCGCGATCACCAGCCGAAAGGAAGAGAACCTCGCCGCGATGAAGCAGGCAGTCGATGGGTTCGGCGGCGAGTGCTTTACGGTCGCGGCGGATGTGCGTGATTACGAAGCGGTCGAGAACGCGATCGCCAAAACTGTCGAGCATTACGGCAAGATCGATATTGTCGTCAACGGGGCTGCGGGTAATTTTCTCTGTGCGGCCGACCAGCTTTCGGCAAATGGCTTTGGGACGGTAGTCGACATCGATACAAAAGGAACGTTCAACGTCTGCCGTGCGTCCTTTGAAGAGCTTAAAAAATCAAAAGGCCAGATCCTGAACATCTCCGCGACGCTGCATTATCTTGCGACGCCTATGCAGATACACGTGTCAGCCGCGAAAGCCGGGGTCGACGCGATCACACGGAACTTGTCAGTCGAATGGGGCCGCCACGGCATCCGCGTCAACGGGATCGCCCCGGGCCCAATCGAGGACACCGAGGGAATGAAGCGGCTGCTGATGCCCGAGCTAAAAGAAAAATTGGTCCGAAAAATCCCGGTCGGACGTTTTGGCCGGATTGTCGATATCGAAAACGCGGCACTGTTCCTCGTGTCGGATGCGGCGGATTACGTGAATGGCGTTACGCTGGTCGTGGACGGCGGAAGTTGGCTATTGGGGACGAGTCTTACCTAGTAACTCCGACATCCGGCAATGGAATGCTTCTGGTTATCGACAATTACGATTCGTTTACCTATAACCTCGTTCAGTATCTGGGTGAGCTTGGGGCCGAAATGCGTGTGGTCAGGAATGACGAAACTACAGTCGACGAGATCGAGAATGATCTTAAACCTGAGCGGATACTGATCTCGCCCGGGCCGGGAACGCCGGATACGGCGGGTATCTCGCTCGAGGCGATCAAACGGTTCCATGGGCGATTGCCGATCCTCGGCGTCTGCCTCGGCCATCAGGCGATCGGGCAGCATTTTGGCGGTCGCGTGATACGAGCTCCCGAGCCGGTCCACGGCAAGCCGGTAGAGATAATTCACGACGGCAAAACCGTATTTGCAGGAATTCCTAATAATTTCGCCGCGGGACGTTATCATTCACTGATAGTCGATCGAGACGGCTTTCCAGATTCCCTCGAGATATCTGCCGAGTCACCCGACGGGATCATCATGGGGCTGCGGCATCGCGAGAAAAAGCTCGAGGGCGTACAGTTTCATCCCGAGTCGATACTGACCGAGCACGGGAAGAAATTATTGCAAAACTTTTTGGAGCTTTGACAATATGTGGGGGATTCCCCTTTTTGATAATTTACATATTGAGGTCTCTAATCTCATAAAAGAGGCGAAAATTAAATATGCCCGTATCCAGAACAGACTGGCTGTTATCGGCGCCGGTTTCCGCGACAAGTGCGAAGGCCGACACGGCGCTATTTCCGTTTCTGACACGACTGATGCGGCGTGAGGACCTTTCGGCCGGTGATGCGGCGGATTTCTTTACGGCTCTGATAGAACCAAATGCGAATCCGGCTCAGCTCGCGGCGGCACTGGCGGTTCTGACAGCCAAAGGCGAGACGCATGAGGAACTTGCCGGTATGGCGCGCGCGATGCGTTCGGTGTCGGTCAAGGTGCCTGCCCAGAAAGGGGCGGTGGACATTATCGGCACCGGATCGTCGGTCGCCAAGGCGTTTAACGTATCTACGGCGGCCGCACTGGTTGCGGCCGGGGCTGGGCTGACGGTCGCCAAACAGTGCAATAGGGGCGTGACAAGCAAGACCGGCAGTGCCGACCTGCTCAGCGAATTGGGCGTAAAATTGGCCGACGAACCGGGCATCGCGCAGATCAGCCTGCGAGGTACGGGACTGTGCTTTTTCTTTGCTCCGAAATTTCACCCGCAATTGAGACGGGTAGGCGATATACGCAGCAGTTTGGGTATTCGCACGTGTCTGAACGTTCTCGGTTTGCTTGCTAATCCCGGTTCGGTATCGCGGCAGGTGAACGGCGTTTGGCATCGTTCCCTGGTCGAGCCCGTCGCACGAGCACTGGCGTTGCTCAAGACAGAAGCGGCGTGGGTCGTTCATGGGTCCGATGGGCTGGACGAAGTCACACTCGACGGAAAGACCTATGTCGGGGCAGTACAGGGCAACGAGGTGCGGGCTTTTGTCGTAACACCTGCTGATTTCGGGCTAAAGCCGGCGAGCATCGGCCATTTGCGGACGAAGTCGGTCAAAGAGAGTGCAAAAGTGATCCGCGACGTGCTCGCCAGCCGGCGGCGTGACGAGGCCCGTTCGCTGGTCGTAATGAATGCCGCCGCTGCTCTGGTCGTCGGCGGGCTCGCACGCGACCCAATGCAAGCGGCACGAATGGCCGAGCAAAGTATCGACAGCGGGCAGGCACAGAACAAGCTCGACCGCCTTATACAGATCACAAACAAATAATCAGGGTTTTTGAATTTGCGATTTTCGTCCCCGGTCGTTAAGTTGAATTCGCAATGCCGCTAAGCCGTATCTACGGAAAACTCACCGACCTGCGAAATCATCTTTACGATCGCGGCGTTCTGCATGCATTTTCACTCGGCGCGCGGACAATCAGCGTTGGTAATATTACAGCCGGCGGTACCGGAAAGACCCCGATGGTCGCTTATATCGCGGTTTTGCTAGCTGCCCGAGGCGAAAAAGTGTGCATCCTGACGCGGGGGTATGGCCGCAAGGATGCGGGCAGGCGTGAACTGGTCTCGGACTTCGAAGACGTTTTGGCGGATCCGGCGTCAGCGGGTGATGAGCCTATTGAACTCGCGAACAGGCTGCTCGGGAAGGCGATAGTTATCGCCGATGCTGATCGGGTTTCGGCGGCCGAGTGGGCGCGGCGGAAATTTGGTGTGACTGCCTTTATTCTCGACGACGGTTTTCAGCATAGAAGGGCCCGGCGCGATGTCGACATTGTCTGCATCGACGCGACGGACCCGTTTGGCGGCGGCCGGACCTTGCCGGGCGGGCGGCTGCGTGAGCCGCTGGCGAATTTGGCCCGGGCTGATGTCGTTGTTATAACCAGGGCCGATCTGGCAGGGGATGTTACAAATTTAAGATCTGAGATTTCAAAACTTAGCGCGGGAGCCACGATATTTGAGGCCAGGAATGAGATCGTTTCCGTCACCGATCTTGAAGAATTTCACGCGAAACAGCCGCAGCCGATTAGGCGTGCGGAAGACCCGTGGGCGACTCCTTTGAAGGCTATATCGGCCTCGGAAACTGGCGGTTTAAATCAGATCCGTTTCGCGGCTTTTTGCGGATTGGGTAATCCTGAGAATTTTTTCAAGCAAGTTAGGAACGAGACGGAAGGTCCGGGCAGGTTCGAGCTTTCGTTCACCAGGGCATTTCCCGACCATTATGTTTATAGTCGGTCGGACATCGCGGCCCTCGAGCGAACGGCGAAGGAAAGCGGAGTTACAGCATTTCTAACTACGGCTAAAGATGCTGTGAAGCTAAAAAGAACCGATTTTTCGATCCCCTGCTATGTTGTCGAGATCGAGGTAACGCTCGATGAACCTGAGGCGTTCGCACGTTTGATCTAACGCTTTTTTAGCGGGCGGGCCTTTTCTATCACCCCAATAAAATGCGCGGATCACGAGTACGTAGACCAGGAGACTCAGTAATACCAGAACAAAAAATATCAATATCAGCCAGGCAATTGACGACATTTATGCTGGCTCCTCGATCTTGCTTTCGGAATCTTCGATCCAGTCGGATACGAGGCCGCGGCGGCCCTGATGTTCGAGAATGTGGCGATAAAATACGGTCGCAATGGCGACGAGCGGAATCGACAGGAACACGCCCGGGATCCCCGCGACCTGTTCTCCGGCCAGGACAGATAGAATAATTGCCAGCGGATGCAGGTGCAGCCCTCCGCGGACGATTCTCGGATAGGTTACGTAATCGTGGACCAGCCGCAGCACCAAGAGAAATATCGCAACGTATAATGCCTTCCACGGGTCATCCGATGCGGCGGCTGTGAGTGTCACGGTCACAGCTACTGTTAGCGGCCCGAGCAGCGGTACAAATTCGAATATTCCGGCCATTATTCCCAGCAATAGGGCATAGCGAACACCGAGAAAATAGAACCCGATAGTACAAACGGTCCCGATCAAAACGCACGAAATAAGCTGGGCCCTGGTATAGGCCGCGAGAGTCGAATTCAAATCCTGCATTACAACCTCGGCCCGGTAGCGCCAGCGTCCGGCGGGAAACATTCGCAGTATAAGCAGCCTGAATTGGTTAACGTCCTTCAGAAAGAAGAATGCGAGTATCGGAATAAGAATGAACCAGAGGAGATAGGCTGCGGATACCAGTACAAAGCTGCCTACGGCAGTTGTGATAACGCTGCCGAGATCCGTGACCTGCCGGTTCAATTCCGCCTGCCACTCCTCGGGAATTCGAAGGCGTTCGAAACGTACGGTCATCTCAGCCGATCTTTCTCGGAACGTCTGCGCATAGCCGGGTATATTCGCCGCAAATTCGCGGGCCTGATCGGCTACGCGTGGCGCAATATTGGCGATCGCGATGCCGACAACTGAAAATACCAGAACGTAGGCTATTACGATTGCGAGCGAACGCGGCATGAACCGCTCGATGTTTCGCTCTTTGAATGGCAGCCTGATCAGGCGAACGATCGGGTCGATGAGATACGCAAAAAAGACGGACAGGACGATCAAGAAGAAAAGATAAGTCAGGGCCGAGAGAATGCTCTGAACAAATCCCGCGATGAGCAGGAGCAGAAGCGTGACGACGACCACCCTGACAATCGACCGGATCGGAGGCGAGCCCGGGTCAATATGAATGGGACGCGGTGCACGACGCCGATCCGGCGGAGCGAGTTCGCTCAAACCGGTTTCGAGTTCGGTCGGGTTGTCCTTCCGCATAGGCTCTTACTATACCCTAATTATTAGCATTCGAATTCGTATTTGCAGGCGGTGGAGGCGAGTGATCTTCGAACTGAAATCGCTCGCGCAGGGCTGCGAGGTTTTTCGGGTCGATCGGGAAATTTGATCCGACAATAACCGCCTTTTCCTCGTCGCCGGTGACACGGCGATTGGCTAGAGCGGTATTTTCGCGTACGACCAGTCGATCCACGGAATCGAATTGTCCGCCGTCTTTTCGCCGCAGCACGAAAACCGTCGAGAATTCGGCATTCCGCATGGCTTGCAGATCTTGCTCCATCGAGCTTTTTTCAATTGACACATTCTCGGCCGGCGTCTTATTCTCGGCCGATTTGAGGATGTTCTGATTTGGGCCGCAACCAGAAAAGAACGCTGCCGTCAACAAAATCCCATACATCGTTGTGATCTTAAACGTAGTTCTACGGCTCATCTTCTTCCTCCTCGTCGGCATTTGCGTTCGGCTTTGATCGTGCTGCGTCGTTCGATTCCGCCTGGTCGAGAAGCTTGCTTTCTTCGGGCGTTTCGGCGGGTTCGTCTTTTGCGTCGTCGGGCGGCTCGCCCTTTTCTGCTCGGATCTTGAATAGTCGGGCCTCGTCATCCTCGTAAATCGTTTCGACCCAACCGCTCTCGAGTGCCTTTGCGATCATATCCGTGTTTTCTTTAGCATCGGCGAAAATATAATTCGAACCGAATTTCTCCCTGATCAACGGCGCGGGGTCGTCGATCTTGCCCTCGGTCAGGTCCTTGAGCAGTTTGTAGAGCTCCGGATTTTCCGAATAAAGGTAATTGGGGTCGAGACCGTAAACATATCGATGCTTAGTGTTGAAAAAGAACAGCTTAGGAAAATCGTCCCATGTGCAGTTAAAGATGATCTCGCCGGGCGGTATGTTGTCCGCACCGGTCTTGTCGAGGCCGGTAGCAAATTCCATCGCGCGGCGATATTTGTCATGGGGTTCATTGCTGACGATATTATCGATCATGCCGTCCTCATTGAATCCCCACCTGTGAATCCCAACGAGGTTGTAGAACCAGAAAATGCATAAAGCGATGCCGATGACCCACACGGATGCGCGCCGTGCCGCGTTCCACCATTCCTGGCTCGCGGTCGGTGTTGACGCGTCGAGATAAGGGTCGATATCGCGTTTGAATTCGTCCGGCAGCTCGGCGCTTTTTGGCTCGGTGAACGCTTTCCAGGCAAATGCCGCAAACAGGATGGCGAAGGGCGGAAAATACTCGGCGAAACGTTTCGAGCGGAACTGGGCAGCCAGCAGGATCGTCGCAAATGTAAGGAAGAAAGCGGCCTTTTCCGGAACCGATCCGCGACGCGGCACGAACAGGATGTATCCGATGAGCATCGCGGCCAGGGCGATCGGAAAATTCATCAGCAGTTCCATACCCGAGTACGGATACCACTCGCCGCCGACCGCGACTACAAAGTCGCTGCCGATCTTGAATTTTTGCAGGAAATGCTCGACAAACAGCAGGATGTTATTCGGAAAATACGGGTTTATGACATTGCCGAGGATCATTCCCGCAAATGTGTATGTGAATGGCCGCCAGTCGAAGCGGCGTTCATTCCACGCGATGATCGCCGTCCAAATTATCGCGGCGAACAGCAATAGCGGAAACAGACTGTATGTCCACACGAAAGCGAACATCAACGGCAGCAGCCAAACATAATTTCGCTGAAACAGCAGATGAATACCGAGAACCGAGATTATTATGGTGAGCGGCGGAGCTTTTGCCATGTTCATCCGGTAAAAAAAGGCGTTCGAGCAGACCATCAGGGCGGCGAGCCAGATCAGCTGGTGCCTTATGCCGTAACGATAGATCAGCCAGTAAACGGAAAATATCGCGAGTGTCGCAAATGTGACCGCCGCAACCTTTGCCGCCATAACCGGCTCAAAAAACCAGAGAAAGGGGATCTGCAAGAGATGGAACAGAAAATGGTGATCAGCGTAATCCTGCGGGTTTAATACCGTCAGCGGCAGCCACTCAAATGTCGGCAGCCACATGCCGCGGCTTAAATTCTCCCAGAGCAGCATGCTCCATTTGATGTGGTAATAACCATCCCAATCGCCGCAGCAGATGGCGTCGGTACGCGACTGCAGAAACGTTATTACCATCAGAATGGCGATAAAGCCGAAGATCAAATAGATCAGACGCACCGCCTGCTCGGTCTCGAGCCGCTCACGCCAGGTCAAACGTCTTTCTTCCGGTTTTTCTTCCGGAACTTCAGGGGTAGGTTCGAGAATTTCTTCCATTTAATGAGCAGTGATTGTGCCAGAGAAACGACAGATCAAATGAAAAAAGTATCACGAAGTCGAGATTAAAATCTAATTTTGACCTCGGTTCTTTGCCGGAGTAAGAATTCTGTTTTCGCTAGGCCCAACGGCCTGACCGTCCAAGGAAGCGCTTATTTGCCAAGGCAGCCGCTAAATTCTAAAATCGAGAACTTACATGTATCCTAAGGGCAATTTGTTCATACCGGCATCGCATGGCCGGCTCGAAGCGATTCTCAAAGAAGCCGACGGTGACCGCCGCGGCGTTGCCGTAGCCTGTCACCCGCACCCGCTCGGCGGGGGAACAATGCACAATAAAGTGGTGTTTCGAGCGGCAGCGGGGTTGGTTGATGCCGGCCTAACCACCGTAAGATTTAACTTTCGCGGGGTTGGTGCCTCGACCGGCGAACATGCCGAGGTTGACGGCGGGAAAGAGGATGTTCGTGACGTCCTCCACTATATGGAAGAAACCTACCCCGACGATGACATCACGCTCGCTGGATTTTCATTTGGCTCGCGAACCGGCATGGAGGTCGGTATCAAAGACGAAAGGGTAAAACGACTCATCAGCATCGGCACGCCGATCGACAAGTATCCCGATTATGGATTTCTGGCTGAAAACCGAAAGCCGATACTATTTGTGCACGGAGACAAGGACGAATTTGGCGCGGCCGGCCGACTTCGTGAATTGGCCGAGCAACTGTCGCATAATAGCGACGTCGAGGTCGTTGTGTTCGAGGACTGCGGACATTTCTTCGATGAGCATCTGGACGAATTACGCGAAGCCGTCCGCGAGTGGACGGACAGGCAAATTACCAAGGGGTTATAATTTCGAATGACAAACGCTGGACAAAATGATTCACGAGACGCGGCCATCCGGCTCACGATGATGCCCCGCGATACGAATGCTCACGGTACCGTATTTGGCGGCATTATACTCAGCTATATTGATATCGCCGGCGGCGTCGAGGCTGTTCGCCATACGCGTCACAATCGCTTTGTCACAGTCGCGATGAAAGAAGTTATCTTTCACGAGCCGGTTTTTATAGGCGATCTGGTCAGCTTTTATGCCGAAACGCTCAAGGTCGGCAACACATCGATCACAATTCACGTGATTGTCGAGGCGGAACGTTTTGGGACACCCGGCGACCGTGTAAAGGTTACGGAAGCCGAGGTCACATTTGTAGCTATTGACGAAACTCGCGAGAAGGTGCGAATAGGCAGTTGACTTCGCTTTACGAATGGTCCGGTATTAAACTTAATCGATAGATGGGGGAATTACAGATGCGACAAATTAAGGCCGAGACTGCGGCCGGGCAGATCGCCTTTGAGGCTGAGGAAGGCAAAAAGCTGGTTTTGGCGATCGAGGACAATGGGATCGACATACTGCATCGCTGCGGCGGAAATGCGAGATGCACGACCTGTCGAGTGGAGATACTTCACGGCGATCCGGGCCCTATTGAGGCGCCGGAGGTTGCGGTGCTTGCGACCAAGACCGATCTCAATGAGCGAACGAGGCTTTCGTGCCAGATCCGCATAATCGACGATCTGCATATAAAGGTCGTGAATCAGGCTAGCGTCCTGGGAATGGATCCAGGCGGCCGCCCGGTGGATTGAACCATGGCGCGATTTGGTATAATCGGGCATTAGCATTCTTACAAGGAGAAAATTAAATGGGGTTAAAAACTGTATACAAAGCACGATCATTCGATCTGAGCGATCTGACGGGGATCTCGAACGAGACGTTGGCGATGCACTTCAAGCTTTATGAGGGCTATGTAACCAATACGAATCTTCTCAACGAAAAGATCAGCGAAATGATGAGCGGCGGCGAACTCGACTCGACGAAAATGGCCGCTTTCTCGGAACTCCGTCGCCGATATGGATTTGAATACAATGGTATGGTCCTGCACGAATATTACTTCGAGAATATGAAAAAGCAGGGCACAGGCGATCCAAACGAGGATTCGGCTTTTGCCAAGGCGGCAGCGGAAAGCTTTGGCAGCTACGATGTCTGGAAAGCGGATTTTGTCGCGACAGGCAAAATGCGTGGTGTCGGGTGGGCCGCAACCTATCAGGATCCGTCGAACGGAGCGATCTCGAACCATTGGATCAACCTGCACGAAACAGGAAACGTCGCTGGCTATAGGCCGATCCTGATCATGGACGTGTGGGAACATGCGTTCATCAAGGACTACGCCCCTGCGGACCGTCCGAAGTACATCGAGGCATTTTTCTCGAATATCGATTGGGAAGCGGTAAGTGGTCGTCTTTCTGCCGCAGAAGGTGCGAGGGCATAACAAAATCACGGCATTTGATTCGGAATAAGGAATAAGTGATAGGGGGAAAGTGATAGGTTCGATCTATCATCTACAACCTCACACATATCACTTATTCCGAATGCATTTTGAGAAAAATGATCGAAGAACAGGTCCTCATACAAAAATTTGTTAGGAAAAAGCGTGAGCGGCTGCCGAAACCCGATTGGCTAAAGATCAAGCTCGGAGACCCGCGGAATCAAAACCAGGTAATGGAATTGATCGAGGGCCTAAATCTGCATACCGTATGCCAGGAAGCAAAGTGCCCTAACATCTTTGAATGCTGGACGGATAAGACGGCGACGTTCATGCTCGGGGGCGATACTTGCACGCGGCATTGCGGATTTTGTGCGGTAAATAAGGGCAAGCCGATGGACCTCGATCCTAAGGAACCCTCTCATGTCGCCGAGGCGGTAAAACACCTTGATCTCAAACATGCGGTGATCACATCGGTCAATCGCGACGACCTAGCTGACGGCGGTTCGATGCACTGGGCGGAAACTATCACTCGTGTGCGTGAGCTAAATCCCGACTGTAAGGTCGAGGTGCTCATTCCGGATTTTAACGGCGACGAGAGTGCACTGAACACCGTCCTTCTCGCACGTCCCGACGTTCTGAACCACAACACCGAAACGATCGCCCGGCTTTATCGCCGAGTTCGTCCGGATGCCAAATATGAGCAGACGTTGGAGTTATTGGATCGCTCGGCCAAGTGGCGTGACACGCAGCAGCCGACAATGAAAACCAAGAGCGGCATCATGGCCGGCCTTGGGGAAGCGTTCGAAGAAGTCGTCGATCTTATGCGTGACCTCCGATCAGTTTCATGCGATATTATGACGATCGGCCAATATCTGCAGCCATACGAAAGACGTCTGCCGGTAGAGCGTTATGTCACACCCGCGGAATTTGCCGAGTGGAAAAAGATCGGCGAGGCCATGGGATTTAAACATGTCGAATCTTCGCCTCTTACGCGAAGTTCTTATCACGCCAGGGAGCAGGCAGAAAATTAACCGTTAAAAGGTAATGCTTATGATGAACGAAACTGACAAACAAAACGTGATACAGGTTTTGAACAAGATACTGGAACTGGAATTAGCTGGTGTTGTGCGTTACACGCATTACTCGCTTATGGTTTTCGGGTACAACCGTATTCCGATCGTTTCGTGGCTGAAGAGTAATGGCGATGAGAGCCTGGCACACGCTCATAAGGCGGGTGAGTTTGTTACGATGCTGGGCGGACATCCGAGTTTAAAGATCGGACCGCTTCTCGAGACCGAAAAACACGACATCGGCGACATTCTGCGCGAGAGCCTCGAACAGGAAAGTACAACGCTTGCAGCTTATTACGAGTTAATGAAACTCGCCGAGAGCAAGTCGGTCGCGCTTGAGGAATATGCACGAGAGATGATACTGCTTGAGGAGATGCATCTCGACGAGGTAAATAAGATGCTTCGCAAACCGGGTGCCATCGAGCCGTTCCACGAATAGTTGCTTGAAGATCCTTGAGACCGACAGGCTCATTCTCCGCGAATTAGACTCCGCTGCCGATGCGGAGTTTATTTTTGAACTGCTGAATTCGCCGAAATTTCTTAAGTTCATTGGCGACCGGGGACTTCGCAGCATCGGGGAGTCGGCTGTTTTCATCGATGAACGTTATCGGCAGAGCTATCGCGAGTATGGGTATGGACTTTATGCGGTGGAACGTCGAGAGGACGGAATGGCGGTGGGGATTTGCGGGTTTGTCCGCCGCGAGTCGCTTTCGGGCCCTGATTTGGGATTCGCATTCCTGCCCCAATTCGAGAGGATGGGTTTCGGTCGCGAATCTGCGTCGGCAGTACTCAAGCATGGACGTGATAAGTTGGGTTTCGAGAGCGTTTTTGCTATCACCACGCCTGATAATGAGGCCTCCATCAGGTTGCTCGAAAACCTCGGTTTCACATTTACCGGCTTGATTGATTCGCTTGAAAATGAAAAACTGCGGCTATTCGTTTGCGACCTGAGTAAATAGGAAGTGCGATCAAAATGGGATTGTTGCAAAGAGCGATCCTGGCGGTTGTCTCTGAGAAAACTGCGGCTTCTATTGAGGCCGAATCGCGAGCATGGATGTTGAAATGCACCGTGTGCGAAACCGAACGTTCAGTTTGGGAACTCGGCGGACTTCGTTGGAGAGCAGCGGGCAATCCGAGAGTGCACAGACGATGCGATCAATGTTCAAAACGACAATGGCACAACCTTTTCTATTCGAAGTAGCTTCTTTTCCTGAAAGCCTGTTTTTTTCATTATGAAGTACGGCCTGATCGCCGGCAATGGCCGATTTCCCTTTTTGGTACTCGACGGTGCCCGCCGCCAGGGTACATCCCTTTCGGTCGTGGCGATCAAGGAAGAGACCGACGCCCAGATCGAAAACGAGTGTGACGACCTCGCATGGGTCAGCATCGGGCAGCTTGGCAAGATGATCTCTTTCTTTAAAGACCGGGGAGTTAAGAGTGTGATAATGGCCGGTCAGGTCAAACATGCCCAGATATTTTCCGGTGTCATTCCAGATCTTAGAATGGTCAAAATGTTGTGGGGCCTGCCGCGTCGCAACACAGACGCCCTTATCGGCGGCGTTGCGGCCGAGCTCGCCAAAGACGGTATCGAATTGATAGATTCGACCTTTTTTATCTCGGACCAGCTTGCTCCGAAGGGTGTTTTGACAAAACGAAAGCCAACCGACATCGAGTCCGAAAACATCGAATATGGGCTCTACATCGCCAATGAGATCGCGCGTCTCGATCTCGGGCAAACGATCGTAGTAAGAGGAAAAGCCTGTGTGGCGATCGAGGCGATGGAGGGCACGGACGCGACGATCAGGCGGGCAGGTGATCTCGCCAACGGTAAACTAACAGTCGTAAAGGTCGCGAAACCAGATCAGGATATGAGGTTTGATGTACCCGTCATCGGTGTGCCGACGATTGAAACGATGATCGAAGCAGGAGCGACCTGTTTATCGGTCACGGCGGGCAAGACACTTGTTTTTGATCGCCCCGAACTATTAGATCTTGCCAATGCTAACAAGTTAAGCGTTGTCGGATCGTAAGAAACTCTTTTTGAAAATTAACCGTAATAATTCAAGTATCGACCCAGAGACAAGGCCACACTGAGAGTACCGAAAACGTGTATTGCCCTCTTGGGTTAAAATAGACTTACCAAAATATTGCCTCTCGGAGAAAGAATGAAAAGAAATTTATTTGCCTTAGTTTTACTAGCTGTCTTTGCGTTCCAGTCAACGGCGCTGGCACAGACGGTCTCAATCTCAGCGTCCGACCGCAAAGCAACAGAAGCCGTGACTGCCAAGCAGCTTAGCGACTATCTATATTTCGTCGCTTCGGATGAAATGGAAGGGCGTGACACACCATCGCGAGGTCTGGACCTAACCGCGAAATTCCTCGCTTTGAATTTGTCCCGGTGGGGCGTTAAGCCAGCCGGTGATAACGGCACCTATTTTCAGAAGATCGCACTCGGCCGGGAATCGCTCGATATGGAAAATACCAAGCTCGAGATCGGTGGCAAGAGTTACAAGTTAGGCGAAGATTTCTTTCGGCTCGCAGGAACCGGCACCGTGAGCGGGCCGTTGGTTTTCGGACGCGATGGCTGGATGGTCAAGTCGAAAGGCATTGATTCGTTCGCCGGCGTCGATGTCAGCGGAAAGATAGTAGTTATCTCCAGCAATAGTTTTAGCCAACGAACAATCACGGGCATGCCAACAGGCGTGACGCAGGCTGACCTGGGTGACGGCAAAGGAACTGAATGGGCTGATGCCGTGACGCATGCGGCTCAAAAAGGGGCAACGGGCATCATTGTCGTCGCACCTCCTCAGCTACAGAGCAGTTGGGGCCAGATGCGCAACTTTGTCGGCCGCGGAAGCATGTATCCGGATAAACTTCGCCCCGAGGCCCCGCCGTCATTGCCTGTAATGCTCGTGTCTCAGGCAGTCGCCGATGCGATCTTTGCCGGCGAGTCTGGCGATAAGGCCGCCGCGGCAGCATTTGCGATGAATAAAACGGCAAGCCTGGCAGCCGTTAGTAAAAAGGAAACGGTTTGGACCCAGAATGTCGTTGCCGTTTGGGAAGGCTCAGATCCGGTACTTAAGAACGAGATGGTCGCGATAGGATCTCATTATGACCATGTGGGCGTAAACCCGAATGCGGCGGGCGATGACAAGATATTTAACGGCGCCGATGACGATGGTTCCGGGACGGTTGCGATGCTGGCGATAGCCGAAGCCCTGGCTAAAACAGGTACGCGTCCCAAGCGATCTATCCTGTTCGTGTGGCACTGCGGTGAAGAAAAGGGCCTGTGGGGCAGCGAATATTTTAATAAGTTCCCGACAGTCGATATTAGCAAGGTGATAGCCCAACTCAATATTGACATGATCGGGCGAAGTCGGGCGGCCGGAGACGAAAACCCACGCAACAAGGACCTTTCGGGCCCGAACGAGGTTTACGTCATCGGGTCGGAAATGATGAGTTCGACCCTCGGTGCCATCACCAAGGGTGTGAACAATTCGTTCTTTAAACTCGAATACAATTATCGCTACGACGATCCGAAAGATACGAACCGCTTCTTCTTTCGGTCGGACCATTTTAATTATGCTGTTAATGGTATCCCCGTAGCGTTCTGGTTCACGGGTGTTCACGAGGATTACCATCGCGCTGGCGATCACGCGGACAAGATCGACTATCAAAAAATGGAAAAGATCACGCGGACCATAATGATGACCCTTTTGAAACTGGCTGAGCTGGACCAACGTCCAGCGGTAGACAAACAATTGCCGCCTGAATTGACGCGGCGTTAACGGCGGCAATCGGCCCAAAGGAACTTGATTACCGTTTACCTTTGCTAAGAACTTCACGATAGGCTTCGGATTTGGACAGGCCAAACTCGCGGGCGGCCTGTTTCAGAGCGGACTTTCGGTCGAGGCCTTGGTCTTCGAGTTCGGCCACTCGTTGGGGCAGGGCTTCGGGTTTCGCCGCTTTCTGAACGGACGGGTCGGCTCTGGCGATAACTATGACGATCTCACCTTTCACCTTTTCCTCGGCAAAACGGGCGGCGAGTTCCGCGAGAGTGCCTCTGAGGATCTCTTCGTGAAGTTTAGTTAGTTCGCGGGCGACAGACGCCTGCCGGTCGCCGAGCACCTCAAAACAACTCGCCAATGACCGGCCGAGGCGATGAGGCGCCTCGTAAAAAACCAGTGTCGCCGGGATCTCCCGGACCTGCGCCAGGCGTTTTAATCGCTCGCCTTTCTTTGACGGCAGGAACCCGCCGAAATATATCGAATCGGTCGCCAGCCCGGATGTTATTACCGCCGCCACAAAGGCCGTCGGGCCCGGAATCGCGATCACCGTTATGCCGATCTCAATAGCGCGATTGACTATAAGAAAGCCTGGGTCGCAAATCCCGGGTGTTCCGGCATCGGAAACTATTGCGATCGAATCACCGTTGAGTAGACGATCCACAAACTCTTCCGATCGCTCTTTTTCATTGTGTTGGTGATAGCTGACGACACGGTTCGATATGCGGAAATGATTAAGCAGATTACGGGTGTGACGCGTGTCTTCGCAAGCGATCAAATCGACTGACCGCAGGGTCTCTACGGCCCGGAACGTCATATCCTGGAGATTGCCGATCGGTGTTGCGACCAGATAAAGCTTGCCTGCCATATGCCTCATTCTAAACGAGTTTTCGGCCGCGGCGAACCCGTTCGACATAAAAATGCCCGTGTTCACGAGAACACGGGCGGTTGAATTCCAGAATTTAAGTTAATTTCCTCTTAGAAAGGCCACCAGCTAGGCATCCTGCCATTGTTCCAGCCGCCGCCGCTTCGATTGCCGCGATTGTTTCTCGTATCATAGCCATAGCCGTTACCGAGCACCTGAAGATCGCGGTTAATTCCCTGCCACAGACCCATCGATTGATAGCTCAAACGCACCCTCGACATCGCAATTGAGCGGTCAAGTTGAGATCCGAGTTGGAGAGCCCGTTCCAGGTTGTTGTCGCGACGATTCCAATTATCGTTGTTATTTTTGCTGCTGATTCGATTGACAGCATCCCGGAATCGTTTGGCCTCGGAGTTGATCTGGTCCTCGCGCCGCGTACCGCCGAGCCGACTGCGGTCGAGATCGCGGTCAAGCTGTTTTACGAATGCTTTTGTGCGGTCCTTAAGACCCTTCACAATCGAACTTCTGTTGCCGTATTGACCGT
>JBGSXN010000143.1:0-22680 GCA_041751355.1 Pyrinomonadaceae bacterium
CAGGCCAGTGCCTTTCGTTTCAGTGAGAAATTCTCCTCTAAATCCTATTAGGCCCCGAGAGGGAACTTCAAACTCAAGCCGCACCCGGCCCGAACCGTTATTAACCATCTTGGTCATCTGGCCTTTTCGTCGTCCGAGGGCGTCAGTCACCACACCGATAAACTCGCCAGGTACGTCGATGACAACCTGCTCTATCGGCTCAATGGTCTCTCAGGTTTTCTCGTCTTTTTTGGTAATGACTTCCGGTTTCGAGACCTGGACCTCATAACCCTCGCGACGCATCATCTCGATCAGGATCGCAAGCTGAAGCTCACCGCGGCCCGAAACCTTAAATTGCTCGGCTGCCTCGGTCTGCTCGACACGCAGGGCAACATTGCCCAGCAATTCACGGTCGAGCCGGTCTTTTATTTGACGTGATGTTACAAATTTGCCGTCTATTCCTGAGAAAGGCGATGTGTTAACACCAAAGATCATAGCGATGGTGGGTTCATCGACCGCGATCGTCGGCAAGGGCTTGGGGTTGTCGACAGAGGTGATCGTTTCGCCGATCTCGATGTCGTCAAATCCGGCCAGAGCAACGATCTCACCGGTGCCGGCCTCGGTCACCGTCTCGCGTTCGAGCCCTTCGAAAACGAAAAGCTCCTTGACACGGGTCTTTATTGTCGAGCCGTCACGTTTAGCGACGACGACTTCCTGATTCTTGGCGATCTCACCTGAAAAAATACGTCCGATCGCCAGCCTGCCCACGAATGGATTGTAGTCGATATTAGCCACCAGTAACTGAAGACTGTCGTCACGGATCGCATGCGGTGCCGGAATGGTCTCGATGATCTGATCGAAAAGCGGTTTCAGGGTTTTCGAGCCGTCGCCGGGTTTCGCCATTGCAATTCCATCGCGTGCAATAGCATAGAGAATAGGGAATTCGATCTGCTGATCATTTGCTCCAAGATCGATAAAAAGGTCGTAGATCTCATCCACAACTTCCTCATGGCGCTCATCCTGTCGGTCCATTTTATTGACCAGGGCGATGCAGGGAAGTTTGAGTTCGAGCGCCTTACGCAGCACAAATCGCGTCTGAGGCAGGCATCCCTCGGCAGCATCCACGAGAAGGACGATACCGTCGACCATCTTGAGAACACGCTCGACCTCGCCGCCGAAATCAGCGTGGCCCGGTGTATCCAGAATATTGATCTTATATTCGCCATATCGCACCGAAGTATTCTTGGCCATGATGGTGATCCCGCGTTCGCGTTCGAGATCCATCGAATCCATGACCCGATCGACGACCGTCTCGTTATCACGATGAGTTCCTGACTGTGCCAGCATTGCGTCAACGAGAGTGGTCTTTCCGTGGTCGACGTGGGCGATAATTGCGATGTTACGAATATTCTCTTTAGTGATCATAGCTGTAAATCCGTGCCAGAAGGCAAACAAGTATAATGGCTGATTGGGCAGGGAATGGCAATTCAAGGGTCATCGGAACGGAAAAAAGCCGGACATACGCCCGGCCTTTCGTTTTAAGTTATAGCACCAACGCCTTTTATCGTCTAGCGTCCCGACCCACGATCAGGTTGTTTCGCACGTTGAACACCCCGGGTATACCATTCGCGTGAATATTCATCGCATGGTAATCGCCTCGACTCGAAACGTATCCCTCGAGAGTTACACGGCCACGATCCACGATTATTCGGACATCGGGCCTGATCGGATGAAAATACCTTCCGAGCCCGCTGGACGCATACCTCCGCAGTAGCTGTCGACGGATCGTGTTATCCAACGAGGACAGCGGCAGCTCGTCGATATTATTGACGACGTTAACCACGCCCGGGATCCGTTTGACTGTATTCGCCGCCTCGCGTCGCGTGCCGAGGGAGATGGTCTTGCCGTCGAGTATCACAGTTCCGTTATCAACCTTAAAGTTGATAAAGTCGAAAACGCTGTACCTCGGAAGCTGAAGGATCCGCTTGTAAACCTGTTGCTCCAGGACACGGTCCGAAACGGCCGCTGTTCTCGGAACAAAATTGTGAGCACTTACATTGACGAATGAAAAAGCAAAAATTGTTGCTGACAATGTTAAAAATTTCGTAATCCTGTTCATATTCTCTGTCTCCTACAAGTCATTTGAACGACACTGATTTGACGCGCCCGCGCGTGAGCGCGGTGCCAAAAAAAATGTAAAGATTTGTAATTAAAAGATCTGCCTCCCATGGAAATACAACCCCACGCGTGAGCACGGGCGAAAAGTCACAATCCAAGCCCACGCGTGAGCACGGGCGAAAAGTCATAATCGCTAGCCCACGCGTGAGCTCGGGCGAAAACCGTGAGCATCCGTGAACATCACCCTCCAGCGAGTATCGCCCTTGCTCACGTGCGGGCTTATGCTTACTTTCCGCGACCGTAGCCATTGCTCACGCGCTGGCTTGCGCTATTTGCCTTATAGCCTCGTAGAGCACTATTCCTACACTGGTTGAGAGATTAAGGCTGCGTACTCCGGGATTGGGCATTGGGATGGTCAGGCAGTTCTCGCGATTCTCCGAAAGCATCTCTTCCGGCAGCCCGCGGGTTTCCGGTCCAAAAACCAGACAGTCACCATCCTGGTAGATCCAATCTGTATAACTTCGCTTGACCTTCGTTGTGAGGTAGATAAATCGTGAATCCGGCAGTGCGTCCATCAGGTGCTGCATGTCAAGATGCCGGTGGAGTTGGACTTCGTCCCAGTAATCCAGCCCCGACCTTCTGAGCGTTCGATCGTCCATTCTAAAACCCGTGACGCCGACAATGTGAAGATCGGCATTGCTTGCTGCGCAGAGCCGGGCAACATTGCCGGTATTGGGCGGTATCTCTGGTTCATAGAGGGCAATGTGAAACATACGGTTTTGACCGGCATTTTGGGATTATATTAGCAGAACAGCCCGCACGGTTACGGTGACTCAGTACTAATGTGCATCTTTTAAGATCGGAATAACATCAATTCTTTATCGCCGGCGGACGACGCCTCGTTCGACTGTGGCCGTTTTATGTTACAATCCGCATTTGCGTATTTTCGTTCGAATTTAGGAGAATCCCTGGTGTTTTTTCGTTCCCGAGCTCTTCTTAGTTTTGCTTTGGTCCTGCTTTGTTTGGCTGTCCAGGCTTATTCACAGGTGCCAACCCCATCCCCGACTCCAAAAGGCGGTATTAAGGCCGTCACAGCCGAACAGGTCGCCGAGGCATCTATTTTTCTTTACGGATATCCTGGCGGTCGGGCAACATTAAATCAGATCCGCAAGACAACCTTTGAGCGGGGTCGGGCGAGTCTCACGAATGGTGACGGAAAGGTCGACGAAGTACCTTATCAGCGATATATCATCCGTGCTGATTCTCTCGATAAAGAAAAAGTGCGGCTCGACCAGGAATTTCCCAGTGCCCGCTATTCACTTGTCCTGAGCGACGAAAAGATATTCGGCATTTATAACAATACCGTTTTTCAGCCTCGCGAAGATGCCTCGAAGACATTTGAAAATCAGATCGTGCATGGCCTAGAGGCGCTGCTGCGTTATAAGGAGAACGGTTCTACTCTGGATCTGGTAAACCGGGAAGTCGTCCTGGGCGTCGATTATCATGTATTGGACGTAACCGATAAACAGGGACGAAAAACCACCTTTTACGTGAGCGCGAAATCGTTTCGCGTGATGATGCTTACCTACGAGTCCGAGGGCGTTAAATACCGCCGGCGGTTCTACGACTACAACTACGCCCAGGGCACCCTGGTCCCATACCGGACCGTCCTATGGGCCGATGACAAGATCATCGAGGAAACTAATGTCGGTACCATAACCTTCGGCCAAAAAGTCGACGAAGAGCTTTTTAAAGCAGGTTAATATACCCATACTTTTGGTTTAGAACACATAAAAAGGCGGCCCAGAATGGTCGCCTTTATTATTAAATTAAAGATAGACGCGTTACGGCAGGATCTCACGGATGGCGGCGTCAAATATCTCGACCTTCTTTCGCGCCCGCTTTACTTCGGCGTTCTCAGGTGTGTGGCTACGCGAGAGGCGGGCCAGATCGGTTTCGAGCGCGGCCTTTCTGACCGACAGCTTTCCCAGGGCGAGTGTGAGTTTGCCAGTGTCAGAGGGACGCACGGTAAACAACCGCTCGGCGGCCTTTCCGAGAGCGGCTAATTCAAAACGCAGATCGACGATCCTGGGGCTGGCCTCGGTATAATCGGCTATCAGGGATTCAAGTTCCGCTTTGACCTCAGTTGACCTAAGAAGTATCTCGGCATAGGCTGACGACGATCGGATATGCCCCGGAACTTCCACCGGCCGAGCCTGTTGTCCGTGAGCCAATAGCGGTAACAGGAGAAGGGTCGATAAAATAGCGGGTCGAAATAAGGATTTCATTGATCTCTCTACGGCGATCAAACAGCAGCGGATAGGCTCGCTGCATCGCACGATGTGAACTGCAGATCGCTGCCATCATCGGCCTCGACGACGCCGTCGCCAAAGGTTTCCCGACACTTGAGCGTTTCAAAATATATGGTGATATTATCGAGGATCTCCTCTGCCGAATGCGAATGGTAGAGCGTCTGTCGAAATTGGGCACCCCCGATGAGGCCTTTCGTGAATTGTCCCGCCAGCTGTTTCATTTTGCCGAGGGCAGGAAGGTCGGGCATCTCTTCGCGACACATTGAGAAGAATTCGAGCAGCACGTCCTTCTTTTCCTGAAGGTCAGGCCGGTAAGGTTCGCGGCCGGCAAGGGCATCCTGAAACTGCCGGAATATCCACGGATTTTGCATCGCCCCGCGGCCGATCAGGATGCCGTCCGTGCCCGTTTCGCTCCAGCGTTTCAGACCGTATTCGATAGTGGTTATATCGCCATTGCCCGAGACGGGAATACTGACTGCCTCTTTCACCTGCCGGATCAACTCCCAGTTCGCGAGGCCCTTATAACCCTGCTCGCGCGTCCGCCCGTGGACCTGTATATGCTCGACGCCGCACTGCTCGGCCATTTTAGCGGCCTCAACCACATTTATCGAGGCGTCGGAATAGCCGGTCCTCATTTTTAATGTCAGCGGGATCGTGATCGCGCGTTTTATCTCTTTCAGTATCTCCTCGAGCCGCGGAAGATCGCGAAGCAGGCCCGAGCCGCCTCCGTTTTTTACCACTTTTGGTGCCGGGCAGCCGCAATTTACATCGAGTATGTCGGCCCCGACCTCCTGCGCCATCTCGGCACCCAACGCCATTCGCGGGGCCTGGCCGCCAAAGATCTGGACGGCAAACGGCCGTTCTTCCTCGTCAAATCGCATTTGACGCTTAGCTTTTGGATTATGCCGGGTCAGCCCTTCGACCGAGATGAATTCAGACACGACCAAGCCGACTCCGCCTCGCCGCTTTATCAGCCGGCGAAAGGTATAGTCCGTCACGCCCGCCATAGGTGACAATATCAGCGGCGGGTCGATCGTTATATCTCTGATCTCAAAGGGTTTCATTATTAATTCAGGCAGCTATCCTCTCAGCGGAAACTCGCGATAAAACGATGAACTGATCTTTCGAAAGTGTGATCAATCCGTAAGTTTTCCCATCGTCGCCGACAAACTCCACTTCGTACGTTTATCGCCGATACGAATGCCAAAAGCAGCGGCAAAAACACGAGCCTTGTGTCTGCACAACCCATGGCTTGGATTAAGACAATAGTCGCGGAGTTTCCTGATATCTACGACAGCAGAATCGCCATTAGGGACTCGCAGCGAGATTAACTGGCTTTTTTCAACTCAACACCAGTAGCATCAAACGAAACCTCGGTCACCGTGCCGTCCGGATTCCGCGTATCAAATTTTGCACCGTCGTCGTTGATGAGGTGATCAACATGTTCCTTCGGCAGCACCTTTGTGACAAATTTGCCCTCGGCCCTGACCTTCATGCCGGCCGAATTGAGCGGAATAAAAAAGGCGTGGTCGCCAAAGGTCACTCTTACTGACTTGCCGCCTTCCTTGTCGGCCATTTCCATCCAGCAGCCTTCCTTCTTACATGATCGAACGATCAAGCCCTCTACGACGTAGGTCTGGCCCGCGTGCTTGTCCGGAGCGGTAAACGCCTCTTCAACGGTGATCTTTTTGGCGGTTTTCGAGATCTTGGCCCCGCGGGTCAACTTCTGGCCGGCCTTCAGGTCTACCGGGGCGTTCTGTTCGTTTTTGGCGACTGGTTCGCCTTTGCTATTCAACTCGCCCTGCGCGGAAACAGCGGCGAAAGAAGCGATAATAAGTGCCGACAATAATAAAAATCTGTACATATGTTTACTCCAAGTGATCGAAATATAACTAGAATGTTGGATGACAAATCCAGGTTCTAAACCAAATTAATCTTAAAGCTTATTATAAACGATCTTTCCGTCGACCACCGTCAGCAGCACTTTCGCACTAGCGATCCGGCGCCTGTCGATTGAAAAAATATCATCCGTAAGTATAACAAAATCCGCTGCTTTCCCGACTTCGAGCGTTCCCTTGGCATCGTCCTGAAATTCGGCGTAAGCGGCCGTCTGGGTGTAAGCCCGGACAGCATCCTCGACGGACATCGATCGATCTCCGGAATTGACAGCGGCAGAAATGCCGAACAGTGGATCGAAATCCGTCATCGAGGCATCGGACCCGAAGGCCATAATTACCCCTAGGTTGAATATCGACCTGTAATCTTCTCCATAACCCGGCCCTGAGTAAAAAAGGTGCGGCTGCATCGACGCAATAATCTTTGAGCGAACAAATATAGGCAAATCCTCGGCGTCGGCCCGTGCTGCGTGTTCAACACGAAACCGGCGGTCCCGCTGGCCATTGATCTTCGCAGCGTTTTCAAATGCGTCGAGCGCGTTCCGGTTCGATCTGGGGCCGATGGCGTGGATCATAACCTGAAGGCCGGCCTTGTCGGCGTTGGCAACATTTTTTCTGAGTTCGTCGATCTCTTCCGGAACGCCAAATGCCGTTCCCTTGACACAGCCGCTCCGGACGAGCCCGCTGCTCGATACCGATGCATTTTGCCACGCGTCGATGCCGATGCACTCGTAAACACGCGTTTTTAGACGTCCGGCTTTATCGAGCAGCCTTAGCACGTCGACCAGGTCGTCCGAATGTACGTCGTGAACGCTCGTCACGCCCAGAGAAGCGGCGTAATTGCTGGCGGTCTCGGCAACCTCGCCCCATTGCCGGGCGTGGTATACCGGCACATGTCGCCGTACGAGTGGCACTGCATTCCCGGTAAAGACGCCGGTCGGCCGTCCCGTGCGGTCCCGTACGATAGTGCCGTCAGCGGGGTCCTTTGTCTCCAAAGAGATCGCCGCCCGCCGCATTGCGGCCGAATTTGTAACCGCTGTTCTCCCTCCGTCAGCATAAAAGATCAGCGGGTTGTCCGGGCTCTCCCTGTCGAGCAATTCCAGCGGCAGCGGCCCGCGCGGATCCAGCTTTGCCGGTTCGAGCCCGGCGCCAATTATCCATCGACCTTTTGGCAAGAACGTGGAATATCGCGCGACCTCGTCGAGTATCTCGGCCCGCGCGGTCATCCCTCGCAGGTCGAGATGCGAAAATTGGTTCCCGATACCCGTAAAATGAACGTGAGAATCTATAAACCCCGGCAATACGAGCTTTCCGCCGACATCGATCACTCGGGTTTGCGGGCCGGTGAACCGCCGAATGGCCGAATCGCTTCCCACGGCTATGATCTTTCCGCCGGCCACTGCCATCGCCTCCGCACGAGGCTTTTTTCGATCGAGCGTGACGATCTTTGCCTTCACTAAGACCAGATCGGCCGTGGGTTGAGCCACGGCCGAAAAAGTAAAGCTCAGAGATGCGAAGATGATCGCGACAGACTTCATCTGCGTTCGTAGACGACCTTTCCATCGACGATGGTCGTCATTACGGTGACGCCGTTGATCTTTGTCGGGTCCATCGTGAATATATCGTCGGAAAGTACTATCAGATCAGCCAGTTTGCCGACCTCGATAGTGCCCTTGTCGGCGTCCTGAAACTCCGCAAATGCCGAGCCCCACGTAAATGCCCTGATCGTTTCATCGACTGAGATCTTTTGCTCGGGCACCCAGCCGTTCGGGTTCTTATCATCCAGCGTGCGGCGGGTGACGGCGGCATAGACCCCTAACATCGGGTTTAGCGGTGCGACGGGCGAATCGGAGCCGAAAGCCAGGACAGCACCTGAATCCAGCAGCGAGCGAAATGCATATGTGCCCTTTATCCTCTTTTCGTCGAGCCGTTTCCAGGCCCAGCGTCCGTCATCGATAATATGGAACGGCTGCATCGACGCAACGACCTTCTGCTTTCCGAATCTCGCGATCTCGTCTTGACGAAGGTGCTGGGCGTGCTCGATCGTAAACCGGCGGCCGACGCCACCGTTCGCTTTTTCGACAGCCTCGAAATGGTCGAGAATGGTGGCGTTGCCGCGATCGCCGATGGCGTGGATGCGGACCTGCAGCCCGGCCTTATCCGCGTCCTGGATCGTCTGCCGCATCGTTGTCGTCACATCCGCCATTGCGAGGCCGCTGGAATCGGGCGCATCGAGATACGGTTCGAAAAACCAGGCTGTAGTCGATCCGAGGCTTCCGTCAGCATACGCTTTTAAACAGCCGACCCGGAGCATCGGATCACCAAATGAGGACTTGACGCCGGTTCTCTCCCACCGCTTGTAATCGCTGAGCGGCGAGCAGCTGTACACACGCGTCTTCAGCGTCCCGCGGCGGAGCAGTTCCTGAAACACGCCCACCTCGGTACCATCGGCGGACATGTCCTGAACGCTTGTCACGCCGAGGCTCGCGGCATGATCCGTAGCGGCTTGGGCAGCTTCCATACGCTCTTCCCAAGAGGCAGATGGAATAGCACTCCGGATGTAATTCATCGCCGCGTCCTTAAATACGCCGGTGGGCTCGCCCGACGCATTGCGAACGATCTCGCCCCCCGCCACGTCCTTTACGTTCCTGTCGACACCGGCGAGCTTCATTGCCAGGCTGTTGCCAAGCCCCATGTGGCCGTCGAGCCGGTTTATGAAAACCGGATTGTCGGGCGTAACGGCATCGATCATCGCCGCGGTCGGCAGGTCGTTAGGCGTCCAATTCTCATGGTCCCACTGGCCGCCGCGGATCCATCGTCCCTTCGGCAGCTTTGCAGCAAACTCTTTGATCCGCCGGACAAATTCTTCCGGCGATCTCGCGTCACGCAGATCGACCGATGACAATTGGGCACCGGTGTTCATAAAATGGACATGCGCGTCGTTGAAACCAGGGATCACCGTCCTTCCACCGGCGTCGACGACGCGTGTGCGGCTCCCTATCAACGGTTTGGTCTCGGCATCAGAACCGACCGCGACGATTCTTCCGTTAAGGATTGCCAGAGAACGAGCTACGGTGCGTTTGGCATCCATTGTGCGAATGTTCGCGTTAGTGATGACGAGGTCGGCCGAAATGTTCTGTCCCGATGTGGACGATGCGGAAAAGGTTAGGCTGACAACGAAGGCAGCCAGAGCAACTATTTTTTTCATGGTGCAATATTACCTTGAGATCGAATAGCTAATCGAACGGTCAATTACATAATCTTCCTAAAAACGAATTCGCAACGGTAAGGCCTAGTATCCCATACTGATATTCACAGATACAAAAAAATTCTCTAGCGGTTATGGACGCGGTCGCTCGAAAGAACTGAAAAGTATGATCGCAGGTGGATGGCCCGTTTTAGAATTAGGTTATATTTGTACTTAGAAGTCGACTTAGAACAAATTGCCGCAGGAGGACTAGGGGATCATGATCTATACAAATACGCCCGATATACCGGGCAGGCGAATAACCGAGATACTCGGTGTGGTCACAGGGAACGTCGTTCAGTCGCGACATGTCGGAAAAGATATTATGGCCGGGCTCAAGACAATTGTCGGTGGCGAGATCGGGGGCTATACCGATATGTTGACCGAGGCCCGACAAGTGGCTATAAACCGAATGGTCAAAGAGGCTCTGAAACTCGATGCCGACGCTATTGTAAATCTTCGTTTTTCGACCAGCTCGATCATGAAGGCTTCGGCGGAGATCCTGGCTTACGGTACAGCAGTAAAGTTAGATTAGACTGGCCTGAACAGGTCGCCCGAGATCCGATGAAAGAAAGATATATCCCCATTTTGACGGTGATCATCGCTATAGCGGGATTTTCGTTCATAACATTTCTATATTGGACCGAACCGCGCACCTTTTCCGAAGTTTCTTCAAAAGGCCAGGTTGTGTTGGGCACATACGATATTGACCGGACAGCGTTCGATGAGGGGCTCGCAAATTTCAGGCGTGATGAATTTCCGGCCGCTCGGGCCGCGTTTGATCGGGCGGACCCGCAAAAAAGGGATGCAATAACACAATTCTATACGGCGTATAGCTATTACCGGCAAGGTTGGGGCCGGGTGTCGAATGACGACGCGATGTTTAGGGCAGGGGTCGAGGCTGTCGACCGAGTAATAGCGATCGAGCCCAATTTTCGCATTGCCGATGAAACGCTCCAGATGAAAACGCCATACGAGGTAAAGGCCGAGCTCGAAGAGGGCCTAAAACTCACGCTTTCAGATTTTAATCCGATGCGGCTTACACGGGAAAGGAAATGACCGACGAGCACGAACATATTATCGACGTAACCGAGACCGATGAGATCCAGGTGCCCGACGGAGCCCGCGGCGGCGACCTTGCGGTTACCGGTAATAGATCGATCGCGGCTGTTCCATCCGCCGCTCCGACCTATATACTCCTGCCGATCATCTTTCTCGCGGTAACGTTACTGGGCGGCATGCGTCTCGGAGCAGTTGATAATTCGTTTATATTTCTCAAGCCTGCCTTGATCTGTCTTGTATTTGCGGCGGTGACGCTGGTACTGTTCTTCCGTTCGGGACTGATATCTGTTGAGGGCTGGTTATCCGAGACAAATCCGCCGCTGCGAAATGCGGCAAACGCCGCCGTGCTGCTCACGATGTTCGCGGCGACTGTACAGCTTTTTAACGCACTTCTGCCCGAACAGGGCCTTCCATTCTGGATCGTGGGTTTCTGTTTCTTCTGGACGCTTTGGAACAACTTATTCGCCGAATTCGACTCCAAAAGGCTGTTGCGCAGCCTCGGAGCCCTTTTTGGGCTCGCCTTTGTCGTCAAGTATCTGGTGCTGGCAAATTTGACCGCTCCGACCGGAGCAAGCTGGCTGCAGAGAATGATCGAGAACCCTGGCCGTGAGGCTTTTACCTGGCTGCTCGACCTGCCGCGGTACAGTCCGGGAACCGGATATATACAGTTTTTTACCTTGGCCCTCTATTTGATCGGACTTTATCTAACGCCGACCACTACCAAAAAATGAAGGGTGTCTTTGATCTCTTCTTTGCTTTCACCGATGCCCGGATGATTGAATCTTCAGAGCCCTAAGGATTTATCACGATATCGACAATTTTGCCGTCACGCAGGACCTGGATTTTTTTGCCAGTGGCCGGTTTTGCCACTGAGCGGAGATCGGTCATGGTCTGGCCGTCAACCGAATGGATAATATCGCCCGCCTTCACGCCGGCCTTCGACGCAGCCGTGTTGGGCGAAACGGATTCGGCCTTCCAGCCATTTTCGCTGAACCGGGCATTGATGCCGATACGTGTCAGGACCTCGCCTGCCGGCTGGCCTTTAGCAGCCGTCTCCGCTGCATTTGCGACATCCTCATTCGGCGACAGCTTCCTGGGTTGCGTCGCTGCGGCATCGAATGAACCGCCGCCCCTGTTGCTATCGGCGGTATCAACAGAACGCCTCGTGGGTGTTCTGGCAGGGGTCCTGGCTGACGCTGTTCGGACAGGGGCCGAAGCCGCCGGCCTTGTCTCGGGAATGTCGCGGGCCAAGACCACTGGCGGATTGGCCGGTTCAATTTCGGCAGGAATATCAGCCGCCCGCTCGGCCGGGACCTCCGTGACAGCTGCCGGCTGTACGCTTTCCACGGCGGCAATGTCAGCCGATCCCGGTTCGGTATAGAAGGTGGTAAAAGCAAAATATCCCCCGACAAATAAAATAAGAACGAGCGGCATTGCGGCCTTGACCGCTAACGGCATCCACATCGGTCTTTCCTGGACTGGTTTGCCATCCGCGATCCGGGCTTTGACCCGAAAGCCAAAGTCACCCGGAGCCTCGACACGAGGCAGGGACGACAATAATCGACTGATCTTTTCTTCGCCTTGGTCGGTGACCTGTGGCTCTAGTGTGTTAGGGGTTTTATTTCCCATCTTATATATAATGCTGCAGTTTTTCTTTCAACAGCCCTCGTCCGCGGCTGATCCGCGATTTGGTTGTTCCTAATCCGAGTTCCATGATCTCGGCTATCTCATCGTAAGACTTTCCTTCGACGTCCCTCAGGACGACCGGTACCCGATACTTTTCCGGGAGTGCGGCGATGGCCCTGCCTATCACTTCGCTGCGTTCGTCCTCGACCAGCTCATCATCCTGGAGTATCCGGGTATCAGGCGGCTGAAATTCTACCGAACTATCCTCTTCCGTCTGGAAGAGCCCTGTCAGCGACAACACCCGTCGCCGTTTACGCCGGCGTAGCTCGCTAATAGCAAGGTTTGTCGCGATCCGATAGATATATGTCGAAAACGCGAATTGCGTATGATATCTATCCAGAGCGAAATAAACCCGGACGAAAGTCTCCTGGGCCAGGTCTACGGCTTCTTCGTAGTCATTCAAAAATCTATACAGATAGTTCGTAATCGAATTTCTGTAACGGTTTACGATCTCTTCAAAAGCAGTTTCGTCGCCGTTGCGCGTGGCTTCGATCAGAGCGTGATCGGACAGTTTTTCTTCAGGCATCGAGGTTTGCGATTCCTCCAGCCTGATAGATTCCCTCGTATCGAAAGCCATACATTCATACTATTTACACAGAACTTTGCTTAAAAAGAAAGTCGCCTCGCATTTTCAAACACGCCTCACCCGCGAGATTGTTGCGAAATCTCGCGGGTGAGGCGGCGATTATTACAGGTCTGACGAGCGGACCGTCATTACGAGGAAAACAGTCCCTTCAGCGCCCGGCAGATTTAGCGTTCCCATCAGCGTCGGAGAATTCTCGGCCAGGCCGACCTTTCCCAGCGTCAGCCCGATGGGTTCGTAATTAACGACTGAATTTGTTTTGCCCTCGGCCAAAGTTGCGACAGTCACCGGGACTCTTGCCCCAAATCGAAACGACTGGGCCTGAAACCCCGGCCCGCCCTTGGCCGTCGGGCCGCTTCTGAGGTTGCCCAGGGACCAGTCAAGAAAAACCGGCCGGGCCCGTTCGGATTCCTGGCCGAACATATTCGAGGTGCTCTTGTACTCAAAATTTCCAGTGTTGGTGACCCGTCCGAGGAAAGTTCCCGCCAGGCGGTAATTACGAAATGGGAATGTGTTCTTGAATTGTTTCGAGAGAGAGCTAAGATTCGCTGGGATTTCGGCTCCGGAGCCGGCCTCGTTCGATCCGAGGATCAACTGCAGCGAAACTTCGTAACTGGGCTCGAACGGCCGGTTCTCTGTCTGTGCGATCGAGAGTGTAGCCATTGCGGCGACCAGGCTAAATAAAAAAAGAGTCTTAAAAAATAAAGGTCGATTCATCATTGTCTCCTTATCCAGAATTACGGGGAGGGACAATAGCCTTAAACAACGATCGCCAGGCAAAGTTGCAAAATCTATGATAAATATGACAACTGAGACGTCTGGTACGCGTCACTTTCGGAGCATACAAAAAAAGGCTGCGTGTATCGAAATGACGCAGCCTTAATACTGATCGGAAATTAACTACTTTCCGGGGGTGGTTTTTCGTTCCTCCGCAAAGAGTATCGGCGAGACGATCGGGCGATATGAATCGCTGATCTTTATATACGAATCTTCGCGGACTTTTGTCATGAACTTCTTGTGTTCTTCCGGGAACCGTTCACTCATCATCGCCAGGCGGACCGCATTTTCGTCAAAGACGGATTCGTTACTGGCCATTTCCCGCTTGTCGATCCTCAGGATCGCTAATCCAACTTGCTGTACCTCAAACGGCTGCGTTACATCGCCAACCTTGACGCCCTTGAGAGGGACAGCAAGCGTGTCGACCAGATCGGGCATCTTGAGATTCTCGGCTTTCCCGGTCCCACCAGTCACGTATCCCGGATCGGAATTTTCTTTTGTAAGCTTGTCAAAATCGGCCCCGGCTTTTAGCTGAGCGTAAAGCTCTTTAGCTTTTTCTCGAACAGAAGCCTCATTTCGACCGGCGAAACTAAGGAACAGCTCACTGAAGGATACTGTTTCAGGTTTGGTAAATTTAGACCTGTTCTTTTCGTAGTAGGCCGTGAGTTCCTTACCTGACAAGCCCCAGTAGATCTTGGCCTGGACCTCGCGCTGGATGACCATATCCCGTATTACCTGTTTCCGCCAGGATTCTCTAATTTCTTTGGGGTCGACGCCGGTCTTTTCCATCTCTCTATAGAGCTCTTCAACGGTTTTGAGGTTATGCTCCTTCATGATCGCGACAAACCTTTCGTTAAGGGCCTTTTCAACTTCGCTTTCGAGGCCCAATTCCTTCGACCGCTGAACAAGCAATTCTTCGTTGATTAGATTCGCGATCAACTCGCCCTGTTTCTCATCAACGGTCTTTTGGGCCTCTTCGCGGCTCTTACCCTGTTGGACAAACGAATCGACCGCATCTTTCATCTCGCGTCTGATTCGTGAAAGCGTGATGACGCCCTCGTTAACTACCGCGACGACCTCGTCTACTACACGGGCCTCGGTTTCCTGAGCGGCAGCCGAAACGGTCAATATGGCCGCGAGCGATAAAATAGAAAAAACTTGTCTGAAATGTCTCATTCAATACTCCTGATGGCGGATCAAAAACTTAATATTATTCCGCATGCGTGTTAATTAACAAAGTCTTGGATGCAGAAACTATGGGCCGCGTTCGTCAAAACGCTAACTCCGGAAATAAAGGAAGAATGTCAGATTAGCTGTATTTAAATAAAGGCGGTCAGGCGCCGTGACCGGCCCCTTCGAACAATGAGTATTAAGTGTTCACAATGCCATTTGATCAATTTTGCCGATGCCTCGGCCTGTGCCCGGTGCGAAGCCGATCTCGGCGAGTTGGTACGGTCGAACGAGCCTAAGAGGCGAATGTTCCGATGGCTGCTTGTTCGTGCCGGCGTGATCGCGGTTGTTTGTTTGATGATCACTCTAGGCTTTTACCTGTCGCTCATATCGTCGGCCAAGCGACTGACACTCGAGCAGAAGGATACTGTAGCAAGGGGGATCGAGGTCCTTGAAAACACGGGGTTTGCGACGGAAGCAATGTTGCTCGCGCGGTTCACGGCTTTCAGAAGTACCGATCATTGGCTCAATGCCGCGGTCGCAAAGGAAAATGCCTATGCGGCGACAAATTTTCCATTCATGATCATGACGCTTTACTCGGATTTCTTCACTTATCCCGTCGATGATGTGGAAAGGGCGGCCATATTGCTGCACGAAGCCCGTCACCTGCGAGGCGAAGGTGAGAAAGAGGCGTATGGATTTGTGTGGAGAAACCGGGCTCGGCTCGGCTGGACTAAGCAAAATTATGAATTTTCGCCCGTTTGGCTGAATATAAGGCAGCAGACACGGGAATACGCCCCCGAGCTGTTTAGCTGCCTGGACAAAGATTTTGCCGAGTGTGAATAGCTGTTTACGCCTTTATCCTGATCAGACAGTCACGCGATGTCGAGACAGGATCGGCGGTTTTAATGGATACCCGGAGGATGCCGCTGGGTGAGAAAACCGAACCTTCTTCCTCATCCAGGAATTGCATCAACCGCTCGGGTGAGACGCGAGCAGATTCGCCGAGTTTTATCGCTACGCCTTCTGCTGTCTTGTCGATCGACATTAGTCCCATCTGCTCGGCCAGCTTACGCAGACGGCCATACTCAAATAGGTTTTCGACCGAACGTGGTATGCGGCCGTAGCGGTCCTCGATCTCGGCATGTATCTGCATAAGTGCCTCTTCGGTCTCGGCGGATGAGATGCGTTTATAGGTTCGCAGCCGCTGGCCGGCTTCGGAAATATAGTCTTTGGGTATCGAAACATCTACACCGAGATTGATCGATACGCTTGTTTCGTCGGCGATCTCATCGCCTCGCATTTCTGCGATGGTCCGCTCAAGCATCTTGGTGTATAGATCAAAGCCAAGAGCATCAAGGTGGCCAGATTGCTGACCGCCGAGGATGTTGCCCGCACCGCGGAGTTCGAGATCGAGCGCGGCGAGCCGGAATCCCGCTCCGAGATCGGAAAATTCACGTATCGCCGACAAACGACGGCGGGCGATGGGCGTCAGTTCCATCTCGCTTGGAATGAGCAGATATGCGTATGCACGCCGGTTCGAACGGCCTACTCGGCCGCGAAGCTGGTAAAGCTGTGACAGGCCGTAGTTGTCTGCCCGGTTGATAATAATGGTGTTTGCACGCGGTATGTCGATGCCGTTCTCGATTATCGTGGTGGCCACCAGGATATCGTATTTGTAATCGATAAAGTCGAGCATCACCTGCTCCATCTGATTCTCGTTCATCTGACCGTGGCCGATCGCTATACGGGCATTCGGCACGATCTTCTGAACGAGGGCCGCAATCGGCTCGATAGTCTCCACGCGATTGTGAATGAAAAATATCTGGCCGTTTCGGGCAAGTTCCAATTCAACCGCCGAGCGGATGACGCCCTCAGAGAATTGCAGTACCTGCGTATTGATCGCCAAGCGGTCACGCGGTGGTGTTTCGATCACCGACATATCACGCATTCCGAGGAGAGACATATTCAGCGTTCGCGGGATCGGCGTGGCCGAGAGGGTTAGTACGTCGACTTTTTTCTTGAGCTGCTTGAGTTTTTCCTTGTGCCCGACGCCGAAACGCTGCTCTTCATCGACAACGACGAGGCCGAGCTTCGGCATTTTGACGTCGTTAGACAGGATCCGGTGGGTGCCGATAAGCACGTCGACGTCGCCTTTGGCGGCGGCCTCGGCAACGGCCTTTTGTTCTTTACTGGTGCGAAAACGGGAAAGCAGGTCGATCTTGATCGGAAACGCCGCGAAACGCTTCTTAAACGTCTCGAAATGCTGATAGGCGAGCACCGTAGTCGGCGTTAGGATCGCCGTTTGTTTCCCATCCATCACGGCCTTGAATGCCGCGCGCATGGCGACCTCTGTCTTGCCGTAACCGACGTCGCCGATGATCAGACGGTCCATCGGCATGGCGGTTTCCATATCACCCTTGACGTCTTCGATTGCGGCGGCCTGGTCGACGGTCAGATCGTAAGGAAATGCATCCTCGAACTCATGCTGCCAGGGTGCATCGGGTGAAAAGGCGTAGCCGCGGACGAGCTTTCGCTCGGCGTAAAGCCGCAATAGCTCATCGGCCATGTCACGCATCGCCCGCTTCGCCTTTGCCTTGGTCTTTTGCCAGCCGATCCCGCCAAGACGGTCAAGCGTCGGGGACGTGGCCTCGCCGGACGAATATCTGGAAACGAGGTCCATCCGCTCGACGGGCACGAATAGCTTGGCATCGTCGGTATAGATCAGCAGCATGAACTCGCGTTCCGATCCCTGTGACGAAATGGTCTGCAGCCCGTCAAACCGGCCGATACCGTGATCGACGTGGACGACATAGTCGCCGGACTTAAGATCACGAAAGTCGGAGATAAAGGCCCCGAGCCTACTTTTTTGGCGAGTGCCCCTAACCTGGGCTGGCCGAAATTCAGCAGAGGACGTCTCGCCAAATATGTCCGTTTCTGTGTAGATCGTCGTTTCGAACGCCGGGATCTCAAAGCCTCCGGAAAGCTGGCCGATCTGGATCGAGTCTTTCGGAAGCGCGACCTGATATTCGCGAAGTATCTCCTCGAGACGCTCGGCAAGACCGACAGTTTCCAGCACAACGCGAATAGCAGCGGGGGCTTTTTTGGCGGTTTCCAGTTCGCCGACAAAGGCAGGAAAATCGCCGCTGAATTTGCGGGTCGAGCGCGAAGCGACCTCAAACTCGGGAGCCTTTCTGGATGCGGGGAAAAGGAAAAGCGGCGATGCGGTAGCGTTCTCGGCAAGGGCGAATTCTTCGTCCGTTTCGGCTGACGTGCGGCCGAGAGATCTCAGTTCGATCGTGGCAGCGTTCTCCAGCTGCGAACGGAGTTCCTCAGCCGAAAGAAACAGCTCCTCCGGTTCGAGCCCGATATCGCCGAGTTCGACCAGGTTCCGATGACTCTCAGCGATATGCTTATAGAGCGATGTAAGCGAATGTTCGATACCGACAGGCTCGTCAATAACGAATATACAGTCAGGCAGGTGGTCAAATATGGTCGCAGCCAACGGCCTGACCACAGGGATCAGAAATTCCCAGCCTGAAAAGGTCTCGCCGTTCTCGGCAAAATCCGTGCGGTCCTTCAGGTTGCGGGCAAATCGATCATTCGAGAAACGTTCTTTCGCAAAGAACGCCCAGTCTTTAAGATCCGCTGGCGCAAATGCGAATTCGCGCATCGGTGCTATCGAGATGCTGTCGGTCTGCCCCGTGGAGAGCTGCGTTTCCGCGTCAAAATAACGAATTGAGTCAACGGTATCGCCGAAAAACTCTATCCGCACAGGTGCCTCGGCATCCGGAGACCAGACATCGACGATCCCGCCGCGAATGGAATACTGGCCAGGAGCATAGAGCGGTTCTTCCCGGACATATCCGCCGGAAACCAGCGTTTCAACGAGCGTCTCGGGCGGGAAGTCTGAATCACGTTTCAGGCTGCAGCCGAGGGCTGTGATCTGGGCCACCGTCACGGTTCTCTGGATAAGGGAACGGGCCGAGAGGACAACAAAATTGACATCGCCATGTATCAATCGCCAGAGAGCGAGGGCTCGGCGTTCCTCGGTCTCGGCGTGGGGCGAAACGCCGGAATATGGATCGGCCTCAAACGATGGGACAGCTACTATGCCGGCATCTTCAGCATCGCTGCGAAAGAACTCGAGATCGCACTCCCAGACCTCAAGCTCGGCATTAGACTCAGCGACTACAGCAAACGTCCGCGCCGTTTCAGCCTGCAGCCGCGACAGCGTGAAAGCCTTCGCCGCGGGTGAGGCCAGCCCGCTAAGGCTAATGACCTTTGAACCCTGCTCGATAGCCCGTTTGATCTCGTCTAATCCAGAAGCCATAAACGCACCTACGCGCCGACATCGTCAAAGCGGGCAGGTGTGCCCCCTCATTCGACGATCTCATGCGTTACATACATTCTGACACACCGCGAGCAAAATTCAGACTAGGCGGGCTCAGAAGCCGGGGGAACGGTCCCTTCCGACAACTCGGCAGTGCTGTCATGCCATCTGATCTTACCGCTGCTGAAATGGAGATCACGCTGCGGGAAGGGGATAACAACATCGTTCTCACGAAATTTGCGGATGATCGCGAAGTTTAGATTGCTCTTCAGGAGGCCGGGCCGGTGGAGCCTGGAACGGCTCCATGCCCGAAGTTCGAATTTGAGGGCATCATCGCCAAATTCGAGCAGTCGGACCGCCGGCGGAGGGCTTTCGACGACATCCGGATTGTCTTTGGCGACCTCAGTAAGCAGTCGGGTGACGAGGTCGATGTCCGAATCGTATGCAACGCCCACAGGGATTCGGAACCTCACCATGCCGCTTTCAAAACTCCAGTTGATAACGTTCTCTGAAATAAATTTGCTGTTCGGCACAATGATCGTGATATTGTCGTTCGTTTTGACGAGGGTGCTGCGGGCCCCGACCGACATTACCTGGCCGTTGACGTCGTCTACCTCGATGCGGTCACCAACTTTGATGGGGCGTTCGAAAAGGATGATAAGGCCGCTGATGAAGTTATTGGCGATATTCTGGAGTCCGAAACCGATACCGATACCGATCGCTCCGGCGACGACGTTGAGTGTCGTCAGGTTTATCCCGACCGTCTGAAGTATTATCAGGAATCCGACAAAAAGAATCAGATAACGGGTTATAGTTCCGATCGCCTGCTGTGCTCCCACATCGAGCCGGGTTCGCTCGAGCAGCCGCGAAACCAGCAGCCTTTTCATCCTGTTCGATAAATAGAAGAGCAGAAAGCTGAAAACAAGAACGTAAAAAACGCTTAGCGGCGTTATCCTGGCCTCACCGAGCGCAAAGAGGTTGTAATTGAGCACTTCAAAAACAGGATTCAGATACTCTCGCGTAATATCTTGCATATGGTTCGATCCAATCGGTGAGTTTAATTTTAGGTGATTGAGGGCCGGCGACAAAATGCGGGCCGCTTCCGGCAGTTTCAGAAGGGCCAAATTGCTTTAGCGGCGATAGGTTTGATTTAATCAGTAACTTGCCAGGAGTTAAATTATGGACGTACCGGGATTTACCGAGATAGTCGAGCAAAACGATCAGACCGCTGCTCGCCGAGAGCACCTGGAAAAGCTGCAGGAGCTTGTCGGCAACGTGTATCCGAATAAGTTTGAGCGGTCGCATCTGAGCGGGACCGGAGACTCGATATCGAACCTTTTGAGACATCAGCCGGTCGCGGATGTGGTCAGCGAGATCAAAGAGGTGGTATCGAAACTCGCTGAGCGTGAGCGGCCGCCCGCCGAGATCAAGGACGCGCTGAACGCAAGGCTAAAAGATCTCGGGAATGTCAGGATCTCAGGCAGACTGACAACGCCGCCGCGGGGCAACTTTGTCCACCTGACCGACGGCATAAATAAGCTGCAGATCTACTGCAAAAAAGGCACGTTCTCGCTGATTCGTAACGATGCCGATAATTTAGTCGATGACGAAAACGGCTGGGAAGCATTTGGCCTGCTCGATCATGGCGATTTTGTCGGTGTCGAGGGATATTTATTTGTCACCAACACCGGCGAACTTAGCGTCCATGTCGAAAAGCTTCAATTCCTCGCCAAGGCCCTGGTTCCGATGCCTGACAAGATGCACGGCATCGCCGACGCCGAGATCAAGCAGCGACAGCGTTACGTTGACCTTATTGGTTCCAGCCTCGCGGTCGAGCACGAGGGGCTTACGACGCGTGAGACCTTTGAGCGGCGTGCCAAGATCATCTCATCGATGCGTCATTTTCTCGAAGATCACGGCTACATCGAAGTCGAAACCCCGATGCTTACGCCAAAGGCGACCGGGGCCGCTGCAAGGCCATTTAAAACCCATCATAACGCCCTCGATATCGACCTCTATGCGCGCATCGCGCCGGAACTCTATCTCAAACGCCTCGTCGTCGGCGGATTCGAAAAGGTCTACGAGCTAAACCGCAACTTCCGTAACGAAGGCATTTCGTACAAGCACAATCCCGAAGTCACGATGCTCGAATTCTACTGCGCCTACATGGACGTCAACGGGATGATGGATTTTTGCGAAGAGTTAATGCAGGAGAGCGTGCAGAAGGCGACAGGTGGTTTGAAGGTCGAATACGAGGGAAACGAGATCGACTTCAGCAAATTTGAGCGGATCGCGATGCGGGATGCAGTAGGCAGAAACCCGAGCGGTAGCGAGGGTGCCCCCGACAAGTCGAGCGATCCAGCCGGCACACTCCCTACCGGTCGTGTTTCTGCCCTAAGCGATGCCGATCTCTTGAATCGTTTTGAGGAGGAGATAGAGCCCACACTAATCCAGCCTACTTTCATCGTCGACTTTCCGAAGTCGATCTCACCGCTCTCGAAAGCCTCACCCGACAGCCCGCAGATCGCCGAGCGATTCGAACTCTTCATCAACGGAATGGAGGTCGCTAATGGCTTCAGCGAGTTGAACGATCCCAAGGAACAATACGAACGCTTCATTGACCAGATGGGCGAACGTGAACGCGGTGACGAGGAAGCGATGATCCTCGACGAAGACTACATCCGGGCACTCTCTTACGGAATGCCGCCCGCCGCCGGCATCGGCATCGGCATCGACCGGCTTGTGATGCTTCTGACAAACAAACACTCGATCCGCGACGTAATTCTTTTCCCGCACCTGCGGCCGGAAAGGAAAGCTGCTGCTGAGGATGGGGAATAGCAGCTTCGGAGAGATAGGGCCCCTCGAAGATCACTGTCGACCTTTCGCTCCCGCCTGCCAGTAGTTCCCGTCTGCGATTTTGTCTTCGAGGCGACTGTTGGATGCTATCTGCTCAATGTAGCCTCTGTTTTGGAGGAAAAAGACATGCAGCAGGACAGAAATCTATATAACGAAGAGACGCACAGAATGGCCGAGCGCACGTACGACCACGATGATGATCAGACCGGAAGCGATCTGCCCTCAGGTGATGGCGATGTCGGGGACGAACAGGTGGATGCGATCGGGCGGGATGATTCGGACAAGCCTACCGGTCAGGACCATTCGACCGATCGTCATGAATTGGAAAGCCCGACCGAAGGCGTCGGGGCCGTCCAGGACAGCTCACAGCCGGCCAGCTCACGGGCGGACATAGACGACGAGCAGAATAGGCTTATCTAAGCCTCAATGAGTTAGGCGCTGAGCCAGGACGATTTGTTGACGGGCTATAGCCGAACTGATCTGTTGTCTATAGCCCGTGCTTGGCTAGGAGTGTATCGCTAAAACGTTGCGACGTAATAAGTATTCATAAAGTCGTGATCGAGGCGATTGAGGCTGATCTCTTTGAAGCCGGCCTCTTTCATCATCTCCACGGCCTTTTCCTCACCCCACATCGCACCGAGGCCTTCGCCGTCGTAGGCGAG
>JBGSXN010000144.1:0-12732 GCA_041751355.1 Pyrinomonadaceae bacterium
GCCGCTATTACCCATTCAGAATTCTTTGCCAGGGCCGCCGAGCTGCTCGTCAACGTGATCTCATCGATGACCCGTGACGGCAGCCTCTATCGAATCGACCTGCGATTGCGCCCGTACGGCTCAAAAGGGATGAGTGCCATATCGCGTGAAGCATTTGCTGAATATTTTCGCGACTCCGCCGCGATATGGGAGATGCTCGCCTTCGTCAAACTCCGTGCAGTGGGCGGCGATATGGAGCTTGCCCGGGCGGTCGAGGAGGATACTCGCCGCACTATACACGAGCGAGCTGCCGGCATTCACGTTGAAGATCTCCGCCTGGAAACCGTAAAGGTCCGTGAAGCCCTGGAAAAAAAACGCTCCCGCACACGCGGCAGCTCCGGCATAGACATAAAATACGGGGCCGGCGGTATGCTGGATGTTTACTTTGCGACCCGCTACCTTCAACTCCGGGACAATGTGCCCGACGATCCAGACAATCGCACAACAGCCTTTATGTTAGACACCCTGCTCTCGCGCGGATCGCTGACAAGTGAGGAACACTCTGTACTCGCATCTGGGTATGGGTTCTTGTCCAGCCTCGATCACAATCTTCGCCTCACGGTCGGCCGCACAACACGTGTCCCGCTCGGAAAACACGCAGCGCTTTCATCCGTTGCCGCCCGAATGGGTCTGTCTGACGTTGCCGAACTCTTGGAGCAATTGACGATCCATCGGCTGTCGATCCGTTCTGCGTTTGAAACTATCATGAAATAGGATCTTGCTTTATACGCAGCGATTTCGTTTTATCGTTCATAGCCTACGGCTACTCACTTCGACGTTATATATTTGTAGGCCATCGAGGCAATGTCATCGAGCGAACTGCCGTCTCCGTCTCGGTCTAGCATGCCCGATGCCATGTCGAACATCGATCCGCCTTTTGTGGGTTCGGAATGAGATTGGACCCCACTCATTAGCCCGCCGAGCAACCCTCCGAGCCCTTCAGGCCCGACATTCTGTTCCTGCTTCTGACGGCCCAGATATCCCATAACGATCGGTGCAAGAAACATAAGGACTTGGGCGACCTGCCCCATATTCAAGCCGGACTTTTCGCTGACCTGCTGGGCGACCTGGCTCTGGCTGCCGCCGAGGATGTGGCCCAGAATTCCGCCTGCATCAGCCTGTCGTGGCGGCGTTGTCTGCTGGCCTCCTCCGAAGATCATTCCGCCCAGCCCGCCCAGATTGTCGAGGATGCCCGCGTGATTATCTTTTTCGAGTGCGCTGTTCAGGCTTTCCGCCCCCTGCGGGGTTGTCGCATTATTCGCGAGGCCGTTGATCAGCATCGGCAGGGCCGCCTGTATAGCGGCATTAATGGTTGAGCTGTCCGCTCCGACATTTTGACTGATCTGGTCGACTGCCTGGCTACCCTTTTCGGGTCCAAGCAGTTCCTGTAATGAAAACATAATGTATCCCTCCTGATTTCAATATTGATTCACTCGCCGATATAGTAAATGAATAAGGCTAAGCTTATCACGCATGACACACCTCCCCGCTAAGGGTTCGACTAATATCAAAATCTCGATATTCACCAATTCCGCGTGTATATTTTTGTTCATTGTCATAACTTCATCCTGTGTGGGGTGGCTCGGCGGTGAGCGCGGGATCCGGTTCACGCATGTGTCGACCGAAGCCGGTGCAAACGGCGAATTAGGCGAGCCGTTCGGAATTGCGGTCAGCGAAGGGACGATCTATGTTTCGGATGGCGAAAATGACTGTATTTGGCTCCTCGCTAAAGATGGCCCAGCGGTATTCGCTTCGGGCCTCGACACGCCGTCCGGGCTTGCGGTTGACAGCCGTGGTTCTATCATTGTTGCCGATACTGGTTCACATACTATCCGTTCGATCGATCGGACGGGCGCGGTAACGATCATTGCCGGCACGGTCGGCCACGCCGGAACCTCTGACGGGCTTGTTGATACGGCATCCTTTAACGGCCCGATCGGCGTGGCCGTTTCCGATGCCGGACGGATCTACGTTGCCGACACATATAGCGACCGCATTCGCGTCATCGAGAACGGAAGCGTTTCGACACTCGCTGGGAGCACGCGAGGATTTGCCGACGGCATCGGGACGAGCGCACAGTTCGACACGCCGACGGGCCTCGCTGTATGGCAGGATAAGCTGCTGGTGGCTGACACCGGCAATGGGCGAATTCGCGTGGTGGAAACCGACGGACGTGTCTGGACGCTAGCGGGCGCAGGGCCAGGCAATGTAAGCGACGGATTGCTCGCCTCGGCCGACCTAAACCAACCGACAGCGATCACACTCATTGACGACGGCACGATCTTTTTCGCCGATGGAAATGCGATCAGACGCATCGATGCCATGCCGTTCCCGGTCATCCGCACGATCACGTCCGAACGCCGCGGCGTATTGGACGGTGCGGCTCATAAGGCGCAATTTAATCGGCCATCTGGTCTAACGATAACCGCCGATGGCAGTCTGCTGACGACCGACAGCGAGAACGGCCTCGTTCGCCGATTTACAGGCAACGAAACCGAAAAGCAGATCGATCGTGAACAGATCATCGGGCTCCGCGGGAACCCGGCTGAGTTTCGCAACGCAGCTCCGCCGAGATGGCCCTATGATCCACCTGATGCACCTCGGGACATCGCTGGCACCCTCGGCGAAATTCGAGGTGAGATCCGCGAAGGCAACGATTCTGTATGGTTTCACAACGGACTCGACATCGCCGGAGCCTACGGAGAAACCGCCCGCTTTATACGAGATGAGAAAGTTTTGCGGCCTCAGGCCGCTGAGTATTTCGGCACATTACGCGAACTGCTGCGTATGCCCTCGCTTGGTTATATCCATATTAGGCTCGGCCGCGATCAGGCATCTCGGTCCTACGATGATCGGCGTTTCCTGTTCGAGCGAGATACCGAGGGCAAACTGAAGGGCGTCCGCATTCCGCGTGGTGCCAGATTCGTCGCGGGTGAACCTATGGGAACACTTAACGCTATGAATCATGTGCATCTAATTGCCGGCCGCAGCGGCTATGAGATGAACGCCCTCGATGCACTTATCTGGCCCGGGCTCAAAGATTCTCGGCCCCCAACCATAGAAAAGGTCAGCCTTTTCGATGAAAATTGGCGTGAGATTGAAACCGAAGCAAGTAAATCGCGTATTACTCTCACTGGAAGAGTGCGCGTAACGGCCCGGGCTTACGATCAGAAGGACGGCAACTCCGAACGCCGGCGATTGGGTCTATATCGCCTGGGTTACCAAGTGATTCCAGACGGGACGGCACCGCCGGAGAATATTACCTGGACAGTCATATTCGACCGCCTTCCGACACCCGATGCTGTCGGTTTAGTTTATGCTCCGGGAAGCCGTTCCGGAGCGACCGGAATCACGGTCTTTAACTATATTGTCAGCAACACAGTTGACGGCCAGAGGGCGGCGGAAGGATTTATTGACACCACCACGCTGAATACCGGCATCTATACTTTACGTGTCTTTGCCGCAGATTATTTTGGAAACACATCCACAAGGGACATTACTTTCGAGGTAAATAAATGAAACACTTGCTAGCACTGATTTTTATGACAGCTTTGTCGGTCGGGACCGTTCCCGACGCGGCTGCAGGCCCGACTTCCATTCGTATTACACCGCCGGCACCGAAATTTACTGATGCCGAACGACAAACGGAATTAGCTAAACGCCGGGCTGCAGTCGCCGCCAAGATGGCGGATAAGAGCATGCTGGTTCTTTTCAGCGCGGAGCAGAAGATCTATTCGAATAGTGTTAACTATGTCTTCAGGCAGGAAAACAACCTTTACTACCTGACAGCCCTCAAGCAGATCGGGGCAACTCTGGTTATCGAAAAAGATGGAGCAAGAGTCACCGAGACTTTATTTCTGCCGAGGCGGGTTCCGATCCGCGAAACATGGGATGGCAAAATGTATTCACGTGAAGATGCGACCCGCAGGTCCGGCCTTGCTCGTATAGTCGACTCTTCCGAGCAGGAAGCATTTCTCCAGGCAGTGCGTGAAAAAAAGGCTTTTTCGTCGAAAGACGGTTCTGCCACCATTGATGCATCATCGGCAAAGCTATATATGCTGCTGCCGATGAGCGACAATGATCGTAACGGCCATCGCGAGTTTCGCGTCGAGAACGAGTTTGCCAAAGGTCTCGCCGAAGTCACGGTCGAAAATGCGCAGCCGATCTTTGCCGATCTTCGCCAAATTAAATCTCCATACGAGATAAAGCTGCTCCAGCACGCCATAGACATCACGACCGAGGCCCAGATGCGAGCAATGGCCACGGTCGGCAGGGCGAAGATGGAGTATGAGGTACAGGCTGAGGTTGAATATACGTTCCGTCGCCGCAATGCCGATTACTGGGGTTATCCGTCGATCGTTGGCTGCGGGGCCAATGCCACTACGCTTCATTATGTCGAATCGCAGGGCGAGGTCAGAAAGGGTGATGTGCTGCTGATGGACGTCGGTGCCGAGTATGACCATTACACCGCGGATGTGACCCGAACTTTTCCGGTTAACGGCAAGTTCTCTAAGGAGCAGGCTGAGATCTATCAGATCGTTTATGACGCTCAGGAAGCCGCAGCCAAAGCCACAAAGCCCGGTGCTACGTTCCAGCAGGTCTCGACCGCCGCGAACGATGTTATCAAGGACGGGCTGCTGAAGTTAGGCTTGATAACGGACCGTAGTCAGTCTGGAATTTGGTATATGCACGGGCTCGGTCACTGGCTGGGAATGAACGTCCACGACGTCGGCCGCTATGGTGCTCCGCTGCAGCCGGGAATGGTATTCACAAACGAACCGGGCATATACATCCGCGAAGATGCTCTCGAGAATCTACCCGATACACCTCAGAACAAAGCATTTATTGAAAAGGTCCGCCCGGCTTTCGAAAAATACAAGAACATCGGTGTTCGAATAGAGGACGATATGCTCGTCACGGCGACCGGCGTCGAGTGGATGACCAGGAACCTGCCGAGAACCATAGCCGAGATAGAAGCTTTTATGGCAAAAGGATCGAGAGAGATAGCGTTAGCTCCAAGATTCGACCGAGCGCCGGTAAATGTGTTTCTCGATCAGTCGGCGGGAATGACGTTTGAAATTCATCGCGGGTCGTGGGGTTTCGGGCCTCCCGCCACGGGCCATACCCTGAGAAGCGGACACACCCACACCCATCCGGCCGGTTAGGCAATGAAAACCAGATGACTGAATGAAAGCGGCTTGGGATGGGTCGCTTTCTTCATTCCCTTTTGACTATCCAGACAGAAAACGATACACAACCTATAATAATAACTTGGCAAAAGAAAACGAGGACAAAAAAGCCGCGGATACATCACTGCCCTTGGTGATCGTCAACCCGCGCTCGGCCTCCGGTTCGACTCGTGAAAATTGGTCGCTTACTGCCAGCGAGCTTAGGGCCCATTTCGGGCCGTTTACCGTCGCATTCACTCAGGCCCCGGGTCACGCTATCGAGTTGGCGGAACGAAACGCCGCGAATGGCCGACGATTAATAATTGCCTGCGGCGGGGACGGAACTATAAACGAGGTTGCAAACGGCATCCTTAATTCCAAAGTTGACGTAGAACTCGGAATTTTACCGTCGGGAACGGGCGGCGACTTTCGGCGGACACTCGGCATCCCGCGATCGAACCGTGAAGCCGCAGCCTGTTTGCGTACCGGGAAGACAAGGCTCGTCGATGTGGGTAAAGTGACCTTCCATGACCTCACGGGTAAGACGGTTTCGAGGTTTTTCTTAAATGTTTCGTCAGTAGGCCTGGCCGCTGAAGTCATCAAACGGGTCAAGTCAGCCAAGGCTTTCGACTGGCTCCCGGTCGAATCGTTCCGCGGAAAGGCCAACTTCGCGTTCTCCGCTTTGCAGGAGGTGCTCGACCTCGAGCCGTCGCTCGTTAAGGTACGGTTCGACGATGGCGAAGAGCACACCCTTCAGACAATCGCTTTTTGTGTCGCAAATGCCCGGTATTTTGGCGGCGGTATGATGATAGCCCCGGATGCGACGATCAACGACGGTATGCTAAATATTGTCAATATCGGCGATATAGGGACAGCGAAAATCCTGCTGAATGCTTATTCGATCTATCGCGGAACTCACCAAAGTCTTCCCGAGGTAAAGAGTAAGTTAGCAAAAAAGATCGAGATCTCGGCGGCCGGCCAGTTTGGGACCATACTTCTCGAGACCGACGGCGAACTCCCCGGCAAACTCCCGGCTACGTACGAGACCGTGCCCAATGCCCTTCGCGTTCGCGTTCCCGATCGCGTTTGAGCGATTGTTAACAGAGCGTTACTAAATTGTTACAACGTGATTTGATTTAAGTCACGCGGATTATCTAAACTTACCCCTTCGACGATCTCCAAATGAGACTCCGGGTAAAAGTTTTCCTGATGATTCTACTCTCAGCCGCACTCCCTGCGGCCATTTCGGCGCAATCAACGCAGCCGGATGACGAGGATATTCAGTCCTGGAATGATTTCCAATTGGCGATTCCCGTTCACAAAAAGGTTGACCTTTATTTAACGACTACCTATCGATTCGGCGAGAACCTTTCCCGTTTCAACGAAGGCCGCGTCGGGGCTGGGATCGGTATAAAGTTCCATACGGCATTTTCTGCTGCCGCCAGTTACAACTATATCGAGACGCGAAGCTCCTCAGGCCGATTCAGGACAGAGCACCGTTATCATGTGAATGGCGTTTACAAGTTTCCTTTTAAGAAATTCGGTTTTTCGCACCGCAGCCAGTATGAATATCGTGTCCGCAGCTCGGGCAACTCCTGGCGCTATCGTCCATCGCTGACATTTGAGAAAGCGTTGCCGGAAAAGTTTCTATCAAAGGCAAAGTTTTTCGTTACCGAAGAACCATTCTATGTTTCTGCCACCGGCAGGTTCTCGCGAAACCGTTTCAGTCTCGGTATCAAAAAGACGGTGAATGAGCATCTCGCATTCGATATCTACTATCTTCGCCAAAATGACGGATTTTCCCATCCCGGCGACCTTAACGTGATCGGCACGTCGTGGAAGTTCAGTCTCTGATCCATCTCTCCGGACGAAAAAATGGCCGTCTAAATAAAGAACTTTGACGGCCTAGGGAAAGTTTGTGTTCCTGCCTGTAGGATTCTTCGATGGCATTGTCGGCGATCTTTTTGATGCTGTGCCCGTCATGGTCGACGAGATCAGGAAAGCAAAAAGCTAGATCGCAAAGAATCCGAGAGCGGACGGGCTGTGGCGACGCGGCCCGTTTCGGTTTTGCTACACTTTAGCGTATGCAGCGGCAATTCTGCATCGGAATCTCCGGATGGACCTACGCACCGTGGCGGGGCGTGTTCTATCCAAAAGGTGTCGCACAGAAGCTCGAGCTGGAATACGCAAGCCGGAAGATGAACTCTATCGAGATCAACCGCACCTTCTACTCGCTGCAGCGCCCGTCAAGTTACCGCAAATGGCACGACGCGACTCCGGACGACTTCGTCTTTGCCGGGAAGGGTTTCAAATATATTACCCACATGAAAAAGCTGACCGGTGTTAGGCAGCCGCTGGCCAATTTCTTCGTCTCAGGTCCGCTGCGTCGACCTGTGAAGAACCGCTGTCGTCGCGTCGGCTTTTTCTTGCCGGGATAATTTGCAGCGAACTAATAGTTAAGCACTGCGTAACCGTCGTTTTGGTATGTCATCATAACGATCTGCGCGGCGCTTGCGATCTGGACGTGCGGCGAAAGAGTTTTGGGGTCGATTTTTTCGGCCGCCAGGGTTTGCCCGCAGACAAAGATCTCGACGCCTGCTTTCTTTAATCCTGACAGCACTTTCAGGTTTGGGTTTGCCACTCCAAATTTGGTCAGGTAGAATACCTCGTCAAGAATTCCCGCGACCGCCGGACCGCGAAACACGATCACAAGTTTCGCATTGCCTTGAGGAACACCGGTCGTGGCGAAAGCATTCAGCGCAAACCCCGCCATATTGAGGGCTGGCACCAACTGCTTGGGTTCCGGGGCCGCTCGGGTAGCCTCATATATCGCAAGATAGATGCGTTTCTTGTCCGGCACCACCGCCGCATTAGGGATTGCAACGTAACCACGCGCCTCGGGGATCACAGACGCCGAAGGACCTGGCCATTGTGCGAAAAGTGATGACGCAGCCAGAGAGGTCGCCAGGAAAGTAGAAAACACGAGAGCAAGTTTTGTCATATTGTTTCTCCAACCCAAAGGTTCGCGGCAAGGTAACGTGGGCTCGGTTGTCACGGACCCATCTACCATAACGACTTAGGCCATCAAAGTAAAGAACTTTGATGGCCCCCAAAAAATCAAGAAAAGATCCCCTCAGCACGTGGCTTCGATGGCATCGTCGAATATCTCGAGAGCTACATCGACGTTTTCCTTTGCGAGGATCAGCGGCGGTGAGAACCTTATTGAGTTACTCCCACAGCCGAGGATGATGAGGCCGCGGTTGAAGCAGGCCATTTCCACGCGGTCGCGGAGTTCGGGGTCAGGCGTGAGCGAGCCCTTGTCGGTCACAAATTCCACGCCTAGCATCATCCCGAGGCCGCGGACGTCGCCGATGCAATCGTATTTGTCCATTAGCCGCCGCAGTCCGTTTTCGAGATACGCTCCGACCTCACGCGAATTTTCAACGATCCCGCCTTCGAGCAGCTCGATCGTTTTAAGAGCGGCGGTCAGGGCGACCGGGTTGCCGCCGAACGTCGATGCGTGCGCACCCTTGTGCCAGTCCATGATATCGGCCTTGGCTGTGCAGGCACCAATAGGCATCCCTGAGCCGAGACCCTTTGCCATGCAGACAATGTCGGCCTTGACGCCTTCGTGATGATCGAGAGCGAACATCTTGCCGGTGCGGCCCATGCCGGACTGTACCTCGTCAACAATGAGCATAATGCCGTGCTCGTCACAGATCCTTCTGATTTCTTTAACAAATGCCGTCGGGGCCGGAACGTAGCCGCCCTCGCCCTGGACGACCTCGAGGACTATGCCGGCTACTTCCTCCGGCGGTGTAGATGTCTGGAAGAGCTTATTCTCGAGCCAATTGATCACATCTTTGGAAACGGTAGCCTCGTCAGATGGCATATCGGTCGCGAAATGACGGAATTTGTTCGGATACGGAATATGCACTACGTCGAGCGCCTGCCGCATAAAGCCGAGCCGTTGGGCTTTCTTTGAACTGGTAAGCGAGAGTGCTCCCAGCGTGCGGCCGTGGAAGGAACCAAAGAACGAGATGAATTTCTGCCGCCGTGTGTGGTACATAGCGAGCTTTAAGGCAGTTTCGATGGCCTCGGCGCCGCTGTTGGCAAAATGCGTCTTAGTCGGCCCGTCGATCGGCACGATCTCGTCCAGTTTCTTGCCAAGTTCGGGCATGTGTCGATAGAAAAAGTCGGTGCCGCAAAGATGGATGAGCTCGGTAACCTGTTTTTGAATGGCGGCGACAACCTCGGGGTGGCAATGGCCGGTCGAACAGACCGCCACGCCGGCGTTGCAGTCGAGAAAGACGTTTCCGTCCGGATCGGTGATCCAAACGCCATGTGCGTGATCGGCGACAAGCTTGTAATCCGGACGCGGATAGCTCGGTGTTACATATTTTGCATCTGCCTCGATGATCTCGCGGGACTTCGGGCCCGGCAGTTCGGTTTTGATTATGGGACGCTGCAATTCTGATGAGGGTGTCATTTCTTTTCTCCAGATAGTTTCAGAAGCGGGCATGCCCGCGGCCATGTCGAGCAAACTCGACGCTAAACGCAAAATGGAGAATTAGTCGCCGCCGAAGAGTTCGGCGCGTTGGCGTGCGGGACGGAGTTTTGCAATGCAGCGAGGGGTCATAAGGATGACGCTAATATAGCAGAAGTCATCTGCCGATTCAAAAATTCTGTTCCGGCTGCAAAGGGTGTCGACGTTGAAAGAAGACACTCAAAAATGAAAGAATACCTGTATGCCCAGGCGAAGACGTACGATGATACATCCAGGAGAAATTCTACTGAAAGAATTTTTGATCCCGCTGGGCATCTCGCAGTATCGGCTTGCGACGGATATTACGGTGCCACCTCGGAGAATAAATGAGATCGTTTTGGGAAAGCGTTCTGTAACTCCCGATACGGCGTTGCGTCTATCTCGCTATTTCGGCCTTTCCGAGACCTTTTGGATGAATTTACAGTCGCGTTTCGACCTTGAATGGGAGAAGGATAAACTCGCCCACCGTTTGGAAAAAGAAGTCAGAATAATGCAGGCAGCTTAGATCATATGCAAATTGCACAGAAGCACACGAACCGTCTCATAAACGAATCCAGCCCTTATCTGCTTCAGCACGCCTACAATCCGGTCGACTGGTATCCATGGGGCGATGAAGCATTTGACGCGGCCCGAGCGGCTGACAGGCCGGTGCTGGTCAGTATCGGCTACTCAGCCTGTCACTGGTGTCATGTAATGGAGCATGAATCGTTCGAGGACGAGAAAATCGCGGCGATCATGAATGAGCATTTTATTAATATCAAGGTCGATATGGAGGAACGTCCCGATGTCGACCAGATCTATATGAATTTCGTTCAGCTCACAACCGGACGGGGTGGCTGGCCGATGAATGTCTTTCTTACGCCCGATAAGCGGCCGTTCTTTGGGGGGACGTATTTTCCGCCAGTATCCCGATACAACATGCCTGCGTGGCCGCAGATACTGATGAGCATTGCAGACGCTTACAGGAACAAACGTGACGAGCTGGAGCATTCGGCAAACGAGATCGTTGGCGAGTTGCGGAGGTTGACCGTATCTGAAATGCCTGCCGGAGATCTTTCGACGGACCTGCTCGATTCGGCTTTCAATAGCTACATGCGAACTTTCGACGCTGTCAACGGCGGATTTGGCGGGGCTCCAAAATTTCCGCCGGCGATGTCGTTGGACTTCCTTCTTCGATATCATCACCGAACAGGGAATGACATAGCTCTGCAAATGGTCCGATATACGTGCGACAAAATGGCCCGCGGGGGTATTTATGACCAGATCGGCGGCGGTTTTCATCGGTATGCGGTCGATTCGATATGGCTAGTGCCCCATTTCGAAAAGATGCTGTACGACAATGCTCAGCTTGTTCGGGTCTACCTTCATTTATTTCAGATCACGCAAGAGGAGTTTTACCGTCGGATCGCGGTGGAGACGCTCGAGTATATCCTCCGCGAGATGACGGACGATTCGGGCGGGTTTTATTCAACCCAGGACGCGGACAGCGAGGGTGTGGAAGGGAAGTTTTTCGTTTGGACCCCGGATGAGGTGGCCGAAATTCTTGGCGAGGAAGAGGGGGCCATCTTCAATACTTATTTTGATATCACCCAGCACGGGAATTTCGAGGAAAGGAATATTCCTAATGTTAAACGTGAAGCGTCGGCAGTCACCGAAAATCTTGAAATTAGCGAAGATAGGCTTGCGGACGTGATCGAGCGCGGGCGTAAGAAGCTGTTTGAGTTTCGCGAAAAACGCATTAAGCCCGGTCGGGACGAAAAGGTCTTAACCGCATGGAACGGCCTGATGCTGGCGGCATTTGCCGACGCCGCGGGCGTGCTCGAAAGCGACCGATATTTAGAGGCGGCAAAACGAAACGCCGATTTTATTCTGGCTGAACTGCAAAAAGACGGAAGGCTTCTGCGGACGTGGAAAGACGGTAAAGCCAAGCTGAACGGTTATATCGAAGATTACACCAATTTTGCCGATGGATTGTTAAGACTATTTGAAGTGTCAGGCGAGGCTAAATATTTTGAAGAAGCGCGACGACTTGCCGATACGATGATCGGCGAATTCTGGGATCAAGAAAACGGAGGCTTTTATTTCACGTCCAACGACCATGAGGAACTCATCGTTAGAAATAAGGATTATTTCGACAATGCCACACCATCCGGGAATTCTGTCGGAGCTGATGTGCTGCTGCGGCTTGCGCGCTTTTCGGGTGACGAACGATATGAGCGATTCGCGGTCACGATCCTAAAACTGGCGGCGTCAAAGATCAAGCAGTATCCTCAGGGCTTTGGCCGGGCGTTGGCGGCAACCGAGTTTTATTTGGCTGATAAGAAAGAGATCGTCATACTGGGGCCAAAGGGTAACGAATTGGCAAGAGAGGTCTCTAGTCGATACATGCCCGATACCGTCACGGTCCTTTCAGACGGCATTACGACCCCGGTTATAGATGTCCCGCTATTAAAAGATCGAAAAATGTTGGAAGGGAAAGCAACGGCCTATGTTTGCCGGAACTTTTTGTGCGAGAGGCCAACGACTGAGATAGGCGAAATGAAGGAACTGCTTTAGCGAGTGCGGTTGACTAAGAAATGAAAAGCCCGGGTGTCTAGAACGCCCGGGCTTTCGATGTTGCTTACAAACAAAAACTACGGTTTGTTCGCGTTTGCATTTGCAGTATTGGCCGCGGGGCTCACAGTATTGGCGGCATTCGCCACGCTATTAGCTGCCGTACCTGCTGCGTTTGCTGCCTGATTAGCAGCGGTAGCTGCCTGGTTTGCCGCTGCGTTCATTGCGTTCGCTGCTGCGTTCATCGCGTTTGCCACATTCCTGTTAGCAGTGGCATTAACGTTAACGTTGGTTGATGTGTCTCCACATGCCATTCCTAAAGCACCCATAACAAGAACTGCCGAAAGTGCAATTACTTTTTTCATACTGATGTGATTCTCCTGTCTTCTTCAAAAATTAGATCTAATTTATTGTACCGAAGACCAT
>JBGSXN010000145.1:0-5768 GCA_041751355.1 Pyrinomonadaceae bacterium
CAGGCTGATCTCGATTATCTGCTCGATGCCATTCTTGCCGAGTTTGACGGGCACGCCGACAAAGAGGTTGCTGATGCCGTATTCGCCCTCGAGGAAAACGGCACACGGAAGGATCTTCTTTTTATCCTTGAGAATCGCCTCGGCCATTTCGACCGCTCCGAGGCTCGGTGCGTAATAGGCCGAACCGGTTTTGAGCAGCCCGACGATCTCGGCTCCGCCATTGGCCGTGCGGGACAGGATGCCGTCAATGACCTCTTTTGAAAGCAGCTCGGTGATAGGGATTCCGGCACATGTCGAATAGCGGGGAAGCGGCACCATTGTATCGCCATGGCCGCCGAGCACAAATGCCGTGACGTTCTCGACCGAGCAATCAAGGGCCTCGGCCAGGAAGCAACGCATGCGGGCGCTGTCGAGCACGCCGGCCATGCCCATAACGCGATTTTTCGGGAATCCCGAGCGACGAAATGCCACCTGCGTCATAGCGTCGAGAGGGTTTGAGACGACGATGATAAATGAATTTGGAGAGTACTTAACGACCTGATCCGTGACCTGGCCTACGATGTCCGAATTTGTCTTAAGCAAATCGTCGCGGCTCATGCCTGGCTTGCGGGGAAGGCCGGCCGTTATGATCACGACGTCGGAATTCGCTGTTTCTTCGTATGAGTTGGCACCGACGAGCTTGACGTCAAATCCGTCGATCGGTGCAGCCTGTGCCAGATCGAGGGACTTGCCTTGCGGGGTGCCCTCGACGATATCAACCAGCACGACATCCGCCAGCTCTTTGCTCGCGATCCACTGGGCCGAGGTCGCCCCCACATTACCAGCACCGACAACCGTAACCTTATTTCTTCCAGTCAATTTATACCTTCCTGCTTCAAATATATGTGTGAAATAAAAAGGTATTTTGTCATAGATGGTAGGAAACGGCAAAAACCCGCCGAACGGCGATGTGCAGTGGGCAATATGCGGCTAGATCGGACGCAAACTAAGACTCGGCGGAAAAAGAAAAAGCCCGATGCGCTCTCCCCTTCGCATCGGACTTTTTCATGTATGGCCTTAGGATCTCGCCCTCGACCAATCTTTGAGAAAGATTCAGGATATCCATCGGATTTCCTTCTACTCTCGACTAACGAAGCAATGGCTGTGCCACAAGCGTGAATTGTGGAATAAAAATAAAAATGCCCGCATTTACGAGCATTTTAAAGTGGATTCCAATGACTTGATGAGAGCGTGTTACGGTTTACGGCCACCCGTGCACGAAATCGGGCGTCACCCGCCGATAACTCTATTGAAGGATCGGATGGCTGCCGCCCTGACTGTGATCAGCTGTCGCCGCGTATCGTCGACGATCATTGTGAAACAGGACCAGATGCTCGCCTTCGTACCTAACCACGTTAGCAACACGGTCGAAATCGCGAGTATGCTCAGCGATCACAAAGGCGGACGGTGAATTCGATATCACCATCCCGGCGGCAAATATATAGCCGCCCTGATCAAAAACGCTGCCAGCGTATTGGGCTGCTCCGACCGCGATGTCAGGTGAATATTGCCTGTCTGCATTCTGCGTGCGATCGGCACGGGCTATGTAAATGGTGTAATCGCTATAGTTGGTTTGACTGCGGTAACCATTTCTGCGGGCCGCGGCGAACAGGTCAGTCAGGCCTCGGTCGATGGCGTTAAGCATTGATGCCGAAGGCCGCCGGACCGCCATTATATTAGCCCCCCTCGACGTGCGGGTCGCTACCGTAAAACGGTCACCGGTAATACGCTGAGCTTCGCCAAAAATCCTGCGGTCCTGTGCGAGAACGGCTGGCACCGCGGTCAACGCGATTGCCGCAGCAACGAGTATGTTTCGAAAGATGTTCATGATAATTGCTCCCCCGCGATTTAGAAGGGGCAATTGCCGTACCAGCGTTGAAGGGCCGCTATCGATTTCCGCAGGAACGACAGTCGCCGAGGTCAAAAACATCCACCTCGAGATACTGGGTCGTGACTTCCTGGACGTGCTGGTCGCAAAGATTGCGGTGGAGAACGGTATAATTCTGTATCGGGTTGGGAATGAGTTCGTCAGTGCCGAAAGTTCGATTTCCGAAACGGACATGTTTTGTCGCGGGGGCTTCACACCGGCTCCACTGACATTTGATAATTAGTTCGCTGGTCATTGTGATGGTGATGAGCAGAATTCGCCAGAGATGTGTCTCTCTATTTAATGTCAAAGATGGTACTGGGGACGGGAATCGAACCCGTACGCCCCTAAGGGCACAGGATTTTAAGTCCTGGGCGTCTACCAATTCCGCCACCCCAGCTTGACAGGTTGCCGCTTCATAACTTACTCTCAATAAAGAGGTTATGGGGGACACATGCAGACACCAACCGACGCATCCGGACAGTGGGGGACACTAAAGTCCCCCCTAAACCATGAAAATTCCCCCCGAAATTCCCCCCTAGATTACTATGAAGTTGCACATTGCCAAAAGTCATCAAGAGAAAGGCTATTTTATCACTGCTCAGAAGGATGGGAAAGATGGATCTGTGCAAAGATACCGCGGTATATTTGCTATCTATGATGAAAAGTCCGGGAAATGGCATTCCAAAAGCCAAAAGGGCTTTACGTCAAGAAGGGATGCAAAAGGCTGGGCCGAGGAAGAGTATGCAGACTTTAAGGAAAAAGGAAAAACGGCGACAATCGCGTCGGTGAAAGGGCGAACCAACTTTGCGGGGTTTGTTGAAAAACACTACCGAGACTACTTGGAAAATGACCGGCAAGTAAAAGGCGCTAAACAAGAGTTCCAAAAGCTCGATCTAATTGTGGAGTTTTTTGGCCAAAACAAAATTGAAGACATCGATTTGCTTCGTGTGAAAGAATTTAAGAAATGGCTCTTGAAGCGACCTTACACGCGGAAAGAGGGTGGGAAAGAGTTCTATCGTAGCAACACGACGGCGCATCGATACCTTGCCCGGTTGAAACATCTGCTTCGCTATGCCGGAGATACTCTCGGAACTCGCGTCCCGCCATTCCGTGACCTGATCAAGAAGTCCGATGAAAAACCAAAAGGCATAAAGTATACGTTCGACGAATTTCAACGAATGATTGCCGCCTGTGATCGTTTGTTTCCGCGCAAACCGGAAAACCGAAAACGCTGGCGTCTAGTGCTCATCGCCGCTTACACTTTAGGTTGCCGCGTCGATGAACTCTTTCACATTATGGGCATCCATATTAAATATCTTGATGAAGCAAAACGGGTCGGCCTGATCGAACTGAACATGCCTGACAGCCGGAACAAGATCCACACCAAAAAGATGCCAATAACTACCTGGCTATTTGATGAAATGGAAGCGGGAGGAATTTTCAACAAGGCTGCCGAAGAACGATTGTTCATGTGGACAAAGGCGTATCGCAAACCCTTCGACTCGATTAAAAAAGAGGCTAAAGTAAACCCAAAAGGGACATTTCATACTTTGAGGGCAACATCGGCAACTGATAAGGCTGCAAGCGGTCAAGAATTAGAATCGATCCAACAAGAAGTCGGACACAGAAAGGGCTCCGGAGTGACATCGAAGCACTATATTCATTTCGAAGATCGTCAGATAATTGAAGCCGCAACATCTTTCAATGAAAGGTTAGAACGAACGCGAAAATTGGACAATGTTCTGGACGCCGAGATGTTAGAGGAGTCGGTGGGAAAACTCTAATATGCCTGGCGCAACCGAACGGCTTAAATGCGGCCTGATGATTGCAAATTCAATTTAGGCCCTTTTCTCATCAACCTAAACACAAATCAACTCATGGTTCAGAATCTCTGTGCTTACTCGGATATGAGCGTTCCCAACATTTTGCGCCGATGCCGAGGTGCTTCATGTTGGAGGCGGTAAAGGGGCTAGACGACACGCAAAAAGTTGGATTATGCGATAACCGAAGGCTGACATCGATAGTCAAGGATAAGAAACTCTAAATGCCACTATCGAACATTGGGACTCGACTTGTCCGTCTTAGTAGGGGGCTGCTCGAAGTCGGTAAATTCTCCCCAGACCTCTGCTATTCCAAGATTCCATATTTATTGAATAGGTGAATCGATCTCAACAATCTTTTTCAGGTCAGCGAAGTGCGTCTTTGTAAAACGAATCGTCATATTCTCCTGAGCAAGAATGACCTCAAGGTCACCATCTTCGAGTTCATTGAAAATTTCGAGAATTAGTCCTTTAGAGCCATTCGCTACCATATACATCGCCGCATGATTCGGACAAAGAGCCAAATAGTTTTGATAATGCCGACCTTTGAGTTCTGGAATAAACTCCACTTTTTCAAAATAAAAGGTCCCATTGTCGAGTTTAAAAGGCATCGGTTCTTTACATACCTGACAGAATAGATACCCGTCCCCGTCCGTATATAATTGACGAAGGTACTGCTCCGTCTCTGCTTTGACCACCTCTCTGCCTATTGATACACTTCGCGCTCGTTTTTCGACGAGGCGCTGGGGTGCATTTTCAGCTTGTTCACCCACCAGCTCGCCTCGTCGGTCTGGGTTTCGTGGTTCACTGTCAGGAAATATGGCATTCTGGCGACGCTCAAACTCGACCCAGAAGCGATCTCTTTCCGCTCGAGGCAGCGATGCAAATTTCTTCGCTTGATCCAACACTTCGTCATCCTCGAATCCAAGTTCTTTTGCCAATCGTCCTGTTATCTCTGCAGTTTCTAAACGTTGCTTTAGGCCCTCACCAAATTTGATTTTGGCGAGCCACGTTTCACCTTGATCGAACGGGAACCCGTCGGGGAGGAGAGTACTGTCGGCATCGGATGGACGCACAAATTCGCCATTTTCCTGAGGCACCCAAGCACAATCCTTCAATAAATGTACGAGTTGAGAGAGAGCGCGCCGGGGCCCGTGTGTCTCCGTTCTTTGAAAGGTAGCCTGTAGAACCATCAAATTTCGTCGAGTCAAGCGCATTGTGCGCCAAATGAGACTAGAGATCGGAACTGTGGGATTGGACAGGATTTCTTTGAGGCCAGGGACGAAATAGTCTCGATTAATTGGAGTCGTATCTCGTACGCCTCCGACGTCGCGAAGATATGCCCACTCTGGGTTATCGAAACATGTGGTCTGAACAATCTGTAGTTCCTTCTGGACACCGACGGCTTCGGCGAAGTTAACAAATTTGTCGATCGAAATTTCGCAGATGATGTAGCTCTCTGACAAACTACCCTGCTGAGCCTCTTTTGGGTTTGCTTCAAAATAGGCGGTAAGGCCAGTATCAAGGAACGGATTATCAAGATAGACATTTTCTGGTTTACTCCAATTATCATTAGCCTGGCGAAAAACATAATAGTCTTTAAACCGCCCAGCCTCTTTGGGATACTTTTCAACCAGTAGACAGAATCGCTTTAAATCGTTTAGATAGATCTTGTCATCAGGGACTTCAGCTTCATAGGTGTATCTTTGGTCGAGAATCGCTTGAACTTGTTCCGTTTCTCCAACTACGGACACCCCGATGGCCTCAAGCAGCTTCTTGGCTTCAGCTTGCTGCGTTTTATTTTTTCCCGAAGTATATACGGCTTCCAGCACCCTCGGTAAAGCTTCGTCCTCATTTACCAACTCCGAAGGGAAAAAACTCTTTTTCCCAATGGCATAACTTCCATCGCTTATACGAACAATCTTTAGCAGTTTGAGACGATCATCCACCAAACCATCCCACGCCTGGGCGAAGGTCATCGCCGCTCCTTCAGTCTCAAAAATCAGGGAACCGTCCACACGCACATCCACGCCCAGACG
>JBGSXN010000146.1:0-20445 GCA_041751355.1 Pyrinomonadaceae bacterium
AAAGTTAGTCGGGTTAGTTTTCGAAGAGGTCTTGTCGGTTCATCTGCTCTTCGACGACGAAACTAAAGTGAACTGACTAAACGTGTAGATCGCACTGGTCGCAACCTTTGGATGCGGGTTCGATTCCCGCCGCCTCCACCATATTGACTAAAGAAAAGGCCCGGTCACCTGCTATGACCGGGCCCTTTTCCGTTCTTGTCCTGATGCCATCTAAGGCAAGCGTTTCGCCGGCATATCTCGCCCGCCCTGTAACAGATTGAGCCCGGTTACCGACCCGTCAGCTCCCTTGTTAAATGTGATCTCAGCGTCAATAACCGTAATGCGAAACTTGGTTTCGGACATCGGAGCGAGTTCCACTCGGGACTGCCCTGTAGCCTGGGCATGGAGTTTTCCATTTTCGGCGGTAATGGTCAAAATGAAATTAGGTGCCAACTGATACTTTCCAATGTAGGTCGCAAATATCTTAGGATCGACAGTCGCTGTGGGAGCGTCGAGCCTCTTCAACGCAGCCGAAGCACTGGTGCTTTTAGGGTTCAGTTCGAGTGCCCGTTTATAGTTCTTGATTGCAAGCTCCTTTTGGCCCGCCACGGCGTAATACTCGCCCAGGCTGTCATAGGGGTTCGACGCCTCAGGAAACATTTCGACGTTGAGCTTAAAGATCTCACCGGCCTCTTTGAGCTTCTTGGCCTGCAGCAACTGATAGCCGAGGCCATTCAGTTCACCCTCGCTAAAGTTATATTCGGCGGCGCTGGATGTTTTCAACTCCCGGTATCTCTTGATGGCCGGCTCCACGCCTTGTTCCGTGATAATAGGGAGCAGCGTTTCGGCGATGGATCGTTGCGCGGTTTCGTACGGTTTGCCATAGAGGATGTTTGCGATCGCCTCGATTATTCGGTTCTGCTGGCTGCCTTGTGAGGTGTTATCCAGGAGCACGATCAGGTGCCTATCCTGGACGAACCTGACGATGTTCGTGCTAAAGCCATGTATGCCGCCGCTGTGGCGTACAACCGGTATCGAAGTTGTCTTATCGCTCAGCATCAGGCCGCGTGAAGTTACGCCATAGCCATAGTCTTCGAGATGCGGCTTGACCATCAGGTCCTTACTTTTAACCGAAAGTATCTTGTCACCGTGCAGGGCTTGATCCCATAGGTAAAGGTCTTCCGCAGTCGAATATAGCGAACCGGCTGCATACGGCAGCGACATGTCCAGATACGGAGCGTTTACATAGCCGTTCGGGGTCTTGCCGTAACCGGCGGCTCGCTTCTCAATAACCGGAGTGCTGGTATCATAGCCGCTGTTCTTCATCCCGGCCGGCTCGAAAATGTTCTCCTGCATTACCTGTGCATACGGTTTGCCGGTCACTTTTTCGATGATCGCACCGAGTAGAAAATAGGCCGAGTTGTTATAGACAAATTTGGTCCCAGGCTCGAACTCGAGATCTCCGCTCGCAAACTTCTTGACAAAGTCGGCGACCTTGTAATGGGTGCGGCTCTCATTAGCAAAGAACCCCGGCTGGCTCGTGTAGCTCGGAATGCCGGACGTGTGATTTAGCAAATGGTGAATCGTTACACGGTCGCCTGTGTCCTTTCGATAATCGGGCAAATAGTCGGTTATCGTGCCGTCGAGTTTGATCTTGCCCTGTTCGACGAGCTGCAGTATAGCTGCCGCGGTAAACTGTTTAGTGATCGATGCCAGGCGAAATTTGGTATCCGCCTCGTTGGGCACCTTCCACTCCATATTGGCCCAGCCAAGACCCTTCTTATAGATGACGCGGCCATTTTCGGCTACGAGAACGGAGCCGTTGAACTGGCCGAACTCATGGTACTTTTTCATAAGATCGTCAATTTGAGCGGCACGGTCCTGTGCCATTGCGGTTGTGGCCGCAATGCTGAACAAAACGAGTATCAATGCGGAAAAACGACGGGCGGTAAATTTCATATGTGTTCCTTTTATTGCGAATGTAATTTAGATTTCGTTACTTAATGGAGTGGTACGTCCAGAACGCGGATTTGGTTCGGTACCATGGGATGAAAGTTGAACCGTTGTTTAGAGTTGCGGCGGGCAGCGTGATAAATTCATTATTTCGCTTATCAAAAGGGTCAGTTAAACTGTGAGGAACAACCTTCCAATTGGAATATTCGATTCGGGCGTGGGCGGGCTGACGGTCTATCGCGCACTGCATGACCGGTTGCCGAATGAGCATTTCATATATCTCGGCGATACGGCGCGCGTACCTTACGGAACCAAATCATTAGCTACAGTTGAACGATATGCAGTCGAAAATTCGCGGTTTCTAGCGTCGCTCGGGATAAAGATGCTGGTCGTCGCGTGCAATACGGCGTCGGCATTGGCATTGCCCGCTATAAGGTCGCAGACTGGGATCGACGTGGTCGGCGTGATCGGCCCGGGCGGGCGTAAGGCTATATCGACGGCCGAATGCGATGCACCGAAGATCGGCGTTATCGCCACCGAAGCCACGATCGCGAGCGACGCGTATGCGGTTGCGATCAAAAATGCCTGCGACACTGCGTCGGTATTCCAGGCTGCGTGCCCGCTGTTTGTTCCGCTTGCGGAAGAAGGATGGACGGCCGAGGTGGAAACCTATTCGATCGCCGAAAAATATCTCGCGAATATCAGGGAATTCGGACCGGATGCCGTCGTTCTCGGGTGTACGCACTATCCTATTCTCAAAGATGTGATTCAGCGAACTCTTGGCCCGGATGTTAAGCTAATTGATTCGGGCGAGGCTACGGCAGACGAAGTTGCCGAGGTATTGGCCCGCAAAGGGCTGTCCAATTCGACTGAGGTCCGAGGCGACAGGGCACTCTGCGACGACCTCGATCATTTCTACGTGACGGACGCGGCCGAACGATTCAGCCGCGTCGCCGAACGCTTTTTGGGCACTAAGCCTTCAAAGCTCGAGGCCATCGAGGTATATGGCAATGATAGACTTTAACAGGATACGCAGGATACAAAGAGACTCCTATCCTGATCAACCTGCCCATCCTGTTTAATTATTCACTGATAATGACATACTCCAGATCAGACAACAGAACGATCGACCAGATCCGCAATACAAAGATCACGCCAAATATCTCGCCTTATGCCGAGGGTTCGGCTTTAATTGAGGTGGGCGGGACTAAGGTCATTTGCACGGCATCGGTAGAGGACCGCGTACCGATGTTTATGCGAAATAAAGGCATCGGGTGGGTCACGGCCGAGTACGCAATGCTGCCGCGGGCGACCAATACACGCACACAGCGTGAATCGCAGCGGCCTTCGGGGCGAACGCAGGAGATCCAGCGTCTGATCGGCCGAAGCCTGCGGGCAATTGTCGACACAAAAAAACTTGGCGAGCGTCAGATTTATCTTGATTGCGATGTCATCCAGGCCGACGGAGGCACTCGATGTGCGTCGATCACCGGGGCATATGTTGCACTCGCCCTGGCCTGCCGTAAACTTTTGAAGCAGGGAATCATCAAGACTTCGCCGATACTGAGCGAGGTCGCCGCGGTCAGCGTCGGTATAATCGAGGGCACGCCGATCCTCGATCTCGCCTATACCGAAGATTCGACCGCGGATGTCGATATGAATATCGTCTGCACCGGCCTCGGTAAATTTATCGAGCTTCAGGGAACCGCCGAACGCGAGCCCTTTTCCCGTGAACAAATGGACGAAATGCTGATGCTCGCCGATATCGGCGTGAATAAATTATTTGAGATACAGCGAAGAGCGTTGGAGGGTTAATAGATAATATGAGGAAATTACTTTTTATCGGTATATTCTACGGATCACTCATCGGTATGGTGGCCGCTCAAAGCGTTAAGCCTTGGACCGACTGGTCACAAAAGGATGCAGAAAAGATCCTGAACAGCTCGGCCTGGGGGCAGAGCCAGATGAGAGGTGAGGCTCCGCCAAGCGTAAGGCCCCCTAGCGGTGCAGGTACACAGGCGACCCGCCAGGGCCCGGCGCCCCTGCCTCCGGAAGTATTTGTAAGAGCTCGATTCATATCGGCAAAGCCGGTCCGAGAAGCATTCGCAAGCAGGCTGCGTAATGCTCATCCGAGCCCTTCAGCTGAACTCGAAAAAGAGCTGCAGACCATTATCGACAATGGTTTTGGTGACTATATCATCGTGGCTGTGAATGTTGACGGCAGGAATCCCGCAACCGTAGGGGCCACGCTTCAGGGCCTGAGGAAATTGGACGTTTCTCAATTGACCAACAAGGTATATCTCGAGCGCAAGGACGGAAAACGGCTGTCTGTGATCGATTACAGATCCCCGGTTGCGGATGACATGGGCGGAAAGTTCGTATTTGCTCGTTCGCTCGACGGAGAGCCGTTTCTGACGCCGGAAAGCGGGTCCGTTCGGTTTGTGATGAATCTATCGGATAACCTTAAGCTTAATCTGAAATTCGATGTTCCGAAAATGATTTACGACGGGAATCTCGAATATTAGAACCTTTTAAAAGGCCAGCTTAATGACGATCGAAGATTTCAATTATATCGATAAGCCCTTCAGCCTACGTCTGTTGATCGCGATTTCGCTGGTCGCGGCGGCGGTGATCCTGGCGCACGGTGTTTGGCTGATAGTCGACCGTCCGATCAATTCACCTCTTTTTTTGGCGGTGATGATACTTTGTGCGTGGTTATTCGGTCTCAGAGTTGGAATTTTGACGGCTCTCTTGAGCGGCATCGCGATCAAATACTTCTTTGTCCTTCCCTATCATCAGTTCCTCGGAGATCGGCAGGACATTGTCCGCATCACGGTCTTTGTCGTAGAAGGAATGCTGCTGGCATGGCTGATCCACCTTGTACGGACGGGTAGCGAGAAAATCCGAAGTTCACGCGAGGAGCTCCGAGCTCTATCAAAGCATCAGCGGACGCTCCGCGAAGATGAGCAAAAACGTATCGCTCTCGAGATCCATGATGAACTGGGGCAACAGCTAACCGGACTGAAGATGGATATACATTATCTGAAGAATCGCCTCTCGAAGCCGGAGAACGAAATGTCAGATCTTCGCTAATACTGCCTTTGAAGTGCGTTATTCGGCAAATCATGCCGTTAAGCTTTATCGGGCTGTTGATTTCAATGAGGTCAACATCTTCGAGAACGGATTTCTGAACGAGTTCAAGAATGCCCAGGCGAATCTCGCTGCCCGCGGCGGTACGAGTTTTGCACCCGGCTGCGCCGGCTGCGTACCTCTGCCTATTTTTTCGGCATTCTTCGGAGGGACTGCGTCTACATTTTTCAGTAATGCGACGTTTGTCAGCAACTTGAATACCAACAGTGTCGGTGGTCTCGCTGCTACGCTGGCATTTAATGACGCATTCAGGGCAGCTCGCGAGAATCCGGCTAATGGCATTCCCGCCAATTTCTTTGTTGCCAATCCGAATGCCCTGGCTGCTCGGCTGTTGGGCAATGACTCGATGTCGAACTATCATTCGATGCAGGTCGAGCTTCGGCGGCGTTTTTCGGGCGGTTTGATGTTCCAGGCTGATTATACTTTCAGCAAGGCGATGACGGATGCTCCGGACGCTGCGGGAAACCTCAGCCAGAGTACGCTCGAGAATTTCCGGACGTTTCGTGATAAGAAGCTCGACTATACGAGGTCGAGAGACGATCAGACGCACCGGTTCGTGGTTAACGGCATTTACGACCTTCCGTTTGGACGAGGACGAAGATACGCCAGCAATTCGAATGCGTTTGTAAATCAGGTGATCGGCGGTTGGACCGTAGGTGCGATCGGTGCATGGTCGACCAACCCGCCGTTCTTTATCACGTCGGGAAGGACGACATTTAACGCCACTGCCGCAGGTACGACAGGGACTAATCTCCCGGCCCAGCTTCTCAATATGACGTTCGAGGAGTTTAAGAGGAATGTCGGTATCTACCGGACGCCGGGCGGTATCTTCTGGTTCAATCCTGATCTGCTGAATATCACAACTAATGCGGCAGGCCGGGTTACCCAATCAACACTTAAAGATGGATTGATAGGATCACCTGAGCCCGGCACATTTGGGAACTTTCCAATCAACGGCATCCATGCCGGGACCTTCTTCAATCTTGACGTGTCCGTTACAAAGCGGTTCCCGATCGGCGAACGGGTCCGACTTGAGTTGAAGACGACGGCCATTAACATTTTGAACAGGCCAAGTTTCTTCTTTGGAACTACCAATTTTGATTCGACGAGCTTTGGCCGTATTACTGGTACCCGCTCGAGTGCCAGGGTTATTCACTTCATGGGAAGTATGAGGTTCTAAGTTAACAGCTCCCGGAAAATCAGGATTCATTTTTGACTTCCGGAACAGACTTACTTACCAATTCAAGGCGTTGCGGGCAAACCCCGTAACGCCTTTTTTACCTGGCAGTGATGAAGGCCCCGAACGCCACGTCTTAGGCTTTTTACCCTTTGTGGTCTAACCTGTAGCACCTTTACATTTGTGTAATTGGCAGTTGAAATCATGGATAAATGATTTTTCATGCGTCTGCGGATAGAATAAAAGAAGAAATACTTTGGAGAAAAAGAATTGACTAAACAATTTGAGGGACTGTCCGCCGTTGTAACTGGCGGGACGCGGGGGATCGGCAGGGCGATCGTGCTCGAACTCGCTCGACGCGGTGCCAATGTGGCGTTCAATTATTCCAAGAGTGCCGACGAGGCCGAGCTTCTTAAAACCGAGGTCGAGGGCCTCGGGGTTAAAGTGTTTGCGGCTCAATGTGACGTGGCGAGCACCGAGGCGGCGGCGGAATTTGTCGGGCAGGTAAAAGAGGCGTTCGGGACGATCGATTTGCTTGTAAATAACGCGGGCATTACCCGTGACCAGCTTATCCTGCGGATGAAGGAAGAAGACTGGGACGCCGTCATCGATACAAATCTGAAAGGAGCCTGGAATTTCTCAAAGGCCGCCGTGCGTCCGATGATGCGGAATGAGAACGGCGGGTCTATCCTAAATATTACCTCGATCTCCGGTGTTGTCGGAATGCTCGGCCAGTCTAATTATTCTGCATCCAAAGCCGGAATGATCGGACTTACCAAATCGCTTGCTAAGGAGATCGCGAGCCGCAAGATTACGGTCAACGCTCTCGCGCTGGGGCTGATCGAAACAGACATGGCCAGCGAGATGAACGACGAGTATCGCGAAAAGATCATTGCGCAGATCCCGCTCGGCAGGCTGGGTAACGTCAGCGAAGTTGCCGAGATAGCTTGTTTTCTTCTTTCGGATTCGGCTGCGTACATAACGGGCCAGGTAGTTCAGGCCGATGGCGGCCTCGCAATGTAATCTAATGTCAGTTTCATATCAACCGAACGACGAACCGCAAGAAGACGAACCGCAAATAGACGAATTGCAAATCGATGAGGCCGATGACGAGCGGTCACATGAGGAACTGCCCGCGCTCGACCCGCCCTATTACACATACATCCTGGTTGCGTCGATACTGGTTGTCGGAGCGGTCCAAATGTCGACCGGCCTCGAACCGTCGATCCTCGCGGCGGGTTTTGATAAACCCGCATTTCTGAATCAAAACGAATACTGGCGGATACTCACGGGAGCGGCCGTTCATGGCGGATTGGCCCATATCGCCCTTAATTCGTTTGCTTTCTACAGTTTTGGCAAGATCTTCGAGATCCTCTCTAATCGTGCTCACCTGGCGATCGTCTTTCTCTTGTCGGCTGTGGGCGGAGGCTTGCTTAGCCTGCTATTTGTACCCGACGGCCTGTCGGTGGGGGCGTCGGGCGGCATCGTCGGGCTGATCAGCTATCTGGCTGTGTATACGTTTCGTCGTCGGCAGTTTATTACGCCCGAGTTTAGGAAAAGCCTGTTGATGAATATCGGTTTTATTATCATCTTTGGCCTCGTCTTGTTTCAGGTGATAGACAACTACGGGCATATCGGAGGGTTGATCACCGGTGCCGTTTACGGCCTGGTGCAGATACCCGGCGATGCTCACACCGACCCGCGAATAGCCAGCCCTGCGGTTCAGGCGACGGGGCTCGCCGCGGTGGGCATCTATATCGCTACCTGTGTTTTTGCCATATTGCTGATCCTACAGATTGTTTAACGTAAAATGCCACGCGTAAGGGTTCACCAGCACGTCAATCCGCTCTCACCCTATTATCGGCAGGAGCCAAGACCGGTCGACATCAGGGAAGTTTTCGACGTCCCTGAGCGTCCGCTTCACCTCGACATCGGCTGTGCCCGCGGACGCTTTCTGCTTCGGATGGCCGAGGCTGAGCCGGACTGGAATTTCCTCGGCGTCGAGATACGCGAGCCACTGGTGATCGAGGCCAACGGTATTGCGGCCGAAAAGGAGCTGAAAAACCTTCGATACGAGTTTTGCAACGCGATGCTCTGGCTCGACCGGCTGCTTGCCGAGATCCCCGCAGGCCGACTCCAGATGGTCACGATCCAGTTTCCGGACCCGTGGTTCAAAAAGAAACATGCCAAGCGTCGAATGGTGAATGCCGAAATGGCCGAAACGATCGCCCGCCGCCTCGCGCCGGAAGGCCGAGTTTTCGTTCAGACTGATATCGAGTTCCTGGCTGACGAGATAGCCGAGGTTTTTGATGCCCACGGCGGTTTTCACACAGCCCGGCTCAATGAAAACCCCATGCCGGTAAAAACGGAACGCGAAAATGCAGTCGAACAAAAGAATCTGCCCGTCCATCGCCTTATGTTCATCCGCCAGAAACAGTGACAAGGAAGCAAACTGTTTGAAAAAAGGAATGAATATTAAAGACTGTCGATCTGGCGGCGGGTGACGCCGCGATTCTTGCCTAATTTGAGTTTATTGGTGCATTCGTGGCTGACCCTCCTGCGAAGTCATTGCCACGAATACACGAATTTTACGGTTTACGGGGAAGGCTCTCGATCTGGCGGCAGGTCATGGCCGTGGTGATGCTGCTCGATCCACTATCGATCACAAAGTAATTAGCTCCGCGCATTTTAGGCGTTCGAAGGCGGAGAGGGAGTGGCGGAGGGCTGGGCGCCAGATGGTTTCGGGATTGCCTTGGGAGTGGAATATGACGGGCAGATTTAGGTTGCGGATGGCGGACCAGCGGTAGTCCTCGTTCAGGTTTTCCCACGAATAACCAGTGATGCCGTTCTCGATCAGGGTCTCGTGGTAATGACGGAGAAGGTCGGTTTCGAAGATTCTACCACCCCGTCGGCCGCGGCGGCCGCCACCCCTCCTATCCGAGGAGGGGAGCATTTTGAGGTCGGCAAAGCCGCCGAAGGCGAGAAGGAAGGCGAGGTCGCGGGCGCCGAGGTCGATGTGCCAGAGGTGCCAGTCGAAAATGTGTACCGCGTTGGTCTCGGGGTCATTGGGATATAGAAAATTCCACCAGTGGGCGTCGCCGTGGGTCAGTGTAAGCCCGGTGCGGTCGGTCAGCCGGCCCCAGATGGGCGGTGCCGCACGCAGCAGGAGCCGGTAGGCTTCGATCTCACGTGGTGACAGTTCGCCTTTCACCAGATCAAGAAACCGCGTGACGCTCGTATCAACTTCCACTAGGAACGCTTGCAGCCAATTATCGTCAAACACCTCGCCGATGCCATTTCCCAGCCTCGGATCGTGCCACCAGGCGGCGTGGACTTTGGCCAGGGTTTCGACCGCCATTCGGCTCATCGACGGGGACGGAGGATGGTGTTCGGCGGGCTGGGAATGCGATTCGGAAAGATCTTCGAGCAGGATGTGTGAGCGACCGGTGTCGTCACAATACCCGGCGTCATGGCACCGTATTAGAGGCGGACAGGTCATCTCGGGTGCCGCCTTTTGATAAAACTCGACCTCAGCACGTCCGATGTCCTGCGATGCCTGCACTACGGTTTGCGGACGGCTGAGTTTGAGAAACAGCGTCCGGGGGTAGTGTTTTGCGGCAGCGGGGTCCAGGTAGCCGATCGACAGACGGTAAACGGTCGAGACCGGAAGCTCCTTTACGAGTATGACGGTGGCACGGACGACCTCGGTCGAACTTCCGAACAGGCCGTTGAGCACCTCGGGCGTCACATCCTCGGGGGCCGAGATAACATTTTGGGTCGTCTCCGTGATGTGAATGATAACGACGAAAGTGGCCGGAAGGTTCCGGACTTTAGGGCTTTTCGGCGTCGCGCTGAATTGGCCTCAGACATAGATTTCTTCGCGATCTCGATGTCTTTACGATGGTCCGCATTTTTTGGCTCCGCTGCGGCTAGTTCTTCGGCGATCGAAAGTGAACGGCGAAAGTTGTCGATCGCGCCCTGAATGTCTTTGGTTTGCATCAGGCACGTTCCCAGGGAACCATAACTCGTGCCAAGTCCTCGACGCAGATTCGAGTTTTGCGGATCGTCGCCGCTTAATAGCTCGAGAGTTTTTACAACCCGCCGTACGTTTTCGATCGCTTCGGCGATTTGTCCGTCGGCCAGTAAAGACGACCGGAATGAAGTCAGAGCCACCATCAAACGCGATTCATAGCCAGCGTCGTCCGGATTGGTCTCTACGAGCCCTTCGAGAATGGCGATAGATTTTCGTCCCGATAGGATCGCCCCTTTGACATCGCCGGTCGACGATTGCAGTGTCCCCACTGTGACAGGCGACGGATTCGAGGGCCACCCCGGTCGGTTCTGGCTTCGCGGATCGGCCAGGGCGTTAGTGTGTCTCGTGGTTCTGTTTTCAGAACCACGAGACACACTAACCGCACGAAACAAAGGCAAGCCGAAAAAAATCGATCTTCAGATAGCCTTTTTTTCATGCATGCATGTAATCACTTCCCATTGGTGTTCGGTCTGGTATTAGTGTTCGTGTTCACGTTCATGTTCGTGTTCGTGTTGGTGTTTGCGACCGGGTCGGGGGTCGGGGCCGGGGCCGGGCACTGGTCCGGAGGCCTGCATTCGCCGCCGGAGCACGGCACGTTCGGGTCCTCGCAACCGACCCACCATTCGAAAAAGGCGTCGGTGGTTAGCGGAGCTGCCGTCGTGCTCGGGGGAAGAGTACCGTCGGTGGCGAAGAATACTTTTTCAACACACGCTTTTTTGACCACCCTTTTTACAACGTCCGCAAGCTCACCCAGCGAGTCCGGGTCAGCGAGTTTGCCGGTGAAATACAAATGAAGCGAGCCGGGACTCGATCCCGGATAAATGCCAAATTTGAACCAACGGTGTTGGTACAGAGGCTTAAGTTTCGCCTTACCCAAAATGCCTTTCCTGATCTGTTCTGTCACATTGCCGGGCTTATTGCCAGGCTGGGTACATGCGTCACTCGCCAGCTCCGGGTCGTCCGTGTCGGCTTTAATCGGGGTCGCATTATCGCTGCGACCTGCATTACCGTTGTTTTGCGGGGGTGGTGCGCAGCTCAATCCTAAGAGCATGGCGAACAATGCGAGCATCGCAACCGTCATTATCATTAGTTGTTTTTTCATTTTTTTCCTCCTCCAAAAATTCAATTGGTTAACATCGAAAGCAAATTTGTACGTGTCTGTTTTCCAAAAACGATCGACTGGCCGTCCGGCGACCATGCCAGGCTTGAAAACATTACCTTTGGGTCGTTTTCAAAAGTTATTTTTCGGTGAGCCCCGCCCATTGCCGGTACCGTCCACAGTTCGTTCATATCGTTCGATCTGGAAACAAAGGCTAGGATTTCACCGTTCCGCGACAGGTGGATGTTGTGAAAATATGCGTCAGTAAGTGTAGCTATTTTTCGCGGCGTCCCTGCGATTGGCGTAACAGAGTAAAGGTTTATCGCCGCTGGCGTGGCCGAAACGTCTTTCGGATCTGCATTTTGAGCTATGATCGCCTCACGATCGCCATTGGCAAATCCCAGGAATCTAAATCGGTCATTCGAGCTGAATATTACCTTTGCATCGTCGCCCGCCGCCGCGGCATACCAGAGTCGATACGACCTTGGCACAGAGTTTGTCTCGGACACGTAGGCAACATGTGCTCCGTCGCTGGTCCATGCCGTACAACAATAGAATTCACGCGGATCGGTGTTCGCGCTCAACTGACGCTTCTCAGTGCCGTCGGCTGAAACCAGCCAGATGTTAGAAATACCGTCTGCCTGGGCTGAATAGGCGACAGTTGTGCTATCAGGTGACCAGCTGATATGCTTCGCACCTATCTTTAAATAAGGTGTGCCCAAATAACTGGGCGCCGTGATCGCACCATCCGCAAGACTTACGGCCTCTGCTCCTGTGGGCCGCACCTTCCAGATGCTCATTCCCGAGCCGGAGCGTCGAAAAAACGCGATCCACTGCCCATCGTTTGACCACGCGGGCGAGAATCCATCGGAAGTGACGAGCACCGGAGCGGCCGAGGCGGTTTGTGACTTCACAAAGATCGATGAGCGGTATGGTCTGTCGGGCTGCGTTGCAGATTGATATGCGACGCTTTTGCCATCAGGTGAAACGTCGGGCCAGTATTCCCCCGCCACATCGTTCGCGATCACCGATACTTTCCCGTCCGGTGCGTGCACTATCCAGAGATCGGACGATTCTGTTACCGAGCTGTAAAGCACTTTTGACCCATCCGCCGAAACGTCCTGCAGATTGAAATCATTACTGCCGCTGGAAACCTGAACGGGTATTTCCTGCCCCGGACTGGCCTGAAATATTTGCAGCGAATCTCCGCCACCACTCGAATAAAAAATTGATCTGCCGTTTGGATGAAAGACAATGTTGTCGACCGGGTTGCTTGAGGACGCGACATCGATAAACGACGCAGCATCGAACCGCTTTGTTTTTACCTTCCAGAGATCGCTCTCTTTTACGGCAAAGGCGAAGGCAGACAGGTCTGGCGAAATAGCGATAGTTCGTGGTCGCAGTCCGGCCGAGGCCAGGTCCGTAAGCTGTATGCGCTCACCTGATGCCGTGTCAGCCGCGTACAGATCTGATCTGTGTTGATAATAGATCTTCCCGTCGTCAGACCACCGGATCAGCCTTGCCGGGGCTCCGTCTAGGATCGGGGTCTCGGGGCCGCCGGTCCCGTCTAAGATCTGAGTCTCGGGGCCGCCGGTATAACTGACCCGCCAAATTCCTCGATTCTCAGCCCGGCGGGAAAAAAAAGCGATCTGCTGGCCGTCCGGCGACCAAATCGGGTACTGGTTATCAAATCCGTTCTTCGTTACCTGGAGCGGATCTCCCCCCACAGTGGGTTTTACCCAGACTTCCGTTGAACCTGACTTATTTGAGACGAAGGCGACCATCCGTGCATCAGGCGAAAATCTTGCTGTAACGATGGCCTCCGCTGAAACGCTGCTCCAGCTCGTTATTGGAACGCTTCGCATTGGCGCCGTGGCTACGGCGCCTCCGCTTTCGCGAATCGCAACAAGCCACCATCCCCCAAGCACCACAATAGTGGCGGCTATTATGAGCACGAAGCTCAACCCGAGCCGTTGGCGAAGCCACTGAGTTTTCGTCAGTCCGGTTTGATGCGACGTGCCGGTCTCTCTCACATGTTGTGTGGACGATGTCAATTCGGCCCGGACATCCTCAAGATCGGAAAGAAGGTCGTTCATCGACGAATACCTTTCTTCACGGTTTTTTCGAAGCGTTTTGTTTATTATTCGTACCAGGGCGGCGGGCGGGTCAGTAATGAGATCCTCTACACGCTTTGGCTCCTTACTGATAATGGCGGCAATTATGTCCACCGAACTGTCCGCCCCGAAGGGTGAATGGCCAGTAACCATCTCAAAGATAATGATACCGAGGCTGAAAATATCGCTGCGACCGTCCAGTGAAAGGCCGCGGGTCTGCTCCGGCGACATGTACCCGGGCGTGCCGAGTATCATGCCCGGCGACGTCGTTACAGCATCGAGAGTTTTAGCCCCACTACCCGAGATCGCATTTCCGCTTGCCTTTGCCAGGCCGAAATCCACAACCTTCACCGTGCCGTCGCGGCGCAGCATGATGTTGTCCGGTTTGAGATCGCGATGCACGACTCCGGCCTTATGAGCGGCATCCAGGGCTGATGCTATTTGTATTGCGATCTCAATGCAGACTCGGAACGAGAGTCGACCGCGGGCGAGGCGGGTCCCGAGAGTTTCGCCATCGACGTATTCGCTAACGATGTATTGGACGCCGTCCGACTCGCCAATATCGTAGATCGTAAGGATATTGGGATGATTCAACGCCGAGGCCGACCTTGCCTCAAGGTCGAACCTCCGCATCCGGTCCGGATCCTTTTTGAAGGTCTCATTCAAAAACTTGATCGCAACCCGGCGGCCGAGCCGTGTGTCCTCCGCGAGAAATACCTCAGCCATCCCCCCTGATCCTATGAGCTTGATCAGTCGGTAATGACTCGGAAGATCTTTCTCAAGATCGCTGGAGACGGCTTGAGAACCAGTTGTCGGAGAATCTTCCTCGATAATCGATTCGACTTCTCGCCGCAATTCCGGGTCGTCGGCACACTCGATGGAAAGAAACGTCTCGCGTTCCTCCGGCCCCATGTCCGAACAGGCATGGACGAGTACCATGATCCGATCATAAGGCGGCTGGTCCATAGCGATGACACTGAGGAAAATACGCGCGTATTATGGCACAGAAACAAAGTAAAACGAAGATTTTTTCGTGCCGGAAAAGTAGGCAGCAGGCGCGATGATCAGCTTTGATTTTTGAGACTTGAGTTTTGATCTTTGATCTTGGAATCGAAGAAAGAACCGCGGTCGATTCTGGCCTCACGGATCGGCCAGAGCTAAAACCCCTGCTCCGGTACTAACTGGATGGATCGTACCGCCATCGAACGAGCGCGAAGCGAGTTCGATGGCACTGCCCTCCCGATCATCTGTTATAATCGTCAAAATGAAGACCATCTTCCTCGCTCTCACTATTGGTTTTTGTTTCTCGGGCTCCGCGATCGCGCAAATGCGGGTCATCTATCCTGAAAATGTGAAACCCGTCAATGCACCGTTACCGACCTTTCCGGCCGAGTCCGAGGATCTTATTTACGGCGATGAAGTAAGAGTTCTGATGGATATCGACACGCAGGGAAAGTTGAAAGCTGCCCAGGTATATGGCCCGCTCACACCCTGCGCGAATCTCAGTGATCCGGCAGTGGAAGCATTTAGAACTGCTGCGTTGTCTGCTGCGCGATCGGCCACCTTTGAGCCCGTGATCGAGGACGGCAAGCCGATCGAGGAGCGGATCAGTATCGGCTATCGCCTACGAAGTGGGCCGCTTTCCGGAGAAGAACGAAATATTGTCAGCATCGGCATAGCCAATGGCAGAGCGACTTCGCTTCCAAAGCCCGAATACCCCGAAGCCGCAAGGCCGTCCCGGCTTTCCGGCGGAGTCTCGATTCAGGTGTTGATAAACGAAAAAGGCGAAGTCATCTCAGCCGGTGCTCTCTCCGGTAATAGCCTGTTCTCCGCCCCCGGAGTCGCAGCCGCCTGCAAGGCCCGCTTCAGTCCAATGACACTCCGCGGCCAACCCGCCCAAATGCTCGGAATCATCGCCTACAACTTTGCCCCATGAGCGCACCGTCGCCGGCGGTCCGAAAGCAGAGCAAGCCAGTGACAAGTGAACGGTTACAAGTGACAAGTCAGATCAAGACCACCCTTAATCGCCTGTGTTCGACTCAGGGTCGGGATCGTCTGTGCATCGGTTCCCAGGCGTTGCATCAAAGGATTTGATCTTTGATTTTCGATTTTTGACCTTTGAAAATTGGGGCCGTCAGAAAGAACCCGGTCGATACTCCTCCCGGTTCTGACAAGAGCAAGACCCGGTCGCTGACGCTCTCGGTACAGACAAATCCTCACTTCCAATTCTTTTCCTTTTTAAACCTTTTAATGACCATTTCGCGGCGGAGTTTGGGGAGGTGGTCGATGAATAGTTTGCCGTTGCAGTGGTCGGTTTCGTGGAGGAAGGCGCGGGCGGCGTAGCCTTCGGCTTCGCGTTCGAACCATTGGCCGCGTTCGTCCTGGGCGCGCAGGCGCGCCTTTTGCGGACGGATGACGACGGCGGGGACTTTGCCTACGGAAAGGCAGCCTTCCTGGCCCGATTGTTCGCCCTCGACTTGGACGATCTCGGGGTTTGCGGCTATTAATTTCACGCCCTCGCAATCCATTACAAACAGGCGGAGATTCAATCCTATTTGCGGTGCGGCGAGGCCGACGCCCTCGGCTTCGTACATCGTGTCGAACATATCCGAGCAGAGTGCGGCGAGCGCTTCGTTAAAGGCGGTGACCGGCTGGCCGACCTCGCCGAGTACTTTTTCGGGGTACTCTGTGATCTTGCGGACGGCCATTTATCTGGGGATGGTGTGCGAACGGGCCTGACGATAATGCGGTCGGTTCGAGATAAAGCCTTTCTCTGTACGCTGCAGGCATTCCCAGCAGACGACGCGACGGACGTTGGTGGGCGAGAGAAAGGAATTGTAATGCTCGACCTCGCGATCGCATTCGGAGCATCGTGCGAGCGGCCGCGTTAAATTCTTAGGGTCGGGTGATTCGATCATTGGTCCTTACGCTTTAGCAGGTAAACTTTTGACAGATGAAATTCCTTTTCCAACTCAATAGTGTAGTTTGACTCGACAAAATTTTCCAACGGCCGGCAAGCTTCGGTCGAGATGCACTGGTCGTTGACCACGAGCCAGATCTGCGTCGCGTCCGGCGGGATCTTGGAAATGACAAAATCGTTTTGCCGGGCCAGGCTTTTGGCGGTCCCCATCGGCGCCTGAAGGCCAAAGTCGAAGTAGTTTTCATCCGGGAGGATAGGGCTGACCCCGCGATAGTGATAAGGCAGGGCGAGAGCGTCGAATGCTTCGAACAGAACGATCGGCTGGCCAGGCGATTCGTGTTGTTCGATAAATTTTCCCACGCGGGCCCAGTCGCCGCGTTTGGTCATATTGGGATAAAGGGTCACGATCGAATATGAGAAAAACACCAGCACGATCAGCCCGCCTGCCGCGGTAACAACTCTGATCTTGTTCCAGCCCAGTTTCGGCGTTACGTCCGCGAGTAATGAAGCTGTCAACAGCAGCAGCGGCACAAACAGGACTGAGGCGTGCCGGATCTCAATGAAGAAGCGGCCGATCAAAAAATAGGCGACCAGCAAGAATATACCGATGGTAATCGTGATAATCCCAATCGTGATCGTTTGTGAAGTTATTTGTTTTCTTTTCCATATCGCGAGCACTGTCACCAGGACGATCCCGAGGCGCACAAACCAAACGCGAACAGAAGACATGACCGATTGCTCTCCGGCCGGAAATATCTCGGTCGGCAACACAAAAGTAAGTATGTGATTCCAAACGCCACGTAGACCTTCGAGCAAGGATCTTTCTTCCTGAAAACCACTCGATTTAGATTGGAATTCTTTAACCAGATCGAACAGCAGCGGGAAAAAAGCTATCGACGCGGGGACCATCAGTAGGGCGAAATCGCGCGACGCCCGCCAGCGCCGTGTGGCCAAAAGGGATGCAAAAAGGCCGACGATCAGAAATCCGAGATAGTAGTTGGTATAAAGAGCGATAATTACCGCGAACAACAGCCATATCTTCGGGTAACGGGGCTTTCGAGCGGAATCAGACGGATCGGCATCCCAAAACGCTATAAAGAAAAGCCGCAACAGGACGATCGAAAGGAGAATGACGAGAGCGTAAACCCGTATCTCGAGACTCGCCCAGATCAGATATGGATGAAGGGCGAAAAAAGCTGTCAGCAGGACCGCGGCGAAAGGCGGGACAAATCTTCCGGCGAGCCCCGCGAATAACCGTACTGCCGCCAAGCTGCATAACACCGAGAACAGCCGGGCAAAAAAGATCGATCCGTCGATCGATCGCCAGAGGCTCATTATCCAGAAATAGAGCGGGGCCTGTTTTTGTTCGGTAGCGGCGTTCTGAAAGGCGATCCAGAATCCGTTCTGCGTGGCATACAGTGTCGAGGCTTCGTCGACCCAGATATTGAGCAGGTACGCCTGGGGCAATACGATGGCGAGATGGGCCGCCATAAGCAATAAAACGATAAGGTTGCGAGTCCGCCGGGAAATGTCGGGCATGGTCGAGACCTGAGGCATCAGGCGCTCTTGAGAAACATTTTTTCGGTTTGGGGCTGATGCTCACGTCGAAAATGGTCGGCATGTTCGCGCATCGTCACGGGTTGGAATTTAGCAGATAATTGGCCGATCGCATAGTCGAGCAGCGTGATCTTACGTTCTAACGGCACGTTCATTCCGGGGAAAAACTTCAGCTCGTCGACATCCGACCCTGACAGGAAATCCAGCGGATGTAACAGAAAGGACGGCTGTACACCGGTCACGCGACATGCCGTGACGGCGAGCTTCCAGTACGCCTTCGCCATAGCAGGCGAATAGCTTGCCATGAACATCAGATAACTGGCGTGGATAGGAGTCTTCGCAACCGGCAGCGTTGTTACAGGGATCTCAACTATCGAACGGCCATTCGCGTCGATAAATCGGGGACTTAGAGACTGAAATCCGTCAGAGAACTTTCCGAACAGCTTCTTGAGCTTTTCACGTTCCTCCGGGCTTACATCGGGCGAACGCAAAAAATAAAAGGCCCGGGCAAGCGGGCCCACGAACGTCGGCAGGGTCGAACAGTCATACTCGTAACCGCGTTCGCCAAGCACGTCGAGGACCGTTGGCGACAGGCTAAAGCCCGGGCCGCGAAACCCGACCGGCCTAACGCCTGTTACCGCATCGATGGCTGCCTCGGTCTTTTCGAATTCCTCGACCAGCTCAGCCTTCGAATAAAGATGAAGCCACGGCTCGTGATTAAAACTGTGATTGGCGATCTCATGGCCGGCTGCGGCTATCGATGCGATGGCATCATGATTTTTATCTAGCGCGGCATCCTGGCCGATGACGAAGAACGTGATCTTCATTTCCCGTTGTTTCAGGAAATCCAGGATACGCGGAACGGCTATATCAAGATATGACGGAAAAGATCGCCACCCGGCATCGCCGTGGGTTTTCATATAGGACCACTGGTTGTCCAGGTCTAATGAAATGCTGCAGAGCATATTATTTCTGAAACTTGAGTTCGCTAAAGGCTTTTTCGGCTTGTGCCACCGTTTCGTTAATGTTCAGCGTCCCATTGACTATATGGGACGAGTTAACAATATAAACGCCGTCGACTGAGGATCTCATGTCGGGCAGGCCGCTTGAGTAGTTCACGACCGGAACAGGGAAGACCTGGCGGACGCGAGAGATCTTGAAAGCAACAACATCCTTCCGTCTAAAATGGGGGTACATAGACTCGAGGCCTTTGAGGAATATTCTCTCGATCTCCTCATCGGACTTGTCGAACAGTTCGTCATCCGGTGCGACATATCGCGGCAGGTAAACGAGGGCATCGCCGTTAAATTCTTTCTTATCGACAATGGCCGTCATTTCGATGATCCCCGTGAAAGGCGTGTCATCCGTAATGTTCGTCACGTAATACTTCGAGAGCGAACACCGCATTATCACCGATGCGCATACGATACCTTGATATCGTATATTTTCGAGCATCTCGCGTTCATTTGGATCGAGCTGTCCTAGCATCTTCGCCGCTCTATTGGACGGACATGTCAGGATCACCTTGTCGTAGTGTCCCGTGGTTCCGGTTTCCGGAAATGCCACGACCGAACCGGCCGCGACATTCGGTTCAGAAAGGAAGGCTCCGGAAAATCCGGGTGCAACAGCCGCCGCCTGAAAAGCGGCATACTTTGTTTTCTGCCTCACAACTTTCGGCTTTACATCCCGATTTCGGCGGGCGGCAACGGTGTCGACCCGTATCTTGCCGCTCGCGAGGCGTTCGATCGAATCGACCCTTGCATCCAGCCGTATCTCGACACCTTTTTCGAGGAGCACCTCGCCGAACCGCTTAAGCACGCGGGCATAGCCGCCGCGGACATATCCAAACATCTCGCGTTTCATTCCTGAGCGGCGGGCGGAATACATTCGCTGGATCGAGGCCCAGATAAACGATGCCGCGGTTTCCTTATAGGCCTCGCCGAGCTTTGCCTTTAAGAGAGGTTTCCAGATCTTTTCAAACGTCTTTCGGCCTGACAGGCGTGTCAGCCATTTCTCGACATTGATCTTTTCCAGCCGGCGCCAGTTCTTAACACGCGATGCGTAAAAGATCGTCCATCCCAGTCGAAGCTTGCTGATCAGGTCGAGGGGCGGGAACTTGAGAAACTCCATCGTATCGGACATCGATACGAGCTCGCCGTCGGTATAAAAACCGGTCTTTGTCTCGACCCAGCGAAAATCCTCACCCAGCCCAAGTTCCTCAATAAGAGCACGAGTATGCCGATCCGAAGCCAGGGTTACGTGATAATGCTTGTCCCAAACGGTATCGCCGATCTCCCATACTGAGGCTAGCCCGCCGATCTCGCTCGCGGATTCGAAAAGCGTCACATTGGCCCCGGCGTCGGCCAGACGCATTGCAAGCGTCATACCGAGAAAACCCGTGCCGACTATGGCGATATTTTGCTTTTTATTGACGTTATTTCCGTCCATGAAATGTTATGGCCG